>DAITNL010000025.1:0-21602 GCA_036834665.1 Candidatus Competibacteraceae bacterium | reverse complement strand
GATCAAAGTGGAAATCCTGCCGGCACAGCGTGGTCGCCGCTGCCGCTGCCGGATCCGTGTCAGGGAACCCTGCCGGTGGCATACACTCTCTAGTTGTCATTCCGTCGCCATTCACAATTGGATATCGCAATGCGTAAAACCGTTTTAACCCTTGCCCTGCTCCAGGCCAGCTTCGCCTTCGCTGCCGACCCTGCGCCGGACCTGGCCAAGCCACAGGCTGCGCCGGACCTGACCAAGCTGCAGGCCGCGCTGGGCGGTCAGCAACCCGATAGCGTTGCGCCCGCGCCCATCAGCGGCCTGTATGAAGTGGTGGTCGGCGGACAGATTCTCTATCTGAGCGGCGATGGCCGCTTCGTGCTGCAGGGCGATGTCATCGATCTCGGCTCACGCGATAACCTGACCGAGAACCGCCGCGGTGAACTGCGCGGCAAGGCCATCGCCGCCCTCAACGAGAAGGACATGGTGGTGTTCGCGCCTGAGGGAGCGGTCAAGCACACGGTGACGATCTTTACCGATATCGACTGCGGCTATTGCCGCAAGATGCACAGTCAGATCGCTGCCTACAACAAGGAAGGCATCAAGATACGTTACCTGATGTTCCCGCGCGAAGGCATCGGCTCCGAATCCTACAACAAGGCGGTAGCGGTCTGGTGCGCCGATGATCGACCGGCAGCAATGACCCAGGCCAAGCGTGGCGAGACCGTCCCCAGCAAGACCTGTGAGAATCCGGTGCAGGCGCAGTTCGATCTGGGTCAGAAACTGGGGGTGCGCGGCACGCCGAGCCTGATTCTGGAAAGCGGTGAAATGCTGCCCGGCTATGTGCCGCCGACCCAGTTGGCAGAATTGCTGGCTAACAGCAAGGACAAGACCCCCAAGCCGACCGCGCAACCCTGAACACCCCGCGCAAACGTCCCTGCTTCAAGATAGGCGGTTGGCCATGGCCGCCGCCTGATCACACCTAGCCCTCCGGACCCTGATTCAGCAGCAGCCAATACAGCCCCAGGGTATGCACGGCAGCGGTGAACTGCTCAAAATCCACTGGCTTGACGATGTAGCTGTTGGCGCCGAGCGTATAGCAGGTTTCAATATCGCGATCCTCGCGCGAGGCGGTCAGCACCACCACCGGAATCGATCGGGTGCGCGGGTCGGCCTTGATCTGGCGCAGCACTTCCAGCCCGTTCAGCTTGGGCAGCTTCAGATCCAGCAGGATCAGGCGCGGCCCGCTTGGCGCATGCGGGCCGTTTTTTTCGGGGTCAAACAAAAACGCCAGCGCCTCTTCGCCATCGCGCGCGACCTGCACCTGATTGCTCAGGTGATGGGCGCGCAGCGCGTGCAGCGTCAAGATCACATCGTCTGGATTATCCTCGACCAGCAGAATCTCAACGGGCTGCCCAATATTCATGATCAACCCTCGCCTGTTTTAGTCATGTCGCCCACCGTGAAGTAGAACGTCGCGCCGTGTTCTGGTTCAGCCTCGCCCCAGATACGCCCGCCATGCCGATTGATAATGCGCTGCACCAGTGCCAGACCGACGCCGGTGCCTTCGTAATCCTCGGCGCGGTGCAGGCGCTGGAACACGCCAAACAGCTTATCGGCATAGCGCATATCGAAACCGACGCCATTATCGCGCACGAAATACAAAGGCTTGCCCTCCTGTTCACCGCCGCCCACTTCGATGCGCGCCGGATCGCGTCCCCGGGTGAACTTGAGGGCATTGCCGAGCAGGTTGGCGAACACCTGCTGCAACAGGCCCGGATCAGCCTGACAGGGCGGCAGTGCACCGATCACCAGATCGATGCGCCGTCCGGCCTGTTCGGCGTGCAAATCATCCAGTACCTGCCGCACCAGACCGTCCGGTTGCAGCCATTGCCGGCGTAGCGGCTTGCGCCCGAGCCGCGAGAAGGCCAGCAGATCGTCGATCAACTGACCCATGCGCTGGGTGGCGCTGCGTACCAGTCCCAGATAATGCTGTCCCTTGAGCGGCAACTGCTCAGCGAAATCCTCCAGGACAATCCGCGAAAAGCCATCGATGGCGCGCAGCGGCGCGCGCAGGTCGTGCGACACCGAATAGGAAAACGCCTCCAGTTCCTGGTTGGCGACCTGCAACTGCGCGGTGCGCGCCGCGACGTGCTTCTCCAGCTCTTCAGTGTGACGGCGCGCCTGCTCATAGAGCCGGCCCTGCTCGATGGCTACCGCCATTTGATTGGCCACTTCGGTGGCGACTTCCAACTGTTCGCTGTTGCAGTCGAAGTAGCCCAGCTGATTGGCGCCCAGATTCAATGTGCCGATCAGTTCACCGTGGGCCCGCAGGGGAAGAATCGCCACCGCCACGATGCCCTCGGCGCTCAGCATTTGCCAGGGCGGCGGCGGATTCACTGCCGTGCGCAGATCGGTGATCACGACGACCTCGCCGGCAGCCAGTGCGTCCAGATTCCACGTTGCCAATGGAAAACGCGTCTGCGTATCCAGCGCGGTTTCACCCTCGACATCTACCGCCAGAACCCGGATTTCGGCATGCTCGTAGTCAAACGACAGCACGCTGGCGCGCTGACAGGGAATCAGTTGACGCAGCGCACGCAGGGTAGAACCGGCGACATGCGCCGGGGCCTGGGCACTGAGAATGGCGCGGTCGATCTCGTTCACCAGGCGCAAGCGCTCGGCCGAGCGCCGCGATGCCATCTCCGCCTGCTGGCGCTCGGTTACATCCGACAGCAGCCAGATTTCGCCCTGTTCGGAGGCATAGCCGAGGAACTCCACTAGGCGCTCGACGCCATCCTTGCGGCGCAGCGGTACCACGCGCGTCGCAGGAAAGCGCTGGCGCCGATCGTTCTCGTAGTACTCGCGCACCTGGACGCTGGCCGCGCCATAGAGCGCCTCGAACCAGAGATCGAGGGTCGTGAGTTCATCGCGCGAATAGCCGGTAATGACTTCGGCGGCATGATTGAGGAACAGCTGATTGCCCTTCATGTACACCGCCCCGGCGGGCAGGTTCTCGACCATGTGCCGCAGCCACTGCTCGCTCTCGCGCAAGGCCTCCTCGGTGCGCACCCGCTCGGTGATGTCCAGCGAGATCCCGCCCAGCAGCCGGTTCTGGCTATTAATCTGGATCGGAAACTTGAAGGTCTCAAACACATAGTCCTGGCCGTGGATATCGGTGACCCTTTCGCGAAAGTGACGCGGCCCCTCGCGCAGCGTCTGCTGATCGTCCGCCACCATCGCGGCGGCCACCTCCGCCGGCAGCAGTTCCTCGGTGGTCTTGCCGGCCCAGTCGTGCCAGCCGAGTAGTTCTTCCAGGTAGCGATTGGCGAACAGGGTGGTGCCGCTGGCGACGTCCTTGATGAACACCGCTGCTGGCAACTGTGCCATAAAGATTTCAAAGCGTTGCTCGCTGTCGGCCAGCGCCTGTTCGACCCGATAGCGGTCGGTCACATCCTGAATCACCCCGCAGACCTTCAGCGGCGCGCCGCGCGCATCGCACAGCAGTTTGGCGACCGAATGGATCACCAGCGGCGCGTCACCATTGGCCGGGTGAATGGTGAATTCCAGATCGTAGGGGCAGCCCTGCTCGATCAGGTCCAGCAGCGCCTGATGCACACGCTCGCGCTCGGGAATGCAGGCTTCGATGGCGACAACGGGCAGGACATTGCCGGGCGGCGGCGTCATACCATAGAGGCGGAAACCCTCATCCGAACCCCAGATCTGGCCGGTGGCCAGGTTATATTCCCAACTGCCAATGCGGCCAACCGATTGGGCCTGCTGGAAGCGCTGCAACAGTTCCTGGCGTTCCGCATCGAGAGGGTGGTGCTGGCACTCGGCGCGCACCTGCTGCCACCCGGATAACATCAGCAGCGCCGCGATCACCACCAGCAGCAGGCCGCGCTCCGCTCCACCCAGCACCGAGGCGCCGAGCAGACCCATGCCCGCCAGCAGCAGCGCCAAAACCAGCGGCCAGACCCGCTGGAAACAGGTCATGCCCAGGACGCGCGTTACCGGCCACCTGTTACCGCCCTGTCCACCTGCCACGCTCGCCACCCCCCGTATCCATATCGCAATCCCACCCATCCTGTAGTGTAGGCTAACGTTCCTCCGGCAGTGCCGCCTGCGCGCGCCGCAGGAAACCGGGCAACCAGGTCGCACCAGGCAGCAACCGCTCGGTGACGCCGCGATAGGTGGCTCGATCCAGCAGCAGCTCGGTAAAGGGTCGTGGCGACGGGCACAGTGCGAACAGGCCAGCCACTGTCAGATACAGCGCCAGCGTGCCCAACGGCTGCTTGCGGCTGCCCAGACTGCAGGCGCTGCCAAAGGATTTTTTCAGCAGTCTCTTGCCAAACAGGTCGACGCTGTAGCACTCATCCAGCAGCAGATGGACCAGAAAGCCCAGCGCCAGGAAACTCCCGCACAGCCAGGCATGCACCAGCGAGGCATTGAAGGCGTGATAGGCGATCAGCGTGGTGCCCAGACCGCAGGCCAGGCCCATCGGCAGCGAATGGATCAGCCCACGGTGCACGGTATGACGATTGAGCAGATAAAACAGACCGTGGCGGATCAGCGCGAAACAGCCCAGCCAGAGCAGCAGCAGTTCCAGCAGCGAATAGCGCTGGCCGAAGGTGAACACCACCAGAAAGCCGGCGATCACCGCCAGCGCCAGAAAGGCCAGACGCACCGGAATGGAACGCGGCGCATCGATGTCCGGCAACAGGCCGCCGATGACGCCGAGGGTGAAATAGCCCACCACCGCCGGGTGCGGCACCGTGCCGGACATGGCCAATACGGTGGCGGTCAGGCCACTGACCGCCACCGCTCCTAGCAGATGGGTACGAAAATCCGCCACCCTAGCCCTGCAGCAGCAGGCTGCGCAGGTCGATGATCGCGGCGTTGGCGCGGGAGATGTACGAGGCCATGATCAGCGAGTGATTGGCCATCATGCCAAAGCCGGTGCCGTTGAGAATGATCGGGCTCCAGATAAAGGCCTGGGTGTTCTCCAGTTCGCGGATGATCTGCTTGAGCGACACTACTGCATTTTTATCCTGCAGCACTTTGCTAAAGTCGACCTCCAGCGCCTTCAGGGTATGCAGCAGCGCCCAGGTGTAGCCGCGCGCCTCGAAAAACACATCGTCGATCTTCAGCCATGGAGTCTTGAACTGGGTTTGCTCAGGCGTCGGCGTCGACTGCTGGGCATTGGGATCGCCGGCCAGATCGAGGTTGAAGCGGGTCTGGCCGACGCCAGCCGCCAGCCGCTGCGCCAGACTGCCAAGGCGCTTTTCCACCACCTGCAGATAGCTGCTGAGATTGTCAGCACGGGTGAAGAACTGGCCATCTTGCGCCTTCTCATCGGCCAGGCGGGTGAGGTAGCGATTCAGGGCGTCGATACCCTTGCGATACTCCGATTCCGATGAGGGCAGAATCCAGGATGCCGAGTCGTAGTTGAACTGCGGATCGGCGATCTGCAAATCCCTGTCCTCGACCGACTGGGTCTGCGAGCGGCTGAAATCATTGCGCATGGCGCGCACCAGATCACGCAGCTCGGTCAGCACGCCATATTCCCAGTTGGGAATATTGTCGAGGTAGATGCCCGGCGGGGTCACGTCGTTGCTCAGGTAGCCGCCGGGCTTGTGGAGCAGGGTTTCGGCAGTGTGAATGGCCGTGGCGGTGGTCACATAGCCCGGTACCAGCTTGTTCTGGTCATTGTTCGCGGCTTCCAGGGCGATTTCACGCACATCGAAATCGCCGGGCGAACGCGACCAGATAAAGCCCAGCACCACCACCAGCACCAGATAGGTGACTACGAACAGGCCCAGCGTCCACCACAGGCCCTTTTCCTTCCAGGTGCGCGGATGGTAGAAGGTGGCCACCTGACTGACTTTCGCGCCCAGCTTGGGCTTGGTCACGGATGAGGGGTCTTGATCGTCCATTGCAGATCCTTGAGTTTGTTGGAATTCTGTGCGCATATGAGGCGCTTACAGCCGCTGGATACGGGTCAGCTGCTCTTCCAGCCGTATCATCGCCTGTTGGAGTTCGGCAACGCGGGCGCGTTCCTTCTCGACCACCTCGACCGGGGCACGGCCGGTGAAGTCCCGATTGGCCAGCTTGGCGGTGCCGCGTTCGACCTCCTTGCGCAGGCGGCCGATTTCCTTCTCCAGGCGCGCGCTTTCCGCCGCCTGATCGATCAGCCCGGACATCGGGATCAGCACCTGCAGGGCGCCCACCAGCGCGGTAGCGGCTTCCGGCGCCGGCGTGGCCTCATCCAGCACCGTAATCGACGCCAGCCGGCCCAGGGTCAGCAGCGCCCGCTGCTGCCGCGCCAGCCGTTGCTGGTCCTCGGCGCTGCCATGCTGCACCAGCACCGGCAGCGGCTTGCCCGGGGCGATGTTCATTTCGGCGCGGATCCGGCGCACGCCACCGAGGAACTGCCGCAGCCACTCGATATCGGCCACCGCCGCCGCGTCGATCCGGCCGTGATCCGCTTCGGGATAGGGCTGGCGCATGATCGATGCACCGCTGACCCCGGCCAGCGGCGCGACGCGCTGCCAGATTTCTTCAGTGATGAACGGCATCAGCGGGTGCAGCAAGCGCAGCAGGGTTTCCAGCACCTGCACCAGCGTCTGCCGCGTGCCGCGCTGCGCGGCTTCAGTACTGGCCGGATCGGTGAGCACCGGCTTGGACAGTTCCAGATACCAATCACAGAATTCATTCCAGGTAAATTCATACAGGGCCTGCGCCACCTGATCGAAGCGGTAGTCCTGGGTCGCGGCATTGACCGCGGCGATGGTGTCCTGCAGGCGCGCACTGATCCAGCGGTCGGCCTGGCTCAATTCAATGGCACCGCCGGCCAGACCGGTATCATGGCCTTCGGTATTCATCAGCACATAGCGGGCGGCATTCCACAGCTTGTTGCAGAAGTTGCGATAGCCTTCGACCCGGCCCATGTCGAACACGATATCCCGGCCCGTGGTGGCCAGTGCGGCAAATGTGAAACGCAGCGCATCGGTGCCGTGGGCGTGAATGCCAGCAGGAAACTGCTTGCGGGTGGCCTTTTCAATCTTCGGGGCCATCTGCGGCTGCATCAGGCCGCTGGTGCGCTTGGCGACCAGTTCATCCAGACCGATGCCGTCGATCAGATCCAGCGGGTCGAGCACATTACCCTTGGACTTGGACATCTTCTGTCCTTCGTGGTCACGCACCAGGCCATGAATGTAGACCTCGCGGAACGGCACCTCGCCCATGAACTTCAGGCCCATCATGATCATCCGCGCCACCCAGAAGAAGATGATGTCGAAGCCGGTGACCAGTACGCTGGTCGGGTAGAAGGTCTTGAGCGCCTCGGTATTGTCCGGCCAACCCAGGGTCGAGAACGGCCATAGCGCTGAGGAAAACCAGGTATCGAGCACATCCGGGTCCTGGGTCAGCGCCACGTCGGCACCCAAGCGATGCTGGCTGCGCACCTCGGCCTCGCTGCGCCCGACGTAGACCCGGCCCTTGTCATCATACCAGGCCGGAATGCGGTGACCCCACCAGATCTGCCGGCTGATGCACCAATCCTCGATGCGGTTGAGCCAATCGAAATAGGTTTTCTCCCAGTTCTCCGGGATGAATTTAATCTTGCCGGTCTTGACCGCGGCAATGGCCGGGCCGGCCAGCGGCGCAGTTTTCACATACCACTGATCGGTCAGGAACGGCTCGATCACCGCGTGGCTGCGGTCGCCGCGCGGCACCATCAGCTTGTGCGGCTTGATCTCCTCCAGCAGGCCGAGTTCCTCCAGATCGGCAACCACGCGCTTGCGGGCCTCGAAGCGATCCAGGCCACGATAGGCCTCGGGGCCCTTGTCATTGATTCTGGCATCGGCAGTGAAGATGTTGATCAGCGGCAACTGGTGGCGCTGACCGACCGCGTAGTCGTTGAAGTCGTGCGCCGGGGTGATCTTGACGCAGCCGGTGCCGAAACTGGGATCAACGTAGTCGTCGGCGATGATCGGAATGGTGCGCCCGGTCAGCGGCAGGGCCACCTGTAATCCGATCAGGTGCCGGTAGCGCTCATCGTCGGGATGCACCGCGACCGCGCTGTCGCCGAGCAGGGTTTCCGGACGGGTCGTGGCAACAATCAGATCGCCACCGCCCTCGACGAGCGGATAACGGATGTGCCAGAGAAAGCCGTTTTCCTCGGTACTGACCACTTCCAGATCGGACACGGCGGTGTGCAGCACCGGATCCCAGTTCACCAGGCGCTGGCCGCGATAGATCAGCCCTTCTTCATACAGCCGGACGAACACCTCGCGCACCGCCGCCGACAGGCCATCGTCCATGGTGAAGCGCTCGCGCGCCCAGTCCACCGAAGTGCCCATGCGCCGCAACTGCCGGGTGATAGTGCCGCCGGATTCCGCCTTCCAGGCCCAGACCCGTTCGATGAACGCCTCGCGACCGAGATCGTGGCGGCTCTTGCCCTCACCGGCCAGTTGCCGCTCAACCACCATCTGCGTGGCGATGCCGGCGTGATCGGTGCCCGGCTGCCACAGGGTATTGTGGCCCTTCATCCGGTAGTAGCGGGTCAGCGCATCCATGATGGTGTCCTGGAAGGCATGACCCATATGCAAGGTGCCGGTGACATTCGGCGGCGGGATCATGATGCAATAGGGCGCACCCTGACCGCTGGGGGCAAAGCAGCCCTGCTCCTCCCAGAAAGCGTACCAGCGGGGTTCTATGGCGTGCGGTTCGTAGGTCTTGTCCATGGCGGTCTTTGGCTGATGGGATTCGGCGGGCGCAGCGGCGCGCAAGGCGTGGCGCAGGCATTTTCAACAGGCTCAAAAGTATAACCCAGCCATGGCCGCACGGCGTTCACCCGCCACCGGGTCGCAGTGCCATAACGCACAAGACCCGCCGTAGCGGGTCCCGTGGGTATACCTGCGTGGCGCGGCGCTTACTTCTTCTTCGCCGCACCCTTGGCCGGCGCCGTCCGCTCGACGGAGATCGCCAGTTCCTCGACATAGGTCAGGCGCACCTGATCACCGACTTCGAGCTTGTTCATCTTCACTTCTGCCGGCACCTTCACGGTCAGGGTATTTTCCGGACCCTGGAAGGTCACGCGGCGGGTCTTGGCATCGATCGCCAGCACATTGGCGATGATTTCCACGGTGTTGCGCACCGTGCCACCCGGCATCGCACCCAGCGGCGCGCGCGTGCCGCTGACACTTTCCTTGCGCGAGGTGATGCCGCCGGTGCTGGTGTCGCGGTTGATGTCCACGGCCACGGCTTCGGTGTACTTGGCCACCACCGTATCACCGACACGCAGCTGCGGCAGGTTGCGAGCATCCTCGCTGACCTGAATGGTGAACACCTTGCCGTTCTTCGGCTTCAGGGTCACCTTGCGGGTCTTCAGATCAATCGCCTGAACCCTGGCGGTCATGGTCGTGGTCTCGGTCACGCCGACGGCCGGTGCCGCCGGTGCGGCCGCCGTGGTTTGCGGCGTGGCCGGCGGTGGATTATTCGTGCTCGCACAGCCCGCGCTCACCAGCACAGCCACCATGCCCAGAACGGCTACGATACGATCTTTCATGCGTTTTTCTCCTCGGTCGGGGTATATCCCGGTCAATATTGCAAACGAATTGGGGATAACGGCGCGGCGCCTGGCCTCGCCGGCATTGAATCGCGCGGCGCAGTATAAGCGTTAGCGGGCAAATTTAACGCACATTTGGCGACAGGCGGCAGAGGCTCAGTCACCGACCCGTGTACGCCGCGCGCGCGGCGGCCCGGGGTATTGAAGGGGGAGTGAAGATATGGATAACCGTGTACGCCGCGCGCGCGGCGGCCCGGCGGTCGCCCAGAGCGGGTCGGGGTAAAATTGCCGCGTCCAGTCAGGAATCGCCGCCGCCGGCATCGGCCGGGCAATGCCATAACCCTGGGCCAGATCACAGCCCAACTGCATCAGCAGCAGGCCCTGCTCGGCTTTTTCCACACCCTCGGCGATCACCTGGCGCTGAAAAGCCTCGGTCAGGCCAATTACGCCGGCGATGATGGCCAGATCTTCGGGGTCGTCGAGCATGTCGCGCACGAAACTCTGATCGATCTTGAGAATATCAACCGGCAAGCGCTTGAAATAGGTCAGCGATGAATAGCCGGTGCCGAAGTCGTCCAGCGCCACCGGCACGCCCATCTGGCGGCATTCGCGCAGCACCCGCCCGGCCAATTCGATATCCGCCAGGGTGGCGGTTTCCAGAACCTCCAGGCTCAGCGCACCACGCGCCAGTTGCGGCACCGCCGCCAGCAGTTCGCGCAGGTGCTCGACAAAACCCGCCTGCTGCAGGTGCCGGGCGGCAATATTGACGCTCACGGGCAATATCAGTCCCTGGTGCTGCCATTCAACCATCTGTCGCAGCGCCTCGGCCAGCACCCAGTTGCCGAGCGCGCAGCACAGATCGTGATCGTCAATCAGCGGCAGGAAGGCACTCGGCGGCAGCAGGCCCTGCTGCGGATGCTGCCAGCGGATCAACGCCTCGGCGCCTATCACCGTGCCATGGCGCATATCGACCTTGGGCTGGTAGTACAGGCGGAATTCGCTGTGCTCCAGCGCCGCGCGAATCCCGGCCAGCGCCTCACGATGACTGCGGGTACGCTGGTCCTGGTCAGCGTCGAACAGGTGGTAAACGTTGCGGCCGCTCTGCTTGGCGGTATACATGGCCTGATCGGCATGGCGCAGCAGACTGTCCGGATCGCCCTGATCGAGCGGATACAGAGCCACGCCAATGCTGGCGGACAGATTGATCCGCTCATCACCCAAGGTATAGGGCTGGGCGAGCACATACAGCAGCCGTTCCAGCGCCGGCGCGCAGTCCTCGGCCGTGTCCAGCCCGGCCATCAGCAGCACGAATTCGTCACCGCCGAGACGGGCCACGGTATCACCGCCGCGCAGGGTCTCCTGCAGCCGCCGCGCCACCTCGACCAGCACCTGATCGCCGACTTCGTGGCCGAGACGATCATTGACTGCCTTGAAACCATCGAGATCGAGATAGCAGACCGCCAGCAACTGCTGGTCGCGATCAGTCTGCGCCAGCGCCATGTCCAGACGGTCGGCGAGCAGGACCCGGTTGGGCAGGCCGGTGAGGGCGTCGTAATGCGCCAGTTGCTCCAGTTGCCATTGCTGCTGCTGCTGCGTGGTGATGTCAGTGAACAGGGTGGCGAAGCCCCGCGCACCCCAGGGTGCCACCGAAATCGCAAACCACTTTTCCATCGGCGGGAAGTAGGCGTCAAAGCGCTCGGCTACACCAGTCAGCACCACCTGGGCATAGAGCGACAGGAACGGCGGCTCGGAAACACCGTAGACAACATCGCCGGTCCGGTTCAGCACCGCCGCTGCCGGCAGGCCCAGGATCGTTTCATAGGCCGGATTGACCGCGCACAGAATGTAATTGACCGCTTCGCCGGCAGCGTTGAAGCACAGTTCGTGCAGGGCCACACCTTCGTTCATGTGATCGAACAGCGATTGAAAGCGGGCGTGGCTGTCGCGCAGCGCGGCCTCGGCGCGCTGGCGGTCGCGGATATCGCGGGCGATGGACAGCACCAGGGTCTGGCCACCCAGTTCAAACAGGCAGGCGTGGAATTCGAGCGGAATCCGTTCACCGTCGCGGGTCAGCAGCCGCTTTTCAAAGACCAGACGCCGCTCACGCAGCAGGGTTTCCACCTCGCCCGGCACTTCGACCAGATCCTCTGGCGCCAGCAGATCCAGCGGCGAGCGTTGCAGCAGTTCGGTGCGTGAATAGCCCAGGCAGGCACAGATCTTCTCGTTGACTTCGATGAAGCGCGCCGGTGACTCCGGGCTGGCCAGGGGATGCACGAAGATCAGGTCATCGGCGGCTTCGAACAAGGCCCGATAGCGGGTGTCGCTCTCGCGCAAGGCAGTTTCGGCGCGCTGGCGCTCGCGGATTTCGCGGCGCAGGCGACGATTCCACAGCAGCGCCGAACCCAGCAGGCCGATGGCGAGCGCGCTGATGCCGGTGATGATCCACCAGAACGTGCGCCAGTTGACCAGCCGCTCATCAGGTCGTGCCAGCCAGCGCTGGCGGATGGCGCCGTGTTCGGCTTCGCTCATCACATTCAGTGTTCTGTCGATCAGGCTGGCCAGCGGTTGCCAATCCGGGCGCACGCCCATGGCCTGCTCGTGATAGCCCAGCGGCGTCGGCGCGGCGATGCGCAGATTATCAAAGCCGCGGTTGCTGATCAGATAGATACCGGTGACCAGATTGCCGATGTAGGCATCGACCTGAGCCGTGGCCAGACGCTCCAGGGCCTGCTCGGTCGTATTGCTTTCCTCAAGGTGCACGCCCGGCCAGTCGCGGTGCAGCGGATCGCTGATTGCGAATCCCTTTTCCACCGCCACCCGGCGAGCATCGAGATCGGCGATCTGGGTGACGAGCGGGCCATTCTCACGGGTGAAAATCACCCAGGGCGCCCGCAGGTAGACCTGGGTAAAGGCCACCCGCGCGCGCCGCTCGGCGTTCGGATAGATCGTCAGCAACAGGTCAGCGCCATTCGCCTGCCCGAGCGTTTCCAGCGCATCCACCCAGGGAATACCGGTCACGAACCGGCAGGACAGATGATGCGTCCGGCACAGCAGCCGCGCGTAATCAACAGCGATGCCCTGGGCCTGATTGCGCTCGATAAAATGGTAGGGCGGCACATCGGCAACACGGATGCGCACGGCATGGCCCTGCGCCAGCCAGGCCTGTTCCCCGGCATCCGGCGCAACCCGCCCGGCCAGACTCGCTGCCAACGGTGCCAGCCAGTCCGCATCGGGCAGTTGCAGAATCTGCGGCGCGGCCAGGGCAGCGCTCATTGCCAACGCCAGAGTCGCTGCCAGAACAGCGCCCCAGCCGGTGCGCCGTCCGCGCATACCGTCAGGGCAGAATGTGTAGGTTGACGCTGAAGCGTTCGCTGACCGAAGCATCGCCTTCCCAGAAGCGCCAGTATTTCAGGGCCAGCACCACATCGCCGGGTTGGCGGGCCCGGAAGATAAAGCTGCGCTGGCCGCGCGCGCCGACAAAGCCGCTCTGTTCCGGCGCGCTGTAGGTCGTGCCCTCCAGCACCAGGCGCTGGTTATCGCTGCTATCAATCGCCCAGCCAAAGCCGGTGGTCGGATTTTCCGCCAGATGCAGTTCGAAGGTCTCACCGACACGCAGATCGGCACTGCGATTCTGATCAGCGCGGTTCAGCACCAGCAGGCCGCTGTCGCGATTACCTGCCGGCGGCAGCGTCGCGGGCTCCTTCGAGCCGGTGCAGGCAACCAGCAGCAGGCTGAGCAACACCTGCGGTAGATGACGTGCAATTGAGATCGACATGGCAACTCACGGCTTAGGGGTTGAGAGCAGAACACGCGCTGCCTGGGGGGCCTGCAGATGATCTGCCATCGCTTGGCTTGCAAAAATCCCGGGATGCAAAAAGCGGTGTTCGCGCCCGACCTGTCCGGTCGTGGCGCGAACACCGCTAGCGGTTCCGGCAGTCAGCCGGCAGCGGGGATCAGATTTCGCCCCAGCCGAACACTTCCACAGTGCGGAACAGGTCGTTGTCGGTGACCATGCCGACCGGCTTGCCGTCCATCTCGACGATCACGCGGCGCACATTGGCCTCGACCATGCGCCCGGAGGCTTCGCTCAGCGACATGTCGCGCTTGACCGTGACCAGCGGCCGGGTGGCGATTTCGCCAACCTGAGTGCGCGCCGGCGAACGGTTGGCGCTGATGACCTTCTTGAGCACGTCGCGGTCGGTCATGATGCCCCAGTGCCCACTGGCATCGGGCTCGACCATCACCGCATTGACGCCCTTTTCGATCATCAGATGCATGGCGACGTTGACCAGGTCGCTGTTCTTGACCGTGATCACCGGCGACATGATGCCGCCAACCGTGGTCGGCATGCGCCCGGAGGCGATCATCGCCTGCACCGGATCAGCGACGCGGGCCGCTTCCAGGGCCTTGCGCTCGGCTTCCTGGCTACGACGGCGACGATCGGCTTCTTCGCGCAGGGCAGCGCCATGGGCCTTGATCTTGGCAATGATCAGATCGCCAAACTGGCTGGTCGAGACTTCGGTGGCGCCTTCCATCTGCCGGGCGAAGTCGTAGGTGACGGTCTTGTCGGCGATCACCTGGGTCAGCGCGGTCTCGATCAGGTCGGCCGCTTCCTTCCAGCCCATGTACTGCAGCATCATCACGCCCGACAGCAGCAGCGAGCCGGGATTGACCTTGTCGAGATTGGCGTACTTGGGTGCGGTGCCGTGGGTGGCTTCGAACACGGCGATGTGGTCGGCCATGTTGGCGCCGGGCGCGATACCGATGCCACCGACTTCAGCGGCGACCGCGTCGGACAGGTAGTCACCATTCAGGTTCATGGTGGCCAGCACCGAGAACTCTTCCGGACGCAGCTGCAGCAGCTGGAAGATGATGTCGGCGATGCGGTCCTTGATCACCACCTTGCCGGCCGGCTGCTTGCCACCGTAGACGCTGTACAGGTCGTTTTCGGTGATGGTCTGGTCCGGGAATTCATCACGGGCGACTTCATAGCCCCAGTTCCGGAAGGCGCCTTCCGTGAACTTCATGATGTTGCCCTTGTGAACCAGGGTCACGCTGTCGAGGCCGTTGTCGATGGCGTACTGAATGGCCTTGCGCACCAGCCGCTTGGAGGCGAACGGCGAGATCGGCTTGACACCCAGACCGGCATCATCGAAGAAATCGGCGCCCAGTTCCTCACGCAGGAACTTGGCCAGCCTGGCGTTCTCCGGCGTGCCGGACTTGTACTCGATACCGGCGTAGACGTCCTCGGTGTTCTCGCGGAAGATGATGACATCCACCTTCTCGGGATAGCGCACCGGCGAGGGCACGCCAGGGTAGTAGCGCACCGGGCGCACGCAGGCGTACAGGTCGAGATCCTGGCGCAGGGCGACGTTCAGCGAACGGAAACCACCACCGACCGGCGTGGTCAGGGGGCCCTTGATGGAGACGATCAGTTCCTTGATCGCTTCCAGGGTTTCCTCGGGGAAGTAGTTGCCGTCATAGATCTCGGCGGCTTTCTCGCCCAGGAAAATCTCGCACCAGTGGATCTTGCGATCCCCGGCGTAGGCTTCTTCGACCGCCGCATCCCAGACTCGCAGCGAGGCGCGGGTGATGTCGGGGCCGATACCGTCGCCTTCGACATAGCCGACGATCGGCTGATCGGGAACGTACAGTTTACCGTCCTTGATGGCGATCTTTTCGCCGCCCTCGGGAATGCGGATATGCTGGTAAGCCATGAACCCTCCTTCTCGTTGTGGTTTCCACTGGAGTGCTGAATTCCGCAGCGCGCCACGGCTCGCGGAGAGCTTCCGCGCCCGGCCGCCAGCGCTTGAAAAAAGCGCAATAAAACTACACGCAAACCGTTTTTCTGTCCATGAAAACGGGCGGCGGCGCGCAATACCGTCGCCCTCAACCGGCTGCTAATCGTCATGACTCTAAATGAACTGCGCTACATCGTCGCCGTTGCCCGTGAACGGCATTTTGGCCATGCCGCCGAGGCCTGCCACGTCAGCCAGCCCACCCTGAGCGTAGCGGTGCGCAAGCTGGAGGAAGAACTCGGCGTGCCCCTGTTCGAGCGCGCGCCCGGCGAGGTGACCATTACCCCGGTCGGTCGGCGCATCATCGCCCAGGCCCAGCGGGTGCTGGAGGAAGCGGACCTGCTGCGGCAACTGGCCACCCAGGGTCAGGACGAGCTGGCCGGCATGTTGCGCCTGGGGGTCATCTACACCATCGGCCCCTACCTGCTGCCGCACCTGATCCCGCGCCTGTACCGGCGCGCGCCGGCGATGCCGCTGCAAATCGAGGAAAACTATACGGCAGTGCTGCGTGAGCGGCTGAAGAACGGCCAACTGGATGTGCTGATTCTGTCGCTGCCGTTCGCCGAACCGGGCGTGCTCACCCAGTCGGTGTATGAGGAGCCCTTCGTGGTGCTCATGCCCAGCGGCCATGCCCTGGAACAGGCGGCGCTGATCGATGCGGCAACCCTGGCGCGGCAGGATCTGCTGCTGCTCGGGCCGGGACATTGCTTCCGCGACCAGGTGCTGCAGTTTTGCCCGGAGTGCCATCAGCTGAGCAGCGCGTCGGACACCATGCAAAAGACCCTGGAAGGCAGTTCCCTGGAAACCATCCGCCTGATGGTGGCCACCGGCATGGGCGTGACCGTGCTGCCCTATACCTCGGTGAGCGGTTATGCCGATGCCGGTGAGCTGTTGAGCGTGCGGCCATTCACACCACCGGCACCGACGCGGGTGGTGGCACTGGCCTGGCGGCGCAGTTTTCCGCGCCCACGGGTGATTGACGTGCTGGCGGCGGCCATCCGCGCCTGTCCGCTCGGTGCGGCGGTGCGCCTGCTGGACAAAGCGGATGCTGCAGCGCCGGGCGCTTCGGCCTGATGCGGCGCTTCACGCATCAGCGCGCAGGGCCTCGGCCATCACCCGCCGCAGGCGCAGCCGTTCCAGGCAGGCATTCAGGGCCGTTTCCCAGCGCGGCCAGTGCCGGGCCTCGACCGGCCAGCCCGCCGCGACTTCATCGTGCAACTGCGGCGGCAGCCAGCGGGCGAATCCATGCAGGGCGCTGCTCGCCCAGCTTTCCAGCGTTTTATCCTCGGCGGCGCGCTGGCGCAGATGGCTCAGCACCGCCCGGCCCAGATCGACACTCCAGGGCCGCTGCGCCTGACCCAGGATCAGCAGGGCGCGCTCCGGATCCGCAGCGAGCAGGCCCATGAGCAACGACTCAAAGCGCGCCGCGGGCAACAGCGCCGCCAGCGCCGCCGTGTGGCTGGCATGGTCGGGATACAGTGACAGCAGCGCCTCAGCCCAGTCGGCATCGCCCTGGCGCAGCGTCGCCCGCAACCAGCCCTCGCACAGCGCATCGCGCCATTCACTGGTCTGCGCGGCAGCCAGGATGGCTGCGGGGGGTTGTTGCCAGTGCTGGCACCAGGTCGCCGGCGGCACCGCAGCCAGCATCTGACACAACCGCCAGGCCTTTTCGCCCAGGCGCACGGCCGCACCGGGCAGCGCCGCACCGGTCACACCATCGCGGCGCAGCGCCGGATCATCCTCGGGCGGCTCGACTTCCAGCACCAGTCGCCCACCTGCCAGCGTGCCGCACAGCACGCGCAGGGCCCGCTCGCGCAGCCGCCGCACCAGCGCCGCATCCGGCAGACGCGCCAGCAGCTCAGCCGCCGCCGCGCGCGTTTCGGCGCTGCGTTCATCCAGCACGGTTTCCAGCCACGGCTCATCGTCCAGACTCAATCCGGTCGCCAGCACAGCGAGAAAGGCCCGGCGCCGGGGCGCCAGTTCCGTATCCCAGGTCGATGCCAGCAGCTCGCGGCCACGCGCCGGATCAAGCGTGCGCAGATAGCGCAGCAGCGCCAGACGCTCGGCCTGACTGCCGCTGCTCCACTGCGCCTCATCGCGCACCCGCACCGCATAGCGCCATTCC
Organism: Candidatus Competibacteraceae bacterium; assembly: GCA_036834665.1. GTDB lineage: Bacteria > Pseudomonadota > Gammaproteobacteria > Competibacterales > Competibacteraceae > RXIX01. The sequence goes on along the minus strand of DAITNL010000025.1, from coordinate 4,132 downwards.
TCGCGCTGCCGGGCCAGCCAGTCGCCCCGCTCGCCCAGCACCGCCGGCAACAGCGGCTGCACATCCGCCTGCCGCGCCCCGACATCCAGCAGGGCCGGCAACAAGGCTGCCGGCACCCGGCGCCCCACCGCAGCCAGTTGTTCCAGCCATTCCGGCAGCAATTCCGCATTCTGCCCCTGCAGCAGGCGCTCCAGATGCCGCGCCGCGCGCCCCCCGCAGACCGGCACACTATCGGCCACACTCGCCGGCGAACAGGGCTGCCTGTCATTTGGCAATTCCTGACCGGCGCGCTGCCACAGCGCCACCACACCGGCGGCGCGCAGCAGATCACCTTCGCGATCGGTGCCATCCATCTGTCCGAGCAGCCGCCCAAGCGCATCGTCACCAGCCAGTGCCGGCGGTGCCTGACGCTCAGTGCCGAGCAGCGCGCAACTCACCAATGCCTGCCATGCCATCGTCCTGCCTCCGTCCCACGCTCACAGCGCCACGAATGCGCCATCGACCCAGGCGCCCAGCGGTCGAAACTGCTGGCCATCCCATTCGCCAAACACCGGCAGGCCCTGCCCGCCACTCAGCGCCAGCAATGGCCAGCCCTGACTGAATCCCGGATGACAGGGCAACAGCCGCGCCCCGCTATCGCGCAGACTCCAGGCATTAGCGGCGCGACGTACCGGTACTGCATTATCCAGCCGCGCCGGCAACAGGCCCAGCCAGGGCTGCTGCGCCAGAGCCCCGGCGTAGGCATCGAGCAGTGCCGCGCCATCGGCCAACCCCGGCGGCGCCCCATCCACAGCGGTCAGGGCACAGGCATTACGCAGCACCGCGCGCAGCGGATACTGGCTGGGAAAAAAGCCCAGTTCCGCCTCCAGCCAGCTGCCCGGTGCGGCCAGCGGCTGCAGGGTCTGGCTCTGGTGGGCGAAATCGAGCAGCAGCGCCAAACGGCCGCAGTCGTGACCCCACAGCCAGGCGCGGCGCATGCGGATCTGCTCCTCTTCCTGCGTGTACTGGCCGAGCAGCAGCCAGCGGTCGCGCACCCAGTTCCCGTCCGGTACATCCGCCTCGCCCAGGGTCCAGCCGATGCGCCCGCGAATATCGGCCTGCAGTGCTTCGGGCAGCGTATCCAGGCGCCGATAAGCCTCCAGCAGCAGAAACAGTTGCCCCAGTTGCGCCAGTAACCGCCCGCTCCAACCTTCGCCGCTGGCAGGAATGCTGCCCAGATCGCGCAGCCAGCGCGCCAGTCCCGGAGCCTGAGCATCGACCAGCCGCGCCGCCATATCGTGCCAGTAGCGCAGCGGCTGGCGCTGCGCCTGCGCCAGTCCCTGGCGGATCAGATCACGCAGCCAGCGCTCCAGCTCTTCCAGACCGGCTTCGACCTTGCGCTGCCGGGCGCTGGCGCGCTTGTCGCGGGCGGCGGCGCGCTGAGCCTGCTGCTCGGGATCGAGTTCAGTCGCAGCACCGGCACGCGCGGCTTTGCGCTGGGCGTTCTGCGCCCGCTTGGCCTGCCATTCCAGCAACCATTGCGGTGCTGGTCCGGTTGGCAACAGGCCCGGTTCATCCGCCGCCAGCAGCAGCAGACCCAGCACATGCTTGCAGGGCAGCTTGCGACTCGGGCAACTGCATTTAAACGCGGGCTCGCCGGGATCAATGCTGATCTGATACAGCGCGCTGCCCTTGCATTCGCCCCACAGGGCCTGCTCATCGTGACCGAGCGTCAGCCATTTGGCGGGACGCGCCAGACCACGTGCGGCCTTGATGGACGCTTCGTCAGGGGCCAGGGCGAGAACTTGGGCGGCGCTCAGAGTGTTCATGCGGTAGGGGCTCAGGGCAGGTCCGGCAGAGCAGTTGAAAAGTACTGTCCAGTCTAGCCGTCACCGGGCGCGGCGGGAACCCGCCGGGCCAGACGAATGACTGAGTTCAGGGGTGATAAACCAGGCGCTCCCGGGCCTGCAGGCGCCCCTCTGCTTGCCAGGAAAGAATTTGGGGCTGAGCTCACCTGAGCTGCCCCCTGCAGAGATCTAAATAATTTTTTTAAAATTCAATTATTTATGAAATCATGAACGCAACGGCGCCGCGCGCCTCACCTATCGCCCACCGGAGATCGCCATGTCAACACCGTCGCACCGCAACCGCCTGATCGACGCCACCAGCCCCTACCTGCGCCAGCACGCGCACAACCCGGTGGACTGGTATCCCTGGGGTGCGGAAGCACTCGACCAGGCCCGCCGCGACAACAAGCCGATCCTGCTGTCGATCGGCTATTCGGCCTGCCACTGGTGCCATGTCATGGCTCATGAATCCTTTGAGGATGCCGCCACCGCCGCGCTGATGAATGCCCTGTTCATCAATATCAAGGTCGATCGCGAGGAGCGCCCCGACCTGGATCGCATTTACCAGACCGCCTTCCAGTTGCTGCACCGGCGCAGCGGCGGCTGGCCGCTGACGATGTTCCTGACCCCTGAGGATCAGGTGCCCTTTGTCGGCGGCACCTATTTCCCGCCCGAGCCGCGTCATGGCCTGCCGGCGTTCCGTGATCTGCTGCAGCGGGTCAGCCGCTACTACCAGCACCATCCAGCCGAACTGCGCCAGCAGAATCAGGCCCTGCTGGCCGCCTTGCACCACGAGACTACAGCCGAGACCCCCGCAGCCGGCGCGCTCGACGCCGCACCGCTGCAGGCCAGCCGCGAGCAGATGCTCAGGCACTTCGATCCGATGCACGGCGGCTTCGGCAGCGCGCCCAAGTTTCCGCATCCGGGCCATCTGGAACGGCTGCTGCGCTGCGGTCCGGGCGATGCGCTGGCGCAACAGGCCGCCCTGTTCAGTCTGCGCCGGATGGCGCTGGGCGGGCTTTACGATCAGCTCGGCGGCGGTTTCTATCGCTATTCGGTCGATGGCGAATGGCGCATCCCGCATTTCGAAAAGATGCTGTACGACAATGGCCTGCTGCTGGCGCTGTATGCCCAGGCCGGGCAGTGCAGCGGCGATCCTCTGCTGCAAACCGTCGCGGCGCAAACTGGCGATTGGCTGCTGCGCGAGATGCAGCACCCGGAGGGTGGCTTTTACGCCACGCTCGACGCCGATTCCGCAGGCGAGGAAGGCCGTTTCTATCTATGGACCCCGGACGAGGTGCGAGCCCTGCTGCCGGCGGAACAGTATGCGGTCTTTGCCGCGGCCTATGGTCTGGACGCGCCGGCCAATTTTGAAGGCCACGCCTGGCATCTGCACCGGGCGCAGGATACGGCAGCGCTGGCGCAGCACCTGGGCGTGGACGAAGCAAGCCTGGAGGCGCGGTTGGCGGCGGCCCGGCAAACCCTGTGCGCGGCGCGCGCGGCGCGGATCTGGCCGGAGCGCGATGAAAAGATCATCTGTGCCTGGAATGGGCTGGCGATTCGCGGCTTGGCAATCGCCGGGCGCCATCTCGATCGCGCCGATTTTGTGGCAGCGGCAGAACGAGCGCTGGATTTCATCCGCGCGCAGCTGTGGCGCGATGGACGGTTGCGGGCGGTTTATAAAGACGGTCAGGCGCCATTGCCGGCCTATCTGGATGACTACGCATTCCTGATCGATGGCATTCTGGAACTGCTGCACTGCCGCTGGCGGGATGGCGATCTGGATTTTGCCCTGGCGCTGGCCGATGTGCTGCTGCACGGGTTCCAGGATGCGGACGCGGGCGGCTTCTACTTCACCGCCGCCGATCACGAAACGCTGATCCAGCGCCCCAAGCCACTGTATGACGAGGCGCTGCCGGCCGGCAATGGTGTGGCCGCACGGGTGCTGGAGCTGCTCAGCCAGATCACCGGACATCTGGCCTATCGGGATGCCGCCGAGCGCACCCTGCGCTGGGCGATGCCGACCATCGTCCGCCAACCGATGGCCAGCGATGCCCTGCTGACCGCGCTGGAGAGCTATCTGCACCCGGGTGAACTGCTGATTCTGCGCGGCGATTCGCCGGAACTGCGCGACTGGTGGGCGCGGGTGGCCCGGCCCTACGCACCCCGGCGCTTCACCCTGGCCATTCCCCGCACGGCGCGCCTGAGCGGGGATCTGCTGATGGCTCGGCACGCGGGCGCGGCAACGGTGACCGCCTACCTGTGCCGTGGCCTGGACTGTGCGCCGCCCACCAGCACCTGGACTG
>DAITNL010000024.1:0-25272 GCA_036834665.1 Candidatus Competibacteraceae bacterium | reverse complement strand
GCTCCACCCTTTGCGGAGCGGCTTTGAGTTCAGCTTCTTGAGCGCGGAATTCGTCATACCAGGCGCTGGATTCGCGGGTTTGCAGCCGGTACTCGGTGCCATTGCCACCTGCAATGGCCATCACGAGGCGGTCTTTGTTTTGCAGCTCATCGAGCAAGGCGGGCAATTGCTTGCGCAGGTCAGACGAACCCGCAGACAAATCGGTGACCAGCAGGTCTGCCAGTGCCCCCTCTGTTGCCTTCAGGCCAATGTCCATCGCAGCATCGGCGGGCAGTTTGTTGATGAGGTAGATCAGCTTGAGGAGCTTGCCTTTGAGCTGTGCCAGGTCGTTCCCCGCTGCAAAACGCTGGACGTTCTCGAACACCTCTTTCGGCAACTGAGCGGTTGACATCAGATTGGCAGCAATCTGGTCATACAGGAAATCGCCTGAAACCACATGACCCAGGGGCGCATCCGCAGTGGCCAGCACGGCTTCGTGAACCACGCGCAGTTGGCTGCGCAGTTGGGACACTGTGCCCGTGGTGTCAATGGTGCGAAGTACCCGTTCCCAAAAGCGCCGCCGCACGGGCAGCAGCGGATAGTCGGAGGTCAGAACGCTTTCGTCGTCTGTGACGTGTTCGAGTTTGGTGCCGCGCAAATGGCGGGAAATTTCCCCCAGATTGGCTCGCCAAACATTCTCCACTTGGGGCTGGGCCGATGGTTTTTTGGCCAGAATGATTTGTCGGGTGACGTTCTCGACATCCCAGTCGCCCAGCATGACCTGAACAGGAAACCGCCCCATGAGACGCTGTAGGCTGGGCATACCGGACAGCGCCGATTGACCCGTACCCACAAACAACAGCTTGCCGTTGAAGTGGTTGCTGAGGGTTTCAGTCACTTCCTGGACTTGGAACGTCTTTGCCGCATCGGTGCCGATGTACTGCTGCATCTCGTCCAGCACCACCAGGGTCAGCGGGAACTTGCCATCCACAGCCAGCGCAGCGTGCAATGCAGTGGTCATCTGCTCACTGGAGACATCGGTCACTTGCGGAAACTGCTCTTTGAGCAACTTGCGTGCGTCTGCTTCGGTGTGCGCCATGCCAGGGCGAACCTTCAGCAGTGCCTTTGCCAGGTGGCTGGACACGTACATGTGTGGCAGCTCTTGCCCCAAACTGCGGCCAGCCGCTGTCAGCTCGGTCTCCACGGCTTTTTGAATGCCTTCACGCTCCATCCACAACACCAGTTGCGCTTGGTTGTATTGTTCTGGCAGTCCTTTGGACTTGAACACAATGCCCAGCAAGGCCAGCCGCACCTTGTCACCCGCCCCGGCACCCAATTTGCCTGCGGCGGCATGCAAGGCACCATAGCGTTTGCCTTGGGTGCTGAGTTCTTTGAGGTGTTCAAAAACCCCTGTGGGCAACTTGGCCAAACTGCGGGCGGTGGCCCCGTCTGAAAACGGGTAGTCCGTCCAAAGCGTGCGCAGCATTTTTGCCAAATGCGATTTGCCGCTGCCGTAAAAGCCGGATATCCAGACCCCTGGCTGAGAGGTGCCTTGGTCAAGATTGAGCAAAAACTTGCTCAGAATGGTTTCAAGGCCTTTTTCGTATTGGCCGTCGCAAACAAATGTCTCCAGCTCGTAGCGCAATATGGCTTGAGCGGCATCCGAGTGATCCTCGGAAACCTCGGCCACGCCGTTGTTGACAAGGCGGTTTTCTTGGGGGGCTTTGTTGTAGATGTCCCTGTTGAGCATGGTGATCCTTGCTTTGGTTTTTTTGATTGTTGCACGCGGTCATTCTTGGGCCAGAAGAGGGATGGCCAGGTAATTCCAACCGTCGCGGGCATCCAGCAGACGATAAATATGGTTTTCCGAGTGATATTCACCCGGAAAGAACACCAGCAATCGGCCTTCGACGGCATCTTTGATGCCTTCTACCAAGGAAGATACACGGGCCAGCCCGAACAAAGTGCCCACGCCCAATAGCGCGACCACCGTATATGGCCCAGCTTCTGCCGCAATGCGGGTTTTCAGTGTGGCGTTGAGGTCGGAGATGAACTCAATTAACTCACCGGCCTGGTAGCCAGCGAGGTCTTCAGGTGACTCAAAGTAAGCCTCGCGGTATTCCTGGGCTGCCATCCATTCAGGAAAGGCGTTGGTCACATCCAGGAGCAGCCACTGCTTTCCAGCTTGCTGAGTGACCAGAGCAAATTCCTCGACATTTGCCCTTAGCCTCAACTCGTCTGTTTTGTCATAGACAGCGAAGATGACGCGCTGAATGGCCGCCAAACCAGCTTGCCAGGGCACGGTGAGATGTCGGCGATAGACCGATACCAGTTTGTTAACCTTAGATGACATTTGAAACCTCCTGCCTGATGCGTTCTTCTTCTGGATTGAGGTAGCCGGGGAAGCGCACTTCCTTCACCCCACCGGCATTCATGAAAACAAGTATTCCCCGGTGTGAAGCGGCGCTTGTCAGCGTCTCCAGTTCATCGGGTGCGCAGCCTGGCAAGTTCAGCCAATCGGAAGTGAACAGCCTCTGACCAGTACGGCCCTCCAGGTAGCTCAGAAACAATAGAAAAGCGACAGATTCAGGCTGCGCCTGGACGAAAGCGCGAGTCTTGCGCCGATGTCCTTGCAACAGGCCTGATGCCGTCCAGGTGCCCGAAATGTTTTGCGCGAATGACTTGAGCGATGCAGGACTGAAGCGGTCGGCAAAGGCTGTACGCAAAAACTGCTCGATCCTCTCGCGGTGAACAGTGCCGCCCACCGGTTGATTCAGGAAGAAGGTTTGCGTAGCGCGCAGCAAGGGGTCGCGCGCCAAGGCCATAGCGAGCGCCAAAAGCGGCTGTGCGGATTCATCCAATGGCCAAAGCCGGCGCAGCGCGCGAAAAATGGGATTTGCCGGATCAAGCCCATACAAGCTCGCTAAATGACGCAAGGCCAGTTGCCTGGCCTTTTGGGTTGGCTTGCCGAGCACGTTGTCGCTGACCACGGCGGATGCATAGTCTGGGCGTGCTGCGTCTGCCGGGGTGTGCGCCAGCAGCAGGCGCAGCTCATGCAGCATCATGGTTCGCGCAGCGTGCGCACCGCTGATCCCGAAGCGGAAGCCAAGCTTGGATAGCCGATACTGAAGGTGCGTCATAACCGCATGGGATTGCGCACTGCAGGCACCGTGATGCGTCTGCGCTCGCTCTGGCTACCGACCAGCTGATAGCCAGAGTGAGCGGCTATTGCGGAGCGCCGGTCAACCGCTCAATGCCGATTGCTGACGCAATAGCGGCCTTCAGTGTGGAAGCCACTCGGGCAGTAGCCATCCTTGGGAATGGCGGTGGGGGCATTCTGGTTGCCGCGGTTGCTGACGCAATAGCGGCCTTCGGTGTGATAGCCGCTCGGGCAGTAGCCGTCCTTGGGAACGATCTCAGGGGCGCTGAAAACGGGTGCGCTCAGGAACAGCAGGGCCAGAGACAGCATGGAACGTGTGCAAAGCGACATGGTGCAAGCTCCGATGGCGTTGTGGTGTTAACTGATTTTTAATAATCCTCGCCCGAATCCAGTTGATCGACCAGCGCCTGACGCAGCGCCGCGTATTTGCGGGCATCGTTCAGCGGCCGGTTTTCGCGATCGGTGACGAAGAATACGTCCTCGACCCGGGCGCCAATGGTGACAATCTTAGCGTTGTGTACCTGGACGCCGCATTCCATGAATGCCTGCCCCACCTGGCATAGCAGGCCGGGCCGGTCCCAGGAAATCAGCTCGACCACAGTACGGCCATTGGCGGCATCCTCGCGGAACGATACCCAGGTCGGCATCTGAAAGGCGCGCTGAATACGCGAAATGTGCCGGCTGGGCATCGGCGGCACAGCGTCGGGCTGATTCAGGTAATGCAGCAGATTGGTGGTGATTTCCTTGATCCGGCCCCGGTTCTGGATCGGCAGCCCGGAATCCTCCAGTACGGTCAGACTGTCGAGGGTATAACCGCTGTGCCCGGTCATGATCCGCGCGTCAAGAATGGTCAGGCCGAGCTGGTCGAGAATGGAGGTGATCAGGGCGAACAGATTGTCCTGGTCGCGGGTGTAAATGAAAATTTCGGTGCCGCCGCGACCGGGATCGTCACGGGCCATCACCAGTGAGCGCTCGTCATGGCCACGCTTGAGAATGGCGCGCGTGTGCCAGATGACCTCATCGGCGGAGTGGCGCAGGAAGTAATCGTCGCCAAAGCCTTCCCAGACCGCATCAATGCGTTCTGCAGCAATCTGGGCCCCCTGCAGGCGCCGCCGTGCCCGCGTTTGCACCTCGCGGATGCGTTCTTCCTTGTCGATCGGACTGTCCAGGCCGCGCCGCAATGCCCGCCGCGTTGCTTCGTATAACTGCCAGAGCAGCGATGCCCGCCAGGTGTTCCACAGCTTGGGATTGGTGGCGCGAATGTCGGCTACAGTGAGCAGATACAGATAGTCCAGATGCATCTGATCGCCCATCTGCCGGGCGAAGGCGTGGATCACATCCGGGTCATGAATATCCTTCTTCTGCGCAGTGAGCGACAGGGTCAGATGATGGCGCACCATCCAGGCCACCAGTCGGGTATCGAAACTGCTCAGGCCGTGCTGGCGGCAGAACTGCTCGGCTTCGTAGCCGCCAAGTTCGGAATGGTCGCCGCCGCGGCCCTTGCCGATGTCGTGATACAGGCCGGCGATGTACAGCAGTTCCGGCTTGGGCAGGCGCTCCATGATCGCGTTGCATTGCGGCAGATGCTGGGCAAACTGCGGCAGGAAGAAGCGGCGCAGGTTGCGCACCACAAACAGAATATGCTGATCAACGGTATAGGCATGGAACAGGTCGTACTGCATGCGCCCGACAATATGGCCAAAGGCCGGCAGATAGGCCGGTAATACGCCATAGGCATTCATCAGCCGCAGTTGCTGCGTCACGCCATACGGCTGGCGCAGGATTTCCATGAACAGGCTGCGCGGGCGCACGTCATTGCGGAATTTTTCATCGATCAGCGGGCGGTGATCGCGGATCAGCCGGATGGTGGCGGCGCGGATGCCCTTGATTTCCGGATGCTGTTGCAGGAGCAGGAAGATTTCCAGCAGGGCAAAGGGATAGCGCAGGAAGACGTTGGGCCGGGTGACTTCCAGATAGCCGCGGCGCACCTGAAAGCGGCGATTGATCGGCGTCGGTTCACCAGGATCGTCGGCCAGCAGAATCGCTTCTTCGAACAGTTGCAGCAGCATTTCGTTCAGGCGGCTGAGCGCGTTCACGGTGCGGTAATAGCGCTGCATGAACTGCTCGACCGCTAGATTCTGATCCTGATCCTGATAGCCAAACTGCTGGGCGATACGCCGCTGGTGCTCGAACAGCAGCACATCCTCGCGCCGGCCGGTCAGGGCGTGCAGGGCAAAGCGGATCTGCCAGAGAAAGTTGCGGCATTCCATCAGCTCGTCGTACTCGTTCGGACTGAGAAAGCCGTGGCTGACCAGTTCCTGCAGGGTGCTGGCGCCAAAATGCCGTTTGGCCACCCAGCCGATCATCTGCATGTCGCGCAGGCCGCCGGGACCTTCCTTGATATTCGGTTCCAGATTGAAGGCAGTCTCGTTGTAGCGGTGGCAGCGCTGCTGACGTTCGCGCTGCTTGGCTTCGAAGAACGCCGCATCCGGCCAGATGCGGTCGGGACCGGTGACGGCGCGCATCTGCTCGAACAGAGCCATTGCGCCAATCAGCAGGCGCGCTTCCATCAGGCTGGTGGCGACGGTGATATCGGCGGCGCCTTCGCGGGCGCAGTCCTCGACGGTGCGCACGCTATGGCCCACTTCCAGGCCGATATCCCACAGGAAAGTAAGAAAATCCTCCAGACCGGAGCGGTGCTGTTCGATGGCCCGTTCGCCGAGCAGAATCAGGATATCCACGTCCGAACCGGGATGCAGTTCGCCGCGGCCATAACCGCCGACTGCGACCAGCGCCAGATTAGGCGTATCGGTAGCGAAGAAGCGCTGCCAGGCGCACAGCAGCAGATCGTCCATCAAGCGGGCGCGGGCCGGGACCAGTTCATGCGCCGGGGTGCCCTGCTGGAACAGCTCGCGCAGGCGGGCATCGCTGTGCTTGATCAGGTTGCGAAACGGTGTCAGTGGGCTGGTCGCGGCGCTCAGATCCTGGGCAAAAGCGACTGCATCGAACAGCGCAATCTCATTCCAGCGCAGGCCATCGCACGGCGGGTTGGCGATGAAGGACAGCGGCGCACCGGGGCGCGACGCGATATCGGGAACGATCATGCAGGCAGACCTCCGCGGAAGGGGGCGCTCGGACGGGAAACGCGCTGATTTAAAGGGTTTCGCCAGGCAGCAGGGTGAGGATTTCGTAGCCGGTTGCGGTGACCAGCACCGTGTGTTCCCACTGGGCCGAGATGCTGTGGTCCTTGGTGACGACGGTCCAGCCATCCGGCAGCAGCTTCACATGGCGCTTACCGGCATTGATCATCGGCTCGATGGTGAAAGTCATGCCGGGTTCCAGTTCGACGCCGGTGCCGGGTGCGCCATAATGCAACACCTGCGGGTCTTCGTGGAAGTTGCGGCCGATGCCATGACCGCAGTACTCGCGCACCACTGAGCAGTGCTGGGCCTCGGCGTGGCGTTGAATCGCATGGCCGATATCGCCCAAGCGCTGGCCGGGGCGCACCATGCCGATGCCGATGCACAGGCATTCATAGGCCACCTGGCACACGCGCTGTGCCGCCAGCGGTGGCGTGCCGACGGCAAACATCTGGCTGGTGTCGCCGTGATAGCCGTCCTTGATTACGGTAATGTCGATATTGAGCACGTCGCCCTTCTTCAGTTTGCGCGGCCCGGGAATGCCGTGGCAAACCACATGATTAGGTGAGGTGCAGATCGATTTGGGAAACCCGCGGTAGTTGAGCGGTGCCGGAATCGCCTGCTGAACATTGACCATGTAGTCATGGCAGAGGCGATCGAGTTCATCAGTGGTGATGCCCTCGCGGACATGCGGGCGGATCATGCGCAGTACTTCGGTCGCGAGGCGCCCGGCCACACGCATCTTGTCAATTTCGTCGGCAGTCTTGAGGGTGATGCTCATGGGTCTCTTGGGGGATTTTTGAAACATGGGTTCACGTCCAGGGCACAACGGCCCGGCTGCGGCAGGGTGAGCATGGAGAGGGTTTGCCGCCGATCGGACTGCGCGTGGCGCGCGGTGGTTCATTTGGTTTTCGTAAACAAAGCATGGTATAAAGCGCGCGCCTTTCAGGCAAACCCTATCTGGCTTTCCACTTCTCACATTCGCCGGCACGGGCGGCCGGGTGCTCCGCAAGGGGTCGCCGTTCGGGGCGGATGGAGGCCAAACCCCTTAAATTATCCCAGGAGAAACCGCCATGGCCACCATGTCCATGCGCCAGATGCTCGAAGCCGGTGTGCACTTTGGCCACCAGACCCGCTACTGGAATCCCAAGATGGCGCCCTACATCTTCGGGGCGCGCAACAAGATTCACATCGTCAACCTTGAAAAGACCCTGCCCCTGTACCTGGACGCGCTCAATTTCGTCGGGCGCATGGCTTCCAAGGGCGGCAAGATTCTGTTTGTCGGCACCAAGCGTTCGGCGCGCGAAGCGACCGCCGAAGCTGCCATCCGCTGCGGCATGCCCTATGTCAATTACCGCTGGCTCGGCGGCATGCTCACCAACTTCAAGACCGTGCGCCAGTCCATCAAGCGTCTCAAGGATCTGGAAGTGATGGCCCAGGAAGGCACCTTCGACCGCCTGGCCAAGAAGGAAGTGATCGGCCTGCGCCGCGAGACCGATAAGCTGGAGCGCAGCCTGGGCGGCATCAAGGACATGGGCAGCCTGCCTGATGCCCTGTTCGTGATTGACGTCGGCCACGAGCGCATCGCGATTCAGGAAGCCAACAAACTCGGCATTCCGGTGCTCGGCGTGGTCGATACCAACAACTCGCCCGATGGCATCAACTACGTCATCCCCGGCAACGACGACGCCATTCGCGCCATTCAGCTCTATGTCGGCGGCATCGCTGAGGCGATCAGCGAAGGGCGCGACCTGCTCAACACCGGTCGCGGCGCCCAGGAAGAGTTCGTCGAGATCCCCGAGGACGAGACCCGGCCGGCGGAAGGCAGCGCCTGAGTCATCCGGGGCGGCGCGCGCTGCCTGGCGTGCGCGGCAGCATCCCGGGGGTCGATGTGGTCATCGGCGTCCGGGAGTGCCGGTCTTATCAGGTACAAACCAAGGTTTTTCCCGATTTCGAAGTTCAGATTTTTCCAAGTTTCACGTTCTGACCGTTCAGAGGTAAGCAAGCATGGCGGAAATCACGGCGGCACTCGTCAAGGAACTGCGCGAGCGCACGGGCGCGGGCATGATGGAATGCAAGAGAGCCCTGCAGGAGACCACGGGCGATATCGATGCCGCGGTTGAACTGATGCGCAAGGCCGGCCAGGCCAAGGCTGACAAGAAAGCCAGCCGGGTCGCTGCCGAGGGCCTGATCGTCATCGCCGAGGCCGGCCAGGCGATCGCCGTGGCCGAGGTCAACTGCGAAACCGATTTCGTGACCAAGAATGATGACTTCCGCGCCTTCGCCAGTGCCGTGGCTGAGGTCGCTCTGGCGGCCGCCCCGGCCGACCTGGACGCGCTGCTGGAAACCAGCATGGCCGATGGTCGCAGTGTCGAGCAGAACCGGCGCGACTGCATCGCCAAGATCGGCGAGAACATCAACGTGCGCCGTTTCGCGCGGCTGGCCAGCGAAAAGGGCGTGCTCAACTACTATCTGCATGGCACCCGCATCGGTGTGGTGGTGGAACTGGAAGGCGGCGATGCCGAACTGGCCCGGGATGTCGCCATGCATGTGGCGGCCAGCCGGCCATTGTGCGTCAGTGCTGCCGATGTACCGGCTGATCTGATCGCCAAGGAAAAGGACATCTACGCCGCCCAGGCCGCAACCAGCGGCAAGCCCGCCAACATTATCGAGAAGATGGTCGAAGGCCGGGTGCGCAAGTACCTGGAGGAAGTGACCCTGCTCGGACAGCCCTTTGTCAAGGATCCCGAGCAGAGCGTCGGCAATCTGCTCAAGGCGCACAAGGCTACGGTGCTGCGCTTTGTCCGCTTCGAGCTTGGTGAAGGCATCGAGAAAAAGGTCGACAACTTCGCCGCCGAGGTCATGGCGCAGGTGCAAGGCAACTGATGACCGCCGTGCCGGGCAGCGGGCGCTTGCGCGCTGCCATGGCCGGCGTGTCCCGTATGCAGTAAAATCCGCCCACTTTCAGCGAGTCGAGTTGTGCGATGTTGATCCAGGATTCCAGACCGGTGTTCAAACGCATTCTTCTCAAGCTCAGCGGCGAGGCGCTGATGGGCGAGGGTGGTTTCGGTATCGATCCCGGGGTGCTGACCCGTATCGCCGGCGAGGTGCGCGAGCTGTGCCAGCGCGGCGTCGAGGTGGGCATGGTGATCGGCGGTGGCAACCTGTTTCGGGGTGCTGGACTGGCCGAGGCCGGCATGGATCGGGTAACTGCGGATCACATGGGCATGCTGGCTACGGTGATGAACTCGCTGGCCATGCAGGATACCCTGGAGCGGCTGGGCGTGTTTACCCGGGTGATGTCGGCGGTGCGCGTTAATCAGGTCTGCGAGGATTACATCCGGCGACGCGCCATTCGGCATCTGGAGAAGGGACGGGTGGTGATCTTCGCCGCCGGTACCGGCAATCCCTTCTTTACCACTGATTCCGCCGCCAGTCTGCGCGCGATCGAGATCTGCGCCGATGTGATGCTCAAGGCCACCAAGGTGGATGGCATCTATACCGCTGATCCGTTCAAGAATGCCGACGCGGTGCGCTACGAGCGGCTGACCTACGACGAAGCACTCACGCGCCGTCTGCAGGTGATGGATGCCACCGCGCTGGTGATGTGCCGCGAGAACAACATGCCGCTGAAGGTCTTCAACATCAATCGCCATGGTGATCTGGTGCGGATCGTGTGCGGCGAGGACGTAGGCACCACCGTGGCACGGGAGTGACGATATGATCGACGATATCAAAAAAGAAGTGACCGCGCGCATGGTCAAGAGCGTGGATAATCTCAAGCATGATCTGACCAAGCTGCGTACCGGTCGTGCCCACGCCAGCCTGCTCGATCACATCACGGTCAGCTACTATGGCAGCGAAATGCCGCTGAACCAGGTCGCCTCGGTGGCGGTTTCCGATGCCCGTACCCTGCTGGTGACGCCCTGGGAGCGCAACATGGTCGGACCGATCGAGAAGGCCATCCTGACCTCGGACCTGGGCCTGAATCCGGCTACCGCAGGCACTTCGATTCGTATTCCGCTGCCGCCGCTGACCGAAGAGCGGCGCCGCGATCTGGTGAAGGTGGTGCGCCACGAAGGCGAGGGCGCCAAGGTTGCCGGGCGCAATATCCGCCGTGACGCCAACGGCCAGCTCAAGGCCCTGCTCAAGGACAAGAAGATCAGCGAGGATGCTGATCGCCAGGCTCAGGATGAGATCCAGAAGCTGACCGATCGCCACATCCAGGAGATCGACCGGATTCTGGCCACCAAGGAAGCGGAGTTGATGGAAATTTGAGGGCACTGTTTCGCGCCCTTCTGCCACGAGACCAGGATAGATTGCTTCGGATGCCGACGAACGATGCGCAAGGCCCGCCGCCGCCGACCTCCCTGCCCCGTCATGTCGCCATCGTCATGGATGGCAATGGCCGCTGGGCGCAACAGCGTTCCCTGCCGCGCACTGCGGGTCACCGTGAAGGGGCCAAGGCGGTGCGCCGTATCGTGCAGGCCTGCAGCGAGCGCGGCATCGAAGCGCTGACCCTGTTTGCCTTTAGCAGCGAGAACTGGCAGCGGCCGCGTCCCGAAGTCGATGTGCTGATGCGCCTGTTCCTGACCACGCTGCGCAGCGAGATCCGGCGTCTGGATGCGGCCAATGTGCGGCTGCGCTTCATCGGCGATCAGAGCGCCTTTTCCACAACCCTGCAGGCGTATATCGTCAAGGCCGAGCAGCGCACCGCTGGCAATACCGGCCTGAACCTGAATATCGCTGCCAATTACGGTGGCCGCTGGGATATCACCCAGGCGGCGCGGCGCATCGCCAGCGACGTGGCCGCAGGCCGCCTGCAGCCGGCGGACGTGGTGCCTGACCTGGTGCACCGCTATACCTGTCTGGCGGAGCTGCCGGAGCCGGATCTGTTCATTCGCACCGGCGGCGAGCAGCGCATCAGCAATTTCCTGCTCTGGCAACTGGCCTATACCGAACTGTATTTCACGGATCGGCTGTGGCCGGATTACGACGCCGATGCATTCGACCTAGCCTGTGCCGCATTCGTGCGCCGGCAGCGGCGCTTTGGGCAAACCGCTGAACAAGTGACGCGGAGCACCGATGCTTAAACAGCGCGTGATTACCGCGAGCATCCTCGCGGTGCTGGTGGTCTGGGCGGTGCTGAAGCTGCCGGTCACGGGCTTTGGTGCGGCGCTGCTGCTGATGATTCTGCCTGCGGCCTGGGAATGGGCGCGGCTGGCGCAACTGGTGGAGACGCGCGCGCGCCTGCTCTATGTCGGCGGCATTCTGGCGCTGATTTTGGCGCTGTGGCCGCTGCATGCAGCCGTGGCGGGCGGATTGATGAGCCTGGGCGTGCTGGGTTGGTGCATTTTATGCGCCTGGCTGTGGTACTACAGCCGCCATCCACAACGACGCGATGCACCGGCGCTGATTGGCGCGGTGGGCGTGGTCGTGCTGGTGCTGACCTGGGCGGCGCTGCTGGGGTTGCGCGATGACTTTAAGCCAGCTTATGTGCTGTTCTTGCTGTTGCTGATCTGGGGAGCGGACGTGGGCGCCTATTTCGCTGGGCGGCGCTGGGGGCAGCGCAAGCTGGCGTCGGCGATCAGTCCCGGTAAGACCTGGGAAGGTGTAGCCGGTGCGGCGGCAATGACCCTGCTGCTGGCTGTGGCGGGTCTGCTGGCTTTGCCAATCGGCGCGCCCTGGCTGCTGTTTCTGGTGCTGTGCGTGGTCACCGTTGGTTTTTCCATCGTTGGGGATTTGTTCGAGAGCATGCTGAAGCGGCAATGCGGTGTGAAGGACAGCGGTACGCTGCTGCCCGGGCATGGTGGCGTGCTGGATCGGGTGGACAGCCTGACCGCCGCCGCGCCGGTATTTCTGGCCGGGCTGTATTGGATGGGACTGCGGGCATGAGCGCGTCGCAACAGGGTGTCACCATTCTCGGCTCGACCGGCTCGATTGGCGTCAGCACCCTGGATGTGTTGCAACGGCATGCCGAACGCTTTCGCGTGGTCGCCCTGACCGCGCACCGCGATGTCGAGGGCCTGTTCCAGCAATGCCGGGTCCATGCACCCGATTACGCAGTCATGGCCGATGCGGCGGCGGCCGAATCCCTGCGGACACGCTTGCGCGCGGCAGGTGCACAGGTCGAGGTGCTGTCCGGCGTGGCTGGGCTGGAGCAGGTCGCGGCATTGCCTGCCGTCCATGTGGTCATGGCGGCGATTGTCGGCGCTGCGGGTCTGTTGCCGACGCTGGCGGCGGCCCGGGCCGGCAAGCGGGTGTTGCTGGCCAATAAGGAAGCGCTGGTGATGGCGGGGCCGCTGTTCATGGCGGCGGTGCGTGCCCATGGTGCCGAACTGCTGCCGATCGACAGCGAGCACAACGCGATTTTCCAGTGCCTGCCGGCGGATTTCGCTAGCGCCGGTCTTGATGGCGCCGGGGTGCGCCGCATTTTGCTGACCGGTTCCGGTGGTCCATTCCGCAGCGCACCGCTGGCCAGTCTGGCTACGGTGACGCCGGAGCAGGCCTGCGCCCATCCCAACTGGAGCATGGGCCGCAAGATCTCGGTGGATTCCGCCACCATGATGAACAAGGGCCTGGAGCTGATCGAGGCCCACTGGTTGTTTGCCGCGCCCGCCGAACGCATCGAAGTCGTGGTGCATCCGCAGAGCGTGATTCACTCAATGGTTGAATACGCGGACGGCTCGGTGCTGGCGCAACTGGGCAATCCGGATATGCGCACCCCGATTGCCCATGCCCTGGCCTGGCCGCAGCGGCTGGCGTCCGGCGTGCCGTTTCTGGATTTTACCCGGCTGAAGGCGCTGGAATTCCAGGCGCCGGATTTTGCCCGTTTCCCCTGTCTGCGCCTGGCCTTTGCTGCGCTGGCTGCAGGTGGCAGCGCGCCGGCGATTCTGAACGCGGCCAATGAGATCGCCGTGCAGGCCTTTCTGGAGCAGCGTATCCGCTTTACCGATATCGCTGTCGTGGTCGAACAGGCCCTGGAACAGGTCCAGGCGCGTGTGGTCGATACGCTGGCGACGGTCCTTGAAGATGATGCCCGGGCCCGGGCCGTTGCCGAGACGTGGATCGCGGCGCGGGTACCGGAGAACCTGTGATGGAAACCAGTCCACTGCTTTCGCTTTTGGCCCTGGTCGTGACGCTCGGGGTGTTGATCACCGTGCACGAGTTTGGCCATTTCTGGGTGGCGCGGCGTCTAGGCGTGCGGGTGCTGAAATTTTCCATCGGCTTTGGCAAGCCGCTGTGGCGGCGCGTGGGCGGCGATGGCGTCGAATATATCATCGCGATGCTGCCACTGGGCGGCTACGTCAAGATGCTTGACGAGCGCGAGGAGCCGGTACCGGCGGCTGAGCTGCACCGGGCCTTCAATCGCCAGCCACTCAAGACGCGCTTCGCGATCGTACTGGCCGGACCGCTGTTCAATTTCCTGTTTGCCCTGGCTGCCTATACCCTGATGTTCATGGTCGGCGTACCGGGCACTCGACCATTACTGGATGCGCCCAAGGCAACGTCGCCGGCGGCACTGGCCGGTTTTGAAAAAGGCGATGAAATAATCGCCATCGACGGTCAGGAAACGCCGACGCTGAGCGCGGCGCTGCTGGCGCTGGTCGATCGCGCCATGGCCGGCGAGGTGATCCAGGTTGAAGTTCGCGATGCCGATGAGCGTCCCCGGGTACGGAGTCTGGACCTGCGCGATGCGCCACAGGGCGATGAAATGCGCGTGTTCGAGCGTGCCGGTCTGGTGCCATGGCAGCCGGTGTTGCCGGCGGTGATTGGCCAGGTGATGCCCGATGGTGCGGCTGCGCGTGCCGGTCTGCGCGCTGGGGATCGTATCCTGCGGGTTGAAAGCCAGCCTGTACGCGACTGGCAGGACTGGCGCGAGACGATCAGCCGTCATCCTAGCCAGCCGCTGCGCGTGCGTATCGAGCGCGATGGCGCTGAGCAGATGCTGGACCTGACGCCCGACGTGCGCGAGGAGCGGCCCGGATCGCGGGTTGGTTTCATTGGCGCGGTGGCCGCCGTGCCCGATGATCTCGCCCGCCAGTTGCAGGTCGTGGTACGTTATGGACCGCTTGAAGCCATCGCGGCAGCAGCAGGCAAGACCTGGGACATGTCGTTGCTGACCCTGCGCATGCTGGGTCGCATGCTGGTCGGGCGGGCCTCCCTGGATAATCTCAGCGGTCCCTTGACCATCGCCCAGTTTGCTGGGCAGGCAGCCAGTGCCGGATTCCTGGCCTTCCTGTCGCTGCTGGCGCTGATCAGCATCAGTCTCGGCGTCCTGAACCTGCTGCCGGTGCCGGTGCTCGATGGTGGGCACCTGCTGTACTACCTGATCGAACTGGTCAAGGGCAGTCCTCTGTCGGAGGCCGCGCAGGCCGCCGGTCAGCAGGTCGGCATGGTGATCCTGCTGCTGCTGATGGGACTGGCCCTGTTTAATGATTTCAGCCGCCTGCTTGGTTAGGTGTGCACCGGCGTGGAGTAATCACGGGATATGAAACGGTATCGCCGCTTGTTGGGCTTGTTAGTGCTGCTGGCCGCCGTTACCGGGGCGTTCGCGGGCGAATTCGTGGTCCGCGACATCCAGGTGGAGGGCTTGCAGCGTATTTCCGCCGGTACGGTCTTCAACTATCTGCCGGTGCAGGTCGGTTCGACCATCTCGGAACGTGATTACCCGGACATCATCCGTGCCCTGTTCAAAACCGGTTTTTTCTCTGATGTGGCCCTGGAACAGCGCGGCAACGTGCTGGTGGTGCTGGTCACCGAGCGGCCGGCGATCGCCGAGATCAGTATCAGCGGCAACAGCGACATCAGTACCGAGGATCTGAAGAAATCGCTCACTGAGGTCGGTCTCGCCGAGGGCCGGGTGTTCGACCGTTCGCTGCTGGACAAGGTCGAGCAGGAGTTGCTGCGCCTGTACTACAGCCGCGGCCGCTACGCGGTGCGCATCAATACCCAGGTGCGGGCGCTGGAGCGCAACCGCGTCGCGATCAGTCTGGAGATTTCCGAGGGTGCGGTAGCCAGCATCGCCCAGATCAACATCGTCGGTAACAAGGCTTTCACCGAGAAGGAACTGCTTGCCCAGCTGCAGTCCTCCACCGGCAACTGGTTTTCGTTCTTTACCAAGGACGATCAGTATGCCAAGCAAAAACTGGCTGCCGACATCGAAACCCTGCGCTCCTTCTACCTGGATCGCGGCTATCTCAAGTTCAACGTCGATTCCACGCAGGTCTCGATCACCCCGGACAAGAAAGACGTCTACGTCACGCTCAACATCAGCGAGGGCGAACCCTACACCGTGCAGGACGTGCAGCTGAGCGGGGATTTTGGCGTGGTGCCCGAGGCCGATCTGCGTGAGCTGATTGATCTGAAGGCCGGCGAGGTGTTCTCCCGCGCCAAGATGACCGCGATCACCAAGAAGATCAGCGAGCGTCTGGGTCAGGATGGCTATGCCTTTGCCAATGTCAACACCGTGCCGCAGGTCGACGATGCCCAGCGCACCGTGGCCCTGACCTTCATGGTCGATCCGGGCAAGCGCGTGTATGTGCGGCGCATCAATTTCCAGGGCAACATCAAGACTCAGGACGAGGTGCTGCGCCGCGAGATGCGCCAGATGGAAGGGGCCTGGTACTCGACCAAGGACCTGGATCGTTCCAAGGCCCGCCTGCAGCGCCTGGAATATCTGGAAAGCGTCAATGTCGAAACGCCGGCGGTGCCCGGTGTCGGCGATCAGGTCGATGCCAACTACACCCTGGTCGAACGGCCCTCCGGCAGCCTGATGTTCGGTATTGGCTATGGCCAGGAATCCGGCCTGCTGCTGAACGCGAGCGTCACCCAGAACAACTTCCTGGGCACCGGCAACCAGCTTGGCCTGACGCTCAGCAACAGCGACCTGGGCCAGAACTACAGCCTGTCCTGGAACAATCCCTATTACACCCTGGACGGGGTCAGCCTGGGTTTCCGCCTCTACTATCGCGAGATTGACGGCGCCCAGGCCAACACTGCCAACTACATTCAAAACAGCTACGGCGCTCAGGTCAGTTTCGGTTTCCCGCTGAACGAGTTCGACACCCTGCGCCTGTCGCCTGGCTATGAGTACGTCTGGCTCGATACCACTGATGAGACGCCCATCGAGATTTTTGAGTATATTGATCGCTATGGTGACCAGTACAACCAGTTCAAGCTGGAAGGCGGCTGGTCGCGTGACAGTCGTGATCGGGCGATTTTTCCCACCAGCGGCATGGTGAACATGCTGGGCGCGGATATTGCTCTGCCGGGTAGCGATGCCGAATATTACAAGCTGAGCTACCGCGCCACCGCCTATTTCCCGCTGGCGCGCTGGCTGACCTGGTCGGTGGGTGGGGAAATCGGCTATGGCAACGGCTATGGCAGCAGTAACGATGGCGGTCTGCCGTTCTTTGAGAACTTCTACGCCGGCGGTCTGCGCTCGGTGCGTGGCTACAAGTCCAACACCCTTGGGCCGCGCTACAGCGACAACGAGCCCAGCGGTGGCGCCTTCAAGACCGTGGCCACCACCCAGATGATCGTGCCGGTGCCGTTCATGGAGCGTTCCGAGAATGTGCGTCTGGCGGCGTTTTTTGATATCGGTAATGTGTTTGCCACCGCATCCGATTTCGATGCCGGTGAACTGCGCTATTCGGTGGGCCTGACCGGTCTGTGGCTGTCGCCGCTGGGGCCGATCGTGCTCAGCCTGGCTGCTCCGCTGAATGAACAGGACGGCGACGAAACCGAGTTTTTCCAGTTTTCCTTCGGTGTGCCGCTCAACTGAGCAGTTTGCGCAACGCCCTGGGATGAGAGAGTTTTGTTAACGGATTAGAGGAGAGATCGAATTGAAGGCCATGCATAAGCTGTTGACCGCGGTTGCCCTGGTGCTACCGCTTTCGCTGGCGCAGGCGGCTGATCTGAAGATCGGTTTTGTCAGCGTTGCCAAGATCCTGAGCAGCGCCCCCCAGGCCGAAGCGGCCAGCAAGCGCCTGGAGCAGGAATTTGCGCCCCGCCAGAAGGGGCTGGTCGAAGCGCAGAAATCAGTGCGCAAGCTTGAGGAAAAACTGTCCAAGGATGGGGCGGTGATGAGTGAAAGCCAGCGCCGCAGCCTGGAAAACGACATCCGTAACCAGTTGCGCGACCTCAACCGCACCAATGCCGAGTTGCGCGAGGATTTCAATCTGCGCCGCAACGAGGAGCTGGGCAAGTTCCAGAAGCAGGTCCTGGAAGTGATCAATGGCCTGGCCAAGGAAGAAGGCTTTGATCTGGTGGTCAACGATGGCGCGACGCTGTACGCCAGTCCGCAGGTGGATATCACCGACAAGGTGCTGAGCCGTCTGAAGCGCTGAGCGCGGGCTGTCTGATGGCTACGCTGGGGGATATTGCGACGGTCGCGGGCGCGTGCCTGCACAGGGGTGATGCGGCCACGGTGGTGTCCGGTATTGCTCCGCTGCGCGGCGCGCAACCGGGCCAGATCAGTTTCCTGATCAGTAGTCGCTATCGACACCTGCTGGCGAGCACGCAGGCCAGCGCAGTGATCCTGGCCGAGGAACTTGCGGATGCATGCCCGGTGCCGGTGCTGGTGGCCGCCAATCCGCATGTGGCCTATGCCAGGGCCGCAACCCTGTTTGAGCCGGGCTTGACGCGGTCGCCGGGTATCCATCCGAGCGCCTGGGTTAGCCCCGAGGCTGAGGTGGCCGCTGATGCCTGGATCGGCCCGCAGTGCACGGTGGAAGCGGGCGCGCGGATTGCGTCTGGGGTGCAGGTCGGTCCCAATTGCGTGATCGGTGAACAGGTGGTGCTGGGCGCCGGAACCCGGCTGGTCGCGCAGGTGACCATCTGCCATCGGGTGCGCATCGGCTGCCGGGTGCTGGTCCATCCAGGTGCGGTGATTGGCAGCGACGGCTTTGGGCTGGCGCCCGATAGTGGGGGACGCTGGCTGAAAGTACCGCAACTGGGCAGCGTCTGGATCGGCGATGATGTCGAAATCGGCGCCAACACCACCATTGATCGCGGCGCGCTCGAGGACACGGTCATCGAGGATGGCGTTAAGCTCGATAACCAGATCCAGGTTGCGCACAACGTGCGTATCGGTGCCCACAGCGCCCTGGCCGGTTGTGTCGGCATCGCCGGCAGCGCACATATTGGTCGCCATTGCATGATTGGCGGTGGGGTGGGCATTGCCGGCCATCTCGACATTACTGATCGCGTGCAGGTGACCGGCATGTCGCTGGTGACTAAATCGATCAGTACGCCCGGTGCCTATTCCTCGGGGCTGGCGGTCGAGCCGAACCGGCTCTGGAACCGGATCAGTGCGCGCCTGCGTCGCCTGGATGAGCTGTTCGAGCGCGTGGTGGCCCTGGAAAGAAAACTCCATCGAGACGATCACGAGAAATCGCCCCCTCCCGATCACAGGGTTTAAAAAAAGAATCCCATGGATATCCAGGACATTCTTGAATACCTGCCGCACCGTTACCCTTTTCTGCTGGTCGACCGGGTGCTGGCCATTGAGCCGGGCCTGTCGCTGACCGGCCTGAAGAACGTCAGCTACAACGAGCCGTTTTTCCCCGGTCATTTTCCACAGCGGCCGATCATGCCCGGTGTGCTGATCGTGGAAGCGCTGGCTCAGGCGACCGGAATCCTGGCCTTTAAGAGCGAGGGTGAGAAGCCCGATCATCGCTCGATGTATTACCTGGTGGGTGTGGACAACGCACGCTTCAAGCGGCCGGTGGTGCCGGGGGATCAACTGATCCTGGATGTACGCCTTGATCGGATCAGGCGCGGCATCGGCAAGTTCTTCGGCGAAGCCCGGGTGGATGGCCAACTGGTGGCTACCGCCGAACTGATGTGTGCTAAACGGGATATCGACCTGTGATTGATCCACGGGCAGTGGTGGATCCGGCGGCCTGCGTGGCCCCGGATGTGACGATCGGGCCATTCTCGATTATCGGCCCGGATGTGGAGATCGGTGCGGGTACCTGGATTGGTCCGCATGTGGTGATTCAGGGACCGACCCGCATCGGCCGCGATAACCGCATCTACCAGTTCTCATCGCTGGGCGAGATCCCGCAGGACAAGAAATACGGTGGCGAACCGACCCGGCTGGAGATCGGCGACCGTAACACCATTCGCGAATTCGTCACCATCAATCGCGGCACGGTGCAGGACGCGGGCTTGACCCGGCTCGGCGATGACAACTGGATCATGGCCTATGTCCACATCGCCCATGATTGCGTGGTCGGTAACCGGACCATCTTCGCCAATGGCGCGTCGCTGGCTGGGCATGTCCAGGTTGAGGATGATGTGGTGCTCGGTGGCTTTGCCCTGATCTATCAATTCACCCGGCTGGGCGTGCATAGCTTCTGCGGCTTTGCCTGCGGGGTGCATCACGATGTGCCGCCCTATGTCACCGTCGCCGGCTACCGCGCCGAGCCGCATGGCATCAATGCCGAGGGTCTGCGCCGGCGTGGTTTCAGCGATGAGGCGATCCAGGCCATCCGGCGCGCCTACAAGGTGCTGTATCGCGCCAATCTGCGTCTGGAAGAAGCGCTCGACAAGGTACGTGAGATGACCGCCGAATGCCCGCCGCTGCAGGTGCTGGTTGATTTCCTCGCCGCGCCGTCACGCAACGGCATCGTCCGCTAGCCGGGCAGCGTTTTCCCCCATGCACATCGCCCTGGTCGCTGGTGAGCTATCGGGCGATCTGCTCGGTGCCGACCTGATGGCGGCGTTGCGGGTGCGCTATCCCCAGGCGCGCTTCAGTGGTATCGGCGGGCCGGGGATGATCGCCCAGGGTCTGCACAGCCTGGTGCCGCTGGAACGGTTGGCGGTGATGGGTCTGGTCGAAGTGCTGCGACATCTGCCGGAGCTGCTGCGCATCCGCCGCCAGCTGATCGAGTATCTGCGCGCTGATCCACCGCAGGTTCTCATCGGCATCGACGCGCCGGATTTCAATCTGGGTGTGGAGCGCCGCCTGCGCGTCCACGGCATTCCCACCGTTCACTATGTCAGTCCCTCGGTGTGGGCGTGGCGACCGTGGCGGGTGCGCAAGATCGCCCGCGCCGTCGATCTGATGCTGACCCTGCTGCCCTTCGAAGCGGCGTTTTATCAGGAGCACGGTGTGCCGGTGTGCTACGTCGGCCATCCGCTGGCCGACACCATTCCTCTGCACAGCGATCCGCGCACGGCGCGCCGGCAACTGGATCCGGTCGTGCCGGATGATGCACCCATCGTTGCCCTGTTGCCAGGCAGCCGCAGTGGCGAAGTGAGCCGCTTGGCGCCCCTGTTTCTGGAAACCGCCTGCTGGCTGCAGGCACAACGGCCGGAGCTGCGTTTCCTGCTGCCGGCGGCGACACCCCGGATTTATGAACAACTGGCGGCACTGCAGGCCGCGCAGACACCGTGCCTGTCGCTGACGCTGGTGCAGGGGCAGGCGCGCGCGATCATGGCGGCGGCCGATGTGGTGCTGCTGGCTTCGGGGACGGCGACACTGGAGGCGATGCTGCTGAAGCGGCCGATGGTCGTGGCCTATCGGGTAGCGCCGCTGACCGCGTGGCTGGCGCGCTGCCTGCTGCGCGTCAACCACTTTGCGCTGCCCAATCTGCTGGCCGGCAGCGCACGGGTGCCCGAGTTCATTCAGGATGCGGCGACGGTGGAGAATCTGGGGCCGGCTGTGTTGCGCTGGCTGGACGATGCATCGGCGGTCGCGCAACTGCAGACGCTGTTTGGCGAACTGCACCAGCAGTTGCGGCGCGGCGCCAGTGAGCGGGCTGCCGCCGCCATTGTGGAACTGCTCGAACGCCGCTGAGGCGAGTTTCTACCGATCAGCGGGCCAGCCGCGCCCCTGTTCATCAACGCGCACACGCAGTGATTGCGGATTTTCTCCATACAGTGCCGCGCGCGTCGTGTGCTGACCGGTGGCCATCAGGTCACGCTCGGCAATGCTCCAGCACTGCTCATCGCGAAAAATGAAAACGCCATACAGCCAGTGTTCGGACTCGTCAAATTCGGACAAACCAATGATGGCTCCGGTTTCGTGGTGAATCTCGGCCAGTTCGGGATTATTGGCCGCGACGCGCACGATTTCATAAAACTGGAAGCGGGCCGGGTCATGCGCCGGGCCGGTGGCGTCAGTGCTAATGGCGTGTTCGTCGGCGGGACATTCCGGGCGAAGGGTGATCTGCATGGCGATTTTTGCCGGGTATTTAAGGGATATGCGCCTCATTGTATGCCAGAGTGGCGGGCACTATCCTGTGCGTCCTCCTTTTCTTCCCTCGGCAGGTAAGCCGCTATGGCCGATTCTTTCCTGATCGCCGGTGTTGATGAAGTCGGCCGTGGCCCGCTGGCCGGTCCGGTGCTTGCCGCTGCGGTGATTCTCGACCCTGCGCACCCCATCGCCGGGCTGGCGGATTCCAAGGCGCTTAGCGCAGCGCGCCGCGAACGGCTGGCTGAGGACATCCGGGCGCATGCCTTGGCCTGGGCGCTGGGCCGCGCTGAAGTGGCCGAAATCGATCGCATCAACATTCTCCAGGCCTCGCTGCTGGCCATGCAGCGGGCCGTGGCACAATTGCGCATCCAGCCGGCCCAGGTGCTGGTGGATGGCAACCGCTGTCCAGTTCTGAACTACCCCTGCACGGCGATCGTGAAAGGCGATGCCACGGTACCGGCGATCAGTGCTGCATCAATTCTGGCCAAGGTGGCGCGCGACGCTGAATTATGCGCGCTGGACCTGCGCTATCCCGAATACGGCTTTGCCCAGCACAAGGGCTATCCGACCGCCGCCCATCGCGCCGCGCTGCAGCGTTTCGGTCCCTGCACCGAGCATCGCCATTCCTTCGCGCCGGTCGCCGCCGTGCTTGTCAACCGGAGCTAGAGCATGTCCGCGTCGTTCGTTCATCTGCGCCTGCACACCGAATATTCCCTGGTCGATGGCCTGATTCGCATCAAGGAACTGGTCAAGCGGGTTGCTGCTGCGGGCATGCCGGCGGTGGCAGTCACCGATGTCAGTAACCTGTTCGCGCTGATCAAGTTCTACAAGGCTGCGCTCGGCGCTGGCATCAAACCCATTGCCGGCGTCGAAGCCTGGGTGCGGCGCGCGGGCGGTGAGCCGGCGCGGCTGGTGCTGCTCTGCCAGGATCTGACCGGCTATCGCAATTTGACCCGGCTGGTCAGCCGCAGCTATCTGGAAGGCCAGCAGCAGGGTCAGCCGGTGCTAGATTACGCCTGGTTGCCCGGTCACACCGCCGGCCTGATTGCCCTGTCCGGTGGCCGTGACGGTGAGATTGGTCAGGCCCTGCTCAATGAGCACCGCGAGCAGGCCGAAGCCTGGCTGGATGACTGGCGACAACTGTTTCCGGACCGCTTCTATCTGGACGTGCAGCGCACCGGTCGGCCCCGGGAAGAAGATTACCTGGATGCGGTGATCGACCTGGCTGCGGCCACGGCCACGCCGGTGGTGGCTACTAACGAAGTCTGTTTCCTGCGCCGCGAGGATTTCGAAGCGCATGAGGCGCGGGTGTGCATTCATGACGGCGTGGTGCTCGACGACCCGCGCCGGCCGCGCCGCTACAGCGATCAGCAGTATCTGCGCGATCCGCAGGAGATGGCGGCACTGTTCGCCGATCTGCCCGAGGCACTGGAAAACAGTGTCGAAATTGCCCGCCGCTGCAACCTGCGTCTGGAACTGGGGCAGAACGTGCTGCCCGATTTTCCAGTACCGGCCGGGATGAGCACCGAGGCCTATTTCACCGCTCAGGCCCGCGCGGGTCTGGAGCAGCGCCTGCACCGGCTGTTCGATCCGCAGATGGCCGATTTCGCCACGCGCCGCCAGCCCTACGATGAGCGGCTGGAACTGGAACTGGGCGTCATCATCCAGATGGGCTTTCCCGGCTATTTCCTGATCGTTGCCGATTTCATTCAGTGGGCGCGCGCCCACGAGGTGCCGGTAGGGCCGGGACGCGGCTCCGGTGCCGGCTCGCTGGTCGCCTATGCCTTGGGCATCACCGATCTCGATCCGCTGGTCTATGAACTGCTGTTCGAGCGCTTCCTGAATCCCGAGCGGGTGTCGATGCCGGACTTCGATATCGACTTCTGCATGGAAGGGCGCGACCGGGTGATCGAATACGTCGCCCAGCGCTATGGTCGCGAGCGGGTGTCGCAGATTGCCACTCACGGCAGCATGGCCGCCAAGGCCGTGGTACGCGATGTCGGCCGGGTGCTGGGTCATCCTTATGGCTTCGTCGATCGTATCGCCAAGCTGATTCCCTTCGAGCTGGGCATTACCCTCGACAAGGCCCTGGAGCAGGAGGCGGAACTGCGCCGGCTGTATCAGGATGATGAGGATATCCGTACCCTGATCGATCTGGCCCGCGCCCTGGAGGGTCTGGCGCGCAATGTCGGCAAGCACGCTGGCGGTGTAGTGATCGCGCCTAGCAGCCTGACCGACTACTCGCCGCTGTAT
Source organism: Candidatus Competibacteraceae bacterium (assembly GCA_036834665.1). Classification (GTDB taxonomy): domain Bacteria; phylum Pseudomonadota; class Gammaproteobacteria; order Competibacterales; family Competibacteraceae; genus RXIX01. The sequence continues at coordinate 1,532 of DAITNL010000024.1, read as the reverse complement.
TGCGAGCCGGGCGATGCATCCGTGGTCACCCAGTTTGACAAGGACGATGTCGAGGCCGCCGGGCTGGTCAAGTTCGACTTTCTCGGCCTGCGCACCCTGACCATCATTGATTGGGCGCTGCGCACCGTGAACCGGCAGCGGGCAGGCGAGGGTGCGCCGCCACTGGATATCGCTGCTATCGCTTTGGACGACGCGCCCACCTTTGACCTGCTCAAGCGCTACCAGACCACGGCGGTGTTCCAGCTGGAATCCAGCGGCATGAAGGATCTGATCCGCCGCCTGCAGCCGGACTGCTTCGAGGATATGGTGGCGCTGGTGGCGCTGTTTCGACCCGGACCGCTGCAGTCGGGCATGGTCGATGATTTCATTGACCGCAAGCATGGCCGCGCCCGCATCGAATACCCGCATCCGGCGCTGGAAACCATTCTCCGCCCGACCTATGGCGTGATCCTCTATCAGGAACAGGTGATGCAGATTGCCCAGGTGCTGGCCGGCTACAGCCTGGGCGGCGCCGATCTGCTGCGCCGGGCGATGGGCAAGAAGAAGCCCGAGGAGATGGCCAAGCAGCGCGATACCTTCGTCAAGGGCGCCATTGAGCATCAGGTCGAGACCGAGGTCGCCGCGCATATCTTCGACCTGATGGAGAAGTTCGCCGGCTACGGGTTCAATCGCAGTCACAGTGCCGCCTACGCGCTGCTGTCCTATCAGACCGCCTGGCTGAAGGCGCATTATCCAGCAGCGTTCATGGCGGCGGTGCTGTCCTCGGACATGGACAAGACCGACAAGGTGGTGGTGTTCATCGAGGAATGCCGGCACATGCGGCTGCGGATTGCGTCGCCGGCGATTAACAGCTCCGAATACCACTTCACCGTGGGTGCGCAGGGTGAGATTCGCTACGGGCTGGGCGCGATCAAGGGCATCGGCGAGGGCGCGATCGAGGCCCTGGTGCAGGAACGCCAGCGTGGCGGACCGTATCGCGACCTGTTCGACCTGTGCCAGCGGGTGGAACTGCGTAAGCTCAACCGCCGTGTGCTGGAAGCACTGATCCGCTCGGGTGCTTTCGATGATCTGGGTGCGAACCGGGCAACCCTGGCGGCGCAGTTGCCCGAGGCGCTGCAACTGGCCGAGCAGCACTCGCGTAACGACGCCGCCGGTCAGAATGATCTGTTTGGTCTGGGGGCAAGTCTGGACAGGACGCCGGCGCGGCCGCTGCACATTGCCAAGCTGCCCGAGTGGGATGAGGATGAGCGCCTGCGCGGCGAGAAGGACACGCTAGGCGTGTATCTGAGCGGTCATCCGGTGCGGCGGGTCATGGCCGAACTGGAGGCGCTGCGCGTGACCCCGCTCAAGGGCTTGGCCGAGAGTGGCGGCGGGCGGCGTGGTCAGGAACGTGCGCTGCTGATAGCCGGGCTGGTGGTGAGCGTGCGTACCCGCAACGCTAATCGTGGTGGGCGGATGGCCTTCGTCACTCTGGACGATGACGGCGGCCGTATCGAAGTCCGCCTGTTCCCGGAAGTGTACGAGCGCGACCG
>DAITNL010000023.1:0-25927 GCA_036834665.1 Candidatus Competibacteraceae bacterium | reverse complement strand
GAACAGGCGCAGATCTTCGTCGCCCGCCGCGACGATGCCACCCAGGAGGTGGTCGGCATGGTCAGCGCGCAACTGGTGATCTCCACCGCCAGTGGCGCAGCGTCCGCCTGGCTGGAGGATCTGGTGGTTCACGCGGCCTATCGCAGCCAGGGGCTGGGCCGCCAGTTGCTCGACGCAGCCATTGCCTGGGCCCTGGCGCGCGGCGCGCGGCGGGTGCAACTGCTGGCCGATGCCGACAATCAGCCCGCCCTGGATGTGTATCAGCACCTTGGCTGGCAGCCGACCCGACTGTTTGCCTGGCGGCAGTTTCCGGGCACGTCTGCCAGCCATGAATAAAGTGGGCAAGGACCCCACGCCAACCGGCTGACTCCCCCCACCGCAGCGACGAGAGGAGTCCTGCCGGATCCTCAGTGGTGATAGGCGAACTCACCGTGGGTGGTGATATCCAGACCCTCGCGCTCATCTTCCTCGCTGACGCGCAGACCGATGGTCAGGTCAATCAGCTTCAGGGCGATGAAGGACACCGTGCCCGACCAGACGAGCGCGGTACCGGCGCCCCAGGCCTGACAGAGCAGTTGCGCCGCCATATCGTATGCACCCACCTGATTGGCGACATAGTCATAGACGCCGGTGCCACCCAGGGCCGGTGCGGCGAAAACGCCGGTGAGCAAGGCCCCCAGAACACCGCCGACGCCATGCACGCCGAAGACATCCAGGGAATCGTCCATGCCCAGCGCACGCTTGAGGCCATTGACGCCCCAATAGCAGACGATCCCCGCCAGCAGACCCATGATCAGGCTGCCCATCGGGCCGACGAAGCCGCAAGCCGGGGTAATCACCACCAGGCCGGCGATCGATCCGGAAATTGCGCCCAGCATCGAGGGCTTACCCTTGAGCATCCACTCCACCAGGGTCCAGGCCACGGTCGCGGCACAGGTCGCCAGCAGCGTGTTGATGAAGGCCAGGGCGGCGACACCGGTCGCTTCCAGGTTGGAACCCACGTTGAAACCAAACCAGCCCACCCAGAGCAGCGCACCGCCGACCATGGTCATGCTCAGGCTATGCGGCGCCATGCTTTCCCGGCCATAACCGATCCGCCGGCCGACCATGAATGCGCCGACCAGCGCGGCGATACCGGCGTTGATATGCACCACAGTGCCGCCGGCAAAGTCGAGCGCGCCTTTCTGGAACAGGAAACCCGCGGTCGCCGCAGCCTTAGCGGCAGCATCGGCATCGGTGTAGGCATCGGGACCGGCCCAGTACCAGACCATGTGCGCCATCGGCAGGTAGGAAAAGGTGAACCACAGCACCATGAACAGCAGCACCGCCGAAAACTTCACACGCTCAGCGAAGCCACCGATGATCAGCGCCGGGGTAATGGCGGCGAAGGTCAACTGGAAGGCGATATAAATGTATTCTGGCACCACCACACCCTTGCTGAAGGTGGCAGCGATCGAGTCTGGCGTCACGCCCTTCAGGAACAGCTTGTCAAAGCCACCGATAAAGGCGTTGCCCTCGGTGAAGGCCAGGCTGTAGCCATACACTGCCCAGAGCACGCCGAGCAGGCAGAAGATCACCAGGCTTTGCATCAGGATCGATAGCATGTTCTTGGAACGCACCATGCCACCATAGAACAGGCCCAGGCCCGGAGCCGCCATCATCACCACCAGCAGGGTGGCAACGATCATCCAGGCGGTATCGCCCTTGTTCGGCACCGGTGCCGCCGTCTCGGCCAGTACCAGGCCACTGAACGCCAGCCCACTGATCAGGGCCGCGAACGCAACGAGTCTTTTCATGCCATCCCCCTTAAAGTGCTGTGTCGCCCATCTCGCCGGTGCGAATGCGGATCACATCCTGCAGGGCGAAGACAAAAATCTTGCCGTCGCCAATCTTGCCGGTGAAGGCCGCAGAACGGATCGCCTCGACCACCGCATCGACCTGTTCATCGCTAACCGCAATCTCCAGCTTGATCTTGGGCAGGAAGTCCACCACATACTCAGCACCACGGTAGAGTTCGGTGTGACCTTTCTGCCGCCCAAAACCCTTGACCTCAGTGACCGTCATGCCCTGTACATGCAAAGCCGCCAAGGCCAGACGCACATCGTCCACCTTGAAAGGCTTGATGATCGCGATAATCCATTTCATCCGCCGCCCTCCCTGAACCATCGCCCTATTTCCGCCTGAAAAACCAGTACGCCGCGCTCAGGCATAGATACCTCGAAGTTGCATTAAAAGAATTTTTTTTAACTAAATTGAAATCAGCAAAATACGCGCCAAAATAAATATATGCATATAAATCAAATTATTAAAATAAACCCGTGACTATGCTCGTGCCAGCACGCACCAGAAACCGCAAACCTTGCACCAGGTCGGCACACGCGCCATGCAGACCCAGAATCATGCGCAACCCGGAAAATCCAGCAGGACATTTTCGCACCCATGAAAAAAGCCGTTCCTTTTGGAACGGCTTTTGCTAGTTTTGCACCTGCAGCGGCCTTTCTGACCGCACCTCACCTTATTAACTATTCACTCATTAACTATTCACTCAGGGCATGGACTCCGGGACCCGGGAAACCGGCGCGGCGACTGCATCGGCTGCCTTATCGCGCTCAATCATGGCATAGGCCGAGTGATTGTGAATCGATTCGAAGTTCTCCGATTCCACCGCATAGGCGATGATGCGCGGATCCTGATTCAGCTTAGCGGCAATATCGCGCACCATGTCCTCGACGAATTTGGGATTCTCGTAGGCGCGCTCGGTGACGTACTTCTCATCCGGCCGCTTTAGCAGGCCATACAGCTCGCAGGACGCCTCGGCCTCGGCCAGATCGATCAGATCCTCGATCCAGACAAAGCCGTGAATGCGGGCATTGATGGTCACATGCGAGCGCTGGTTGTGCGCGCCATAGCGGGAAATCTTCTTCGAACAGGGGCACAGGCTGGTCACCGGCACCACGACCTTGAGATTCATCGCCGGCTGGCCATCGCGAATCTCGCCGATAAAGGTCACCTCGTAATCCATCAGGCTCTGCACCCCGGACACCGGCGCGACCTTGTTGACGAAATAGCTGAAGCTCATCTCGATGTGGCCGGCCTCGGCTTCGAGGCGCTCGGTCATCTCGGCCAGCATCGCCTGAAAGGAATCCACCGCGATTTCCCGCCCCGGCACATTGAGAATCTCCACGAAGCGCGACATGTGCGTGCCCTTGAAGTTGTGCGGCAGGTTCACATACATGTTGAAGGTGGCGATGGTGTGCTGCTCGCCGCCACTGCGGTCACGGACCCGCACCGGATGGCGGATGTCCTTGATGCCGACCTTGTTGATCGCCAACCGGCGGGTATCGGCACTGTTCTGGACATCGGGGATATGAATGACCGTGGACGTGGCCGCGGAACTCATGGTCGATGGCTGCATGCAATCCTCTCAGCGACGCCTGCGCGTCTTCGTTCAAAACCCACGCTGCATCCAAGCTACCACATGGCAGCCGTGGAACATCAATCGTCACCACTTTGGAGTCGCGCACGGGCCATTAAATTCCCGGGCGCTTCACTCGGATACAGGCGTTGTTGCCAACGCGGGCACCAGCCCCCAAGCCGCCAGTTGTCGCAGAATGCCCTCGGCATCCAGACCGCACTCACTGAGCAGCTCGCCACGTTCGCCCTGCTCGATGAATTCATCCGGCAGGCCGAAGTGATAAACCGGGGTGCGAATCGCCTGCTGCGCCAGATATTCGCTCACTGCACTGCCCGCACCACCAGCTATGGCATTTTCCTCCAGGGTCACCAGCCAGCGGTGCTCAGCGGCCAGTCGCTGCAGCAACGCCTCATCAAGCGGTTTGACAAAGCGCATGTTGACCACCGTCGCATCCACCCGCGCTCCCACCGCCTCGGCTACCTCGACCATGCTGCCAAAGGCCAGCAGGGCCAGCGCCTGCCCCTGGCGGCGCAGTTGCGCCTGACCGATAGGCAGCGGCTGCATCGCGCGCTCCACCGCCACACCCGAACCCTTGCCGCGCGGGTAGCGCACCGCCGCCGGCTGATCGAGCTGAAAGCCGGTGTAGAGCATCTGCCGGCACTCGTTCTCATCCGCCGGCGCCATGATCACCAGGTTGGGAATGCAACGCAGATAGCTGCAATCAAAGCTGCCGGCATGGGTCGGTCCATCCGGCCCGACCAGACCGGCGCGGTCGATGGCAAACAGCACCGGCAGATTCTGCAGGGCAACATCATGGATCAACTGATCGTAGGCGCGCTGCAGGAAGGTCGAGTAGATCGCCACCACCGGCTTGAGCCCGTCGCAGGCCAGCCCGGCGGCCAGGGTCACCGCGTGCTGCTCGGCGATCGCCACGTCGAAATAGCGCTCCGGGAAACGCTCGGAAAATTCCACCAACCCCGAGCCTTCACGCATCGCCGGAGTAATACCGACCAGCCGTTCATCCTCGGCGGCCATATCGCACAGCCAGTCACTGAATACCTGGGTATAGGTCGGGCTGCCACCGGGCTTGGCCGGTTTCAGGCCACAGGCCGGATCGAAACTGCCCACGCCGTGATAGCCAACCGGCTCATCCTCGGCACGCGGATAGCCCTTGCCCTTGCGGGTAACGACATGCAGCAGCCGCGGGCCATCCAGGGCGCGCAGATTGCGCAGGGTCTGCACCAGGGTCGGCAGGTCGTGGCCATCGACCGGGCCAAAATAGTTAAAGCCCAGTTCCTCGAACAGCGTGCCCGCCGGCACCAGCAGGCCCTTGACATGCTCCTCGGCACGGCGGGCCACTTCCAGCATCGGCGGCATGTGGCTGAGCACCTTCTTGCCACCCTCGCGGACGCTGGAAAAGAAGCGCCCGGACATCAGCTTGGTCAGATGCGCCGACAGCGCGCCGACGTTGGGCGAAATCGACATTTCGTTGTCATTGAGCACCACCAGCAGATCACTCTTGATATGCCCGGCATGATTGAGTGCTTCGAAGGCCATGCCCGCGGTCATCGCGCCATCACCGATGATGGCCACCACCTTGCGCTCGCTGCCGGTGCGCGCCGAGGCAATCGCCATACCCAGCGCAGCGCTGATCGAGGTGCTCGAATGGCCAACGCCGAAGGTGTCGTACACACTTTCACAGCGTTTAGGAAAGCCGGCAATGCCGTTCCTGCGCCGCAGACTGTCCATGCGCGCGCGCCGCCCGGTCAGAATCTTGTGCGGATAGGTCTGGTGACCGACATCCCAGACCAGCCGATCCTCAGGCGTGTTGAAGACATAATGCAGGGCAACCGTCAATTCCACGGTGCCGAGATTGGCCGCAAAATGGCCGCCGGTGCGGGCGACCGTTTCAATCAGAAAGGCCCGCAGCTCCTGGGCCAGGGCCGGCAGCCGCGCTTCAGGCAGGGCGCGCAGATCCAGGGGCGTGTCGATCTGTTCTAACAACGGAAAGGTAGCTCCGGTGGTCATCGTGCGAAAATCCGTACCCTTTGGTTCCAGGGGATCGTTATAAGAGAGCGTGCGGCGGAATCGTACCGGGCAACTGCGCCGGCACGACAGGTGGATCAGTAGGCGCGCTCGACGATGTAGGCCGCAATCCAGCGTAATGGATCCGCCTCGGCGCCGAGCGTATCCAGTGCCATCCGGGCCTCATCGTACAGGATCCGGGCGTGCTCACGGGCACCATCCAGACCGAGCAGCGCCGGATAGGTTGGCTTGTTGCGGACCCGGTCGGCACCGGGGATTTTGCCGAGCGTGGCGGCATCGCCAATCTCGTCGAGAATATCGTCGCGAATCTGAAAGGCCAGACCGATGCATTTGGCATAGCGGTCCAGCCGCTCCAGCAGGACCGGGTCCACCGCTGGCTGACTGAGGGCGCCGAGCAGCACGCTGGCGCGAATCAGCGCACCGGTCTTGTGGATATGCATGTTTTCCAGTTCGGCCAGGGTCAGCATCCGGCCAACCGCCGCCAGGTCGATGGCCTGTCCACCGACCATGCCGCGCGAACCGGCAGCCTGGACGAGCACCCCGAGCATGCGCAGACGCACAGCCGGCGGCACATTCAGGGTCGGATCCTGGGCGAGGATCTGGAAGGCCAGGGCCTGCAGCGCATCACCGGCCAGAATGGCCAGCGCCTCGCCATAAGCCTTGTGACAGGACGGCTGACCATGACGCAGATCATCATCATCCATGGCCGGCAGGTCGTCGTGAATCAGGGAGTAGGCATGAATGCATTCCAGGGCGCAGGCGGGCGCGTCGAGTGCGCCCAGCTCCGCGCCAACGGCCACGCCCGCCGCGTAGGCCAGGACCGGGCGCAGACGCTTGCCACCGCCGAGCACCGCGTAGCGCATGGCCTGATGCAGGTCGCCCGGATGCAGGTCCGCAGCCGGCAAGCGCTGGTCAAGTGCCTGATTGGCGCGGGTCCGATAGCGGGCAATCAGTTCCGCTGTCATGGCGCTGCATCCGCGCAAAGCGGCCTGCTCTGTGCGCGCAACACCAGGGCGCTTACCCGAGCCGGTGGAAAATTGCTGTGAGCCGTCATGCCTGCCCGTCCGTTTTGGTAAACCCTTACGTTACCTTGCAGCCGGCAAACGGTCAATTTGAGCGGCGCGCGCCGGAATGGAAGATGACTCCGGCGCGACGCAATCGCGAAGCTCGCGGTTTAGACCAGTGAATCGCTCAGATGGGTTTCCACGCTGGTTTCAGCGGGTTTAGTGGCGCGGGGCTTGCGGGTTTTAGTCTCCGCCTCCGTCATCCGGGCCAGTTCCTGCACGTTGTGACTGAGCATATCGATCTGGGCGAACAACTGCTGAATATCGTCGCGGGTCGGCACGCCCAGACGATGCAGGGCACGCGCCACCCGGGTCTGAAACACCTGCTCCAGCTTGCTCCAGGTCTCGACCGCGCGACCCTGCAGCGCGCCCACGGTGCCCTCGACAGCACCAATGCCTTCCTTGAGCTGCGTCACTTTCGCATCGGCGTTCTGTTTCAGGCGGGCATCTACCGCTTCGCCTTCCTGAACCAGAGTATCAAACAGGCGGTTGCCTTCTTCCTGGGTCTTGGCAAAGGCACCCAGACCGGCCAGCCAGATTTGCCGGGCAAATTCCCGGACATTGAGGGTGAACTGTTTTTCGGACATATCGGCTTTCATCGCGGGGGCCTCTCTTCGCACGTTCTTGGCAAGCGCGCCATGCGCATCAATCGAGCGCAACCGTAGCAAAGAAAATTAGAGTTCACATACTAAGCTGCACGAAGCACCGTTCGCTCTGCAACCCATCGCGGCGCACCCAGGCACCCCTGCTCTCCCGCTGGCTAGCGATCATCGCCGGTCAGGAAACGGACGATGCGCCGCCGATCCTGTTTAGTCGGACGGCCAACGGGCATCGGGGATGCGGCCCGCTGCAGGCGGCGCTGCTCGGCCAGAGCCTCGCGCCGCTGTCGGCTTTCGGCAGTTTCTGCGTACAGCGTTGCCGCCGCCGCAGCCGGCCCACGCCGGGTTTCCAGGGCAGTAACCGTGACCGTGTATTCATCAAAGCCGCGCTGGATGCGCAGCAGCGCCCCCAGGCGCAGACCATGGGCCGGCTTGACCCGCTGGCCATCGACATGCACCTTGCCGCCACTCACTGCATCGGCGGCCAGAGTGCGGGTTTTGAAAAAGCGCGCAGCCCACAGCCACTTATCGATCCGCACCCGCTCGACTGCTGCGGATTCCGCACTACGCCCGCCGTTGTTCACAGCGCGCTACCCGGACGGCTAACGGCGACTGGAGCGCTGTTCTTCATCGGGCAGGGTGATGTTCAGTTCCAGGATCTCGTAGCCGCCTTCACGATCCAGATGCACCTTGATCTGGCTCTGGTCGATCGGCACATACTTGCGCACCACTTCCAGCAGTTCCTTTTTAAGCGCCGGCAGATAGTCAGGGCTGCTATGGCGATTGCCCCGTTCGTGCGCCACGATAATCTGCAGGCGCTCCTTGGCCAGCGCGGCCGACTTGCTCGGCGGTGAACGGAAGTAGTCGAACAGTCTCATGGCTCAGCTCCCGCCGAACAGGCGTTTCAGAAATCCTTTCCTTTGGCTCGTGAGAAAGCGGTGCGGCAGGTTCTTGCCCAGGAAACGGTCAACCAGATCGCTATAGGCGGCGCCCGCATCGCTATCCTCCTCCAGAATCACCGGAACACCCGCGTTGGAGGACTGCAGGACGGTCTGCGATTCGGGAATGACGCCCAGCAGCGGAATACCGAGAATCTCAAGCACGTCATCAACGCTGAGCATATCGCCGCGACTCGCGCGATCGGGCGCGTAGCGGGCCAGGACCAGATGTTCCTTGACCGGTTCGTCACCGTGCTCGGCGCGCCGCGAACGGCTGGACAGGATACCGAGAATCCGGTCGGAATCGCGTACCGATGACACTTCCGGATTGGTCACTACCAGCGCTTCGTCGGCGAAATAAAGGGCCATCAGTGCGCCGCGCTCAATGCCTGCGGGCGAATCGCAGACAATGTAGTCGAAATTCTGCCTGAGTTCGTCGAGGATCCGTTCCACGCCTTCCCGGGTGAGGGCTTCCTTGTCGCGCGTCTGCGAAGCCGGCAGCACGTAGAGATTGTCGACACGCTTGTCGCGGATCAAGGTCTGGTTCAGGTTGGCTTCGTTATTGATGACGTTAATAAAGTCATAGACCACACGGCGCTCGCAGCCCATGATCAGATCAAGGTTGCGCAACCCGACATCGAAGTCGATCACGACAGTCCGGTAACCGCGCTGCGCCAGGCCGGTAGCAAAGCTGGCGCTGGTGGTTGTTTTGCCCACACCCCCCTTGCCGGAGGTCACAACGATTACGGTTGCCAAGTGATTATCTCACGGTAGTTATGTTTGAAAAGTTGATCAGCCCTGCCGGCCCTCATCCGGCACCACCGTGACTCTTAGCGAATCAGCGGTTCGATCAGTAGACGGTCGTCCTGCAAGTAAACCTGAATCGGCTTGCCGCGCTCGGTGCTGTCAAGCTGCTCGCTAATCCGGTAGTGACCGGCGATCGAGACCAGTTCCGCTTCAAGGCTCTGGCAGAAAATACGCGTTTCTGCGCCTCCCTTGACGCCGGCCAGTGCCCGCCCGCGCAAAACGCCATAAATATGAATGTTGCCGTCAGCAATGACCTCGGCGCCAGCACTGACCGTACCCAGCACGATCAGGTCACCGTCCGGGGCGTAGATCTGCTGGCCGGAACGTACCGGGTGGCTGACGATACGGCTGCGCGTCGCCACCGGCTCCGGCCGCTCGGGGCGCTTGGTCGCCACCGGGTTGGCGCGGCTCTCCGGCAGCAGGGGCAAACCCGCTTGCCCGGCCGCGGCCTGCAACTCGGCGCTGCCATTGCGAATACCCACCGGTACCAGGCCATGGCCACGCAGCGCAGCATACAAACCGGCGAAATCTGCGTTATCGGCCTCGACACCCGTCAGGCTGTCCAGGTCAATCACCACCGGTGTATTGTTGAAGAAACTGGGAGCCTGCCGGATTTTCTCGGCCAGAGCACGCTCAATCGCGGCCCGGTCAAGATGAAAGACATGCATGACGGTCAGCGTGAACAGGCTTCCCTTGAGTTCAAAGGGCGGAGCATCTTCAACAGCGGACAACGGGGATCGCAACAACATGGCAGCGCGGAAGGCCTCGAATCAAGTCAAGTTTTTGCTTGGGAACCCTGCATAACCGGTCTCGCGTACACCACTGCCAGTTCTTTGGCGATGCGGGTCACTGCAACCGGAACGCGCGGGTTCCATCCGCCCTAGCGAATCGTCCCGTGACGCGCCTTAGTGATCGGCACCCTGGGCGTGGACGTGGCCATGGTCCAGTTCCTGCGCCGTCGCCTCGCGCACCTCCAGCACCTCGACATCGAAATGCAGGGTCTTACCGGCCATCGGGTGGTTGCCATCCAGAACGATACCGCTGTCGTTCACCGCAACCACGGTGAAGGTCACGATGCCGTGCGCACCTTCGCCCTGCACCTGCATGCCCACCTGAATCTCTTCGTTGGGCGGGAACTGCGCGCGCGGCACTTCGAACACTGCCTGCTGGCTGTATTCACCGTAGGCATCGGCGGGGGCAACCTTCACCACGCTGCTAAAGCCCGCTTCGCAACCATTCAGGGCATTTTCCAGACCGGGAATGATGTTGCCATAGCCATGCAGGTAGGTGAACGGGCCACGTTCGCGGCTGGTATCAAGCACCATGCCGTGATCATCGGTCAGGGTATAGTGCAAGGAGACGACCTTGCCATGGGCTGCTTTCATGGATGCACCTGTACGATTTAATCGAGGAGTTACTATAGCTGATCCGGGGCATATCTGCCGCAAAAAGCACAGGCGGATCCGTGCTGGCTGATGCCGCTGGCCACGCCGCGCACCTATAATGGTCAGCAATGGCACGCAGCTGGCGCCATTGTTCCTGTCCTGTTCCGCCAAGGAATTCACCATGCCCATGCCTGCATCGACCGGTCGATCCTTAGCTGTCATCCTGTCCTTTTGCGCGGCGTTCTGGCTCAGCGGTTGCGCGACGCCGCCACCCGCGGCCGGGCCCGGAATGCGCGCGAACGATCCCCGTATCGCAGCGGCACGCGCGCGCATTCTCGCCACCGCTGAGCACCTGATCGGTACGCCGTATGTGCTGGGCGGCGAGTCGCCGGATGGGGTGGATTGCAGTGGGCTGGTGCAGTATGCCTATCTACAGGCGGGCGTTCCCCTGCCGCGTACCGCCCTGGAACAGTTCCAGGCTGGACAGCCACAGCGGCGGGTGCTACCGGGAGATCTGCTATTTTTCCGCACTGGACAGAACGGGGTGATTTCGCATGTCGGCATTTACGCCGGCAAGGGACAAATGATCCACGCCTCTGCCAGCAGTCGGCAGGTACGCAAGGTCAGTCTAGCGCAGCGCTACTGGCAACAGAATCTAGTCGGCGGTGCGACGTTTCTTGGCAGCCCGGGCGTCGCGGGGAATCCGCCCCTGCTGGCTGATCGCGACCGCTAGCGCGTCCCGCCTAGCCCAGGGTCGCTAGCAGCTCGCCGGCGCGAAAAATGGTCAGGGCACCGGGTGTCAGCACCGTCCATGACTCGTTATCGGTCAGCGGCCGGGTCGCCACCACCGTGACCACGTCATCAGCGGTGGTCTCCTCCTGGAAATCCACCGTCATGTCGGCATCCATCAGCCGCGCCTGACCAAATGGCGCCCGCCGGGTCAGCCATGACAACTGGGTACTGCAATGCGCGTAGAGGTGCTGCGCATCGCTGAGCAGGAAGTTGAACACGCCACGCTGGTTCAGCTCCATGGTCAGGGTGTGAATCAGTTGCCACAGGGCCTGGGAGCGGCGCGGCGCCTGGGGAAAGCGCGCCCGGATATGGTCGAGCAGCCAGCAGAAGGCGTGCTCGCTGTCGGTGCTGCCGATCGGCTGATAAAAACCGAGCGGCAGGTGCTTGACGCCGCTGAGCTGGCCGTTGTGGGCGAATACCCAGTGCCGGCCCCACAGTTCGCGGCTGAACGGGTGGGTGTTTTCCAGACAGACCCGGCCACGATTGGCGCGGCGGATATGGCTGATGACGATGCGGCTCTTGATGGCATAACGCTGCACCAACCGCGCGACCTCGGATTCGGCACTGGGCTGCGGATCATGAAACAGACGGCAGCCGCGCGCTTCGTAAAAGGCAATGCCCCAGCCATCGCGATGCGGACCGGTGCGTCCGCCGCGCTGCATCAGGCCGGTGAAGCTGAAGCGAATATCGGTCGGGACGTTGGCGCTCATCCCCAGCAGTTCGCACATGGGCGGCGTTCTCAGCTCCAGCGCGGCCCGGACATGCCGCCGGCAACCGGTGCTGTCAGGCCGCGCGCACGGCGCACCTCGCCCAGATAGGGATTGCTGCGCAATTCCTCATCCAGTGTAGTGGTGGGTCCATGGCCGCTGCACACCAGCAGATGTCCGGGCAGGGCCAGCAGGCGATGCAGGCTCTGGCGCATCAGCTCTGGATCGCTGAGCGGAAAATCGGTGCGGCCGATGCTGCCGGCGAACAGGGTATCGCCGACGAATACATGGCGGTCGTCGTAATAACAGGCCTGGCCGGGAGTATGCCCGGGAGTGGACAGGACGCGCAGGGTCCAGGCGCCTACCGTGATGGTGTCGCCATCGGTGACGTAGTGATCGATGCGCCCACAGGGGCGATCAAATTGTGGCAGGCCAAACAGGCGCGATCCCTGATGGGGCAGACTCTCGAACAGCGGGCGTTCCAGTGCTGGCAGATAAGTGACCGCATCCGGAAACAGGCGCTGCACGTCCACCAGGCCGCCGGCATGATCAAAATGCGCGTGGGTAAGCAGGATTGCCTGCAGGTCGGGACGCGGATTGAGGGCAGCGAGCGCCTCGGCCAGTTGCGCGCCCTCGCCAGTATCGATCACCGCGCAGGCGCCACTGTTCGGGTCTTCAAGCAGATAGGCGTTGACCTGAAACGCGCCCAGGGTCAGACAGCGGATATTCATCATCGATGACTCATTGCCATTCAACAATATGCTGTTCCAGGTGCCGGGCGCGACGCTCCGGGATGACCCGGCCGCGCACGCCCATGCCAGCGCGCTGGGCGGACTCCGGATCACCGGTCAGCAGCGGGTGCCAGTCCGGCAAAGCCTGACCCTGCGCCCGCAGCCGGTAGGCACAGGTCGCAGGCAGCCAACGCAGATCCTCGACCAGACTCGGGGTCAACTGCACACAGTCCGGCACCCAACGCAACCGCATAGCGTAACGGCTGCAGCGGCCGCTACCCAGATCCAGCAGGCGACAGGCAACATTGGTATGCAACAGTGCGCCGGTCGCCGTATCTTCCAGCTTGTGCAAACAGCACTTGCCGCAACCGTCGCACAGCGCCTCCCACTCCGCCAGCGTCAACTCGGCGAGCGTCTTGTCCTGCCAGAAAGCGGCTCCGGATTCCATGTGAAGCGACCGGGGAGACGCCGGGCGGCGCTCCCCGCGACCTGCTCAGGAATTAATGTATTCGCGCAGGGTCTGCGCTTCGATCGCGGTCTCTTCGAGCTTGGCTTTGACCAAGTCACCGATCGAGACCACGCCAACCATCTTGCCGTCCTCGACCACGGGCAGATGGCGAAAGCGCTTGCTGGTCATGATCGCCAGCACTTCGCTGACCGTATCGCTCGGCTTGCCTACGGTCATGGCGCTGGTCATGCAGCCACTCAGCGGCAGCTGGGCGAAATCGGTCTGGCCAGCGGCGCACAGGCGCAGCACATCGCGCTCCGTCAGAATCCCGACCGGTTCGCCAGTGGCCGCCAGCACCATCACCGAACCGACCCGGTGCGCACTCATGGTCTGGATGGCATCGGCCACCGTGCCCGATGCAGCCACGGTCACCGGCTCACCACCCTTCTTGTTCAGAATTTCCTTCAATTGCATCATTGGATCAGCACCCCCTCTGGTTGGTCACGCATTACGGTCGGCTGGAAGCTCGACTCGTTAATAATCTATCAAACTTGTCGGTTTTGGCTACAGCAGTGAATCCTGCCGGCGCCCATGGTTCCAGACCGCGGGCGCCATCGCCGATCTTGCCTAATGGCCCGCAGCCAGCAGCAGCGCATTCAGCCGCTTGACAAAGCCGGCTGGATCTTCCAGTTGCCCACCCTCGGCCAGCATCGCCTGCTCGAACAGCAGATGAGTCCAGTCACCAAAGCGGGTCGCGTCCGTTTCCCCCTGCAGGCGGCCGATCAGCGGATGCGCCGGGTTCAGCTCCAGATAGGGCTTGCTCATCGGCACACTCTGCCCGGCATCGCGCAGCAGCCGTTCCAGATGGGCACTCAGGGCATAGTCCTCGACCACCAGGCAGGCCGGCGAATCCGTCAACCGCGAGGAGATGCGCACCTCCTTGACCTTGTCGCCGAGAACGTCCTTGACCCGGCCGAGCAGATCCTTGTACTGATCTTCGGCCTGCTTCTGCTCCTGCTTTTCCTCTTCCGAAGCGATCTTGTCCAGATCCAGCGCACCCTTGGCCACCGACTGGAAGGACTTGCCTTCAAATTCGTTCAGGTGCGACATCAGCCACTCATCGACCCGGTCGCTGAGCAGCAGCACTTCCAGCCCCTTCTTGCGGAAGATTTCCAGATGCGGGCTGTTGCGGGCCGCGACGAAGCTATCGCCAACAATGTAGTAGATCTTGTCCTGACCGTCCTTCATCCGTCCGATATAGTCGGCCAGCGACACGATCTGTTCGGCGCTATCGGTCTGGGTCGAGGCGAAACGCAGCAGCTTGGCGATCTGTTCGCGATTGGCGTAATCCTCGGCCGGACCTTCCTTGATCACCCGGCCAAATTCCTTCCAGAACTTGCCGTACTTCTCGGCATCGTTGCTGGCCATGTCTTCGAGCAGGCCCAGCACCTTCTTCACCGAACCGGCGCGGATGCCGTCCACTACCTTGCTGCTTTGCAGGATCTCGCGCGAGATGTTGAGCGGCAGGTCGCTGGAGTCGATCACACCGCGCACGAAGCGCAGATAGCGCGGCATCAGGTTTTCGGCATCGTCCATGATGAACACGCGCTGCACATACAGCTTGACGCCGTGGCGCTGCTCACGATCCCACAGATCAAACGGCGCACGGCCGGGAATGAACAGCAGCGAGGTGTATTCAAGCTTGCCTTCGACGCGATTATGGGTCCAGGCCAGCGGGTCTTCGAAATCGTGACCGACGTGCTTGTAGAATTCCCTGTATTCCTCGTCCTTGATGTCCTGTTTGGGACGCGCCCACAAGGCAGCAGCCTGATTGATCCGCTCCTCGACCACGGTCGGCGCTGCGTCCTCACCCTCGCCAGGCTTTTGCACCGGCATGATCACCGGCAGAGTGATATGGTCGGAATACTTGGTGATGATCGAACGCAATTGCCATTCGTTGAGCAGTTCGCTCTCCTCTTCGCGCAGGTGCAGGATCACCTCGGTGCCGCGAGTGGGCTTCTCGATCGTCTCCAGCGTGTATTCGCCTTCGCCGCTGGATTCCCAGAGCACGCCGTGTTCGGCGCCCATGCCGGCGCGGCGGGTGCGCAGCACCACCTTGTCGGCAACGATGAAGCTGGAGTAGAACCCGACGCCAAACTGGCCAATCAGGCTGGTGTCTTTGGCCTGATCGCCGCTCAGCTTCTGCATGAACTGACGGGTGCCGGAACGGGCAATGGTGCCGATGTTGTCGATCACTTCCTGGCGGTCCATGCCGATGCCATTGTCGGCAATGGTGATGGTGCGCGCATCCTTATCAAAACTGACGCGGATCCTCAGTTCCGGATCATCCTCGTATAGCGCGCCATCGGTAAGCGCTTCGAAGCGCAGCTTGTCACAGGCGTCGGAGGCGTTGGAAATCAGTTCGCGCAGGAAAACTTCCTTGTGCGAATACAGCGAATGCGCGACCAGACGCAGCAACTGCTGCACCTCGGCCTGAAAACCAAGAGTTTCCTTGTGAGCTTCGACGGTCATCGGGGACGGTCTCCTAAGTGGTGTGCCGATATCGCGGCTCGATATGCGGGCGGGCGGCAAAATTTCAAGCCGGTGGCCAAATCACGCCTTCGTGCCGCAGCAGCCAGCGCTTGATCGCCAGCGGATCGCCGGTCACCGCGCCGGCATAGCCACCCAGACCCTGCTGGCTCACCACGCGATGACAGGGAATCAGGATCGGGACCGGATTGCTACGGCAGGCGCCACCGATGGCGCGCGCGGCACTGCCCAACTGTTGGGCCAGCTCGCCATAGCGCAGCACCGTGCCCGGCGGAATCGCCTGCAGGGCCGTCCACACCCGCTGCTGAAATGCTGTTCCCGACAGCGCCAGCGGCACGCTGAACCGGTGCCGGGGATCGCGGAAATAGGCCGCCAACTGCGCGACCACGGCAGCGCTCGCGGCGTCCGCCGGCGGCCGCTCGGGCGTAGCGGCTGGCAGATAATCGAGCGCGCTCAGAGCCTCTCCACTCATCCGTAGGCCAATCCGGCCCAGTGGCGTCGCCAGCACTGCCTGATACGTCATCGCGCCGCTCATGCGTCACCCTGGCGCGGTACGCAACCCAGCCAGTCGTAGCTGGCATCGCCATGAACGATAAAATGCGGGTTCAGCAATGACTCGCCGGTGTTATAGCGCAAGGGCTGACCGCTATCGGCGGCCACGACCTGACCGCCGGCCACT
This sequence comes from Candidatus Competibacteraceae bacterium, assembly GCA_036834665.1. Taxonomy (GTDB): domain Bacteria; phylum Pseudomonadota; class Gammaproteobacteria; order Competibacterales; family Competibacteraceae; genus RXIX01. Next base: position 9,766 of record DAITNL010000023.1, on the reverse strand, counting down.
TCCACAATCGCCTGCGCGGCGGCGGTATCCCATTCCGAAGTTGGGCCCAGCCGCGGATAGACATCCGCCATGCCTTCCGCCACCTGACAGAGCTTGAGCGAACTGCCGATCGTCACCAGTTCATGCGGTCCGAGCGCAGCGACGAATTGCTGCAAACCCAGTCCGCCATGCGATTTACTGCCCACTACCCGCATCGGTGCGCCGGGGCGCAGCCGCTGCACATGAATCGGCTGCGGCGGCTGGCCGGGATCCTCGCGGAACGCGCCATAACCGCGCGCGGCGAAATAGCACACTCCGCTCACCGGCACCCGGACCACGCCCAGCACCGGCTCATGCTGATCAATCAGCGCGATATTGACGGTGAACTGGCCGTTGCGCTGCACGAATTCCTTGGTGCCGTCCAGAGGATCAACCAGCCAGTAGCGCCGCCAGCGCGCGCGCTCGGCAAAGGGCACGGTCGCCGATTCCTCGGACAGGATCGGGATATCCGGGGTCAGGGCACGCAGGCCGGCCACGATCAGCTCGTGCGCGGCCAGATCGGCGGCGGTCAGCGGACTCTTGTCGTCCTTGGCGCTGACGCTGAACGCCGTGGTGTAAATATCCAGAATCTGCGCGCTGGCTTCGGCAGCCAGTGCCCGCACCGGTTCCAACCAGTCCACCCACTCGCTCGTGTCACTCATCAGGCTGCTCCCGGTCCGGACCGCAGACAAAAAAAAGGGGCGATCGTGGCCGATTGCCCCCTGCCCGCACGCATTTCGCGCGCCTTAGGCCAGCTTCTCCTTGATGCGCGCTGCCTTGCCTTCCAGGCCACGCAGGTAGTACAGCTTGGCGCGGCGCACGTCGCCCCGGCGCTTGACGGTGATATCGGCAATCGCCGGGCTGTAGCTCTGGAACACCCGCTCTACGCCCTCGCCATGGGAAATCTTGCGCACCGTGAACGCCGAGTTCAGGCCGCGGTTGCGCTTAGCAATGACCACACCCTCGAAAGCCTGCAGGCGCTCGCGGTTGCCTTCCTTCACCTTCACCCGCACCACCACGGTATCGCCCGGGCCGAACTCGGGAATCTCGCGGGTCATCTGCGCGCGTTCAAATTCTTCAACCAGCTTACTCATGACACTCTACTCCAGGTTGTTCCGGGAGAACGCCAGCACTGCCAGCATCCTCCGTGCTCTCTTGGTATTCGCGAATGAAATCCGCCAGCAATGCCTGCTCCATCACCGTCAGTGGTCGCTGCGCCAGCAGATCAGGCCGCCGCCGCCAGGTGCGTCCTAGCGCTTCGCGCCGCCGCCAACGGGCAATCGCGGCATGATCACCGCTCATCAGCACCGCCGGCACCCGGCATCCGTCAATCTCTTCGGGCCGCGTGTAGTGGGGACAATCCAGCAGCCCATCCATGAAGGAATCCTGCGCCGCTGAGTCCTGATCATTCAGCGCCCCCGGCAGCAGTCGGGTCACCGCGTCGATCAGCACCAGTGCTGCCGGTTCGCCACCGCTGAGCACGTAATCGCCAATGGACCATTCCTCGTCCACCTCGGTCTCGATCAGGCGCTCGTCGATTCCCTCATAGCGACCGGCCAGCAGGATCAGGCGTGGTTCCATTGCCAGTTGCCGTACCCCATCCTGGGTCAGTGTCCGGCCCTGCGGGCTCAGGTACAGCGTACGGCCCGGTGGCTGCACCGCTGACCGCGCTCGGCGCAGGGTATCGCGTAAGGGCTGCACCTTCATCACCATCCCCGGCCCGCCGCCATAGGGACGGTCATCGACCGTGCGATGCCGGTCATATGCGGCATCACGCGGATTCCAGGTTGCCACGTCGAGTAGTCCCCGCTCGACCGCCCGCCCGGTGACGCCAAAGCGCAACAGGTTCTCGACCATCTCGGGAAACAGGGTGACCACGTCGATGCGCACGGCTGTTCCTTGCAAAGCGCCCCGCACCACGGCTTGACGCGGGCAGCGCGCCTAGAACTCCGGATCCCAGTCCACCCGCAGCAGGCGCGCATCGAGATCAATCTCGACGACCACCGTGCCGCGCACGAAAGGCAGCAGGCGCTCACGCGCACCACGCACCACCAGGACATCGTTGGCGCCGGTCGCGAACAGATGATCAACCGTGCCCAGTTCGACGCCATCCAGGGTCACCACCCGCAGACCTTCCAGGTCAGTCCAGTAGTATTCACCCGGCGCCGGGGGCGGCAATTGCGCGCGGCGTATGGCGATCTCGCTGTCCAGCAGGGTGGTTGCCTGATCGCGGTCATCACAGCCGACGAACTTGAGTACCACACCCTCGCCGTGCGCGCGGCCCGCCTCGACGGCAAATTCCCGCCAGCCTTCAGGACGCTGCAAAAACAGCGGGCTATAGCGGACAATGCCCACACGCGGCGCAGTATGGGAAAATACCCGTACCCAGCCCTGCACGCCAAACAGGCCCGACACCCGGCCGAGCACGACCCAATCCGCAGCTCCTTCCGTCATCGCGGTACTGCTCACACCGCGCCCTGCCCAGCAACCGCCTTAGGCCTGCACCTGCCGCTTGCGCGCTTCGGCCATCAGGCTGCTGACCCTCACGGACGGCTGGGCACCGGTGCCCAGCCAGTACGCCAGGCGTTCCTGGTTCAGGCTCAGGCGCTCGTCCTGACCGCTAGCGATCGGGTTAAAGAAACCAATGCGTTCAATGTAACGACCGTCACGCCGGTTGCGGCTGTCGGTGACTACTACGGTGTAGAAGGGGCGCTTCTTAGCGCCGCCGCGGGACAGGCGGATGGTAACCATGCGCTGTACATACCTCGTGCGAATTCCGATACGAAAAGGCCACCCGCAGGGGGCAGCCAGAGTAAGCAGGCGATACTAGCCGAAATTTCGCGTATTTGAAACTGTCCGGCGTGCCAAAAGATGAAAATCAGGGCTTAAGCGGCGGCAGACTGCCCATCGGCAGCTTGCCCTGCAAACCGCGCAGCATCTTCATCAGCCCACCGCCCTTCATTTTCTTCATCATCTTCTGCGCCTGATCAAACTGCTTGAGCAGGCGATTGACGTCCTGGATCTGGGTGCCGGAGCCGGCGGCAATGCGCCGCTTGCGTGAGCCTTTGATGATGTCGGGGAAGCGGCGCTCCTGCGGCGTCATCGAATCAATAATTGCAATCAGGCGCTTGACCTCCTTGTCGGCAGCCTGATCCTTGAGCGCGGCCGGCGCGGCGTTAAAGCCCGGCATCTTGTCGAGCAGGCTGGCGATGCCGCCCATGCTCATCATCTGCTGCATCTGTTCGCGAAAATCGTCCAGGGTGAAACCCTTGCCCTTTTGCACCTTCTGCGCCAGCTTGAGGGCCTTTTCCTTATCGACCTTTTGCTCGATTTCCTCGACCAGGCTGAGCACATCGCCCTTGCCGAGAATGCGCGAAGCCACCCGATCGGGGAAAAAGGGTTCCAGCGCGGTGGTTTTCTCGCCGACACCGAGGAATTTGATCGGCTGGCCGGTGATGTGCCGGATCGACAGAGCCGCACCGCCGCGGGCATCGCCATCGGTCTTGGTCAGCACCACGCCGGTCAAGGGCAAGGCGGCACCAAACGCCTGCGCAGTGTTGGCGGCATCCTGGCCGGTCATGCTGTCGACCACGAACAGAGTTTCAATCGGATTCAGCACTGCATGCAGACGCTGGATCTCGGCCATCATCTCGGCATCGACGTGCAGGCGGCCGGCGGTATCGACAATCAGCACATCAAAACCCTGCCGGCGCGCCTGATCCAGCGCCTGGCGGGCAATCACATCCGGTTCCTGCCCGACAGCGCTGGGAAAGAATTCCACGCCGACCTCGCCGGCCAGCTTACGCAACTGCTCAATGGCGGCCGGTCGATACACGTCACAACTGACCACCAGGCTTTTCTTGCGCTGGCGCTCCTTCAGCCAGCGAGCCAGCTTGGCCACGCTGGTGGTCTTGCCGGAGCCCTGCAGACCGGCCATCAGCACCACCGCTGGCGGCTGCGCGCGCAGATTGAGTTCGGCGTTGGCCTCGCCCATGGTCCGCACCAGCTCTTCATGCACGATCTTGATCAGCACCTGACCGGGCGTCAGGCTGAGCAGCACCTCCTCGCCGATGGCGCGCGTGCGCACCCGCTCGATGAATTCACGCACCACCGGCAAGGCCACGTCCGCTTCCAGCAGCGCCATGCGCACCTCGCGCAGCGCATCCTTGATGTTGTCCTCGGTCAGGCGACCCTGACCACGCAGATTCTTGACGGTGCGCAGCAAGCGCTCACTCAGATTTTCAAACATGCGGGATTCAGCCTCGACGCTAGCGAAATCGGCGGCAGCTGCCTGCCGATCAATATGGACCGATTAAGGAATAATCAGGAATTATAGGGATTCGGCGCATCCCTGGCGCAATCCAATCAGCACCGGCGCGCATAACGACATTCCGCGATCCGGCCATTTTAGTGATAATTCTCTTCTCCTCTTGTCTATTCGCACAACTCGACCTTTCATCATGAACGCGGTCATCGGCGGCCTGGCCGCCCTGCTTTACCTGTTTGCCGGCGGTTTGCTGGCACTGCGCCTGGCCCGGGCGAGCAGCCAAACCGGCCGCATCACCAAAGGTGGCCCGCTGGCGCTAGGCTGGGGCGCGGCGCTGTTACACACCCTGATCCTGGCCCAGACCGTGTTCGAACCGGCTGGCCTTAATCTGGGATTCTTCAACGCCCTGTCCTTCACCGGCTGGCTGATTGCCGTGGTGCTGCTGGCTGCGGCCATGGTGCGGCCGATGGAAAGCCTGGGCATCGTCGTGCTGCCCTTTGCTGCCCTGACCCTGCTGCTGGGGCTGCTGTTTCCGGCCGAGCGCATCGTCGCCGACAGCAGTCGCTGGCCGCTGGAACTGCACATTATCATCGCCATTCTCGCCTATTCGCTGCTCACCCTGGCGGCACTGCAGGCAGCGCTGCTGGCCATCCAGGATCATCGCCTGCGCCATCGCCATCCGGGTGGTTTCCTGCGCGGCATTCCACCTCTGACCGCCATGGAAGCGCTGCTGTTTCAGATGATTGGCGCCGGCTTTATGCTGCTCAGCATTACCCTGCTCAGCGGCCTGTTCTTCATCGAGGATCTGTTTGCCCAGCATCTGGCGCACAAAGCGCTGCTGTCGCTGATCGCCTGGGGCGTTTTTGGCGTACTGCTCTGGGGACGCTGGCGCTTTGGCTGGCGCGGCCGCACCGCCATTCGCTGGACGCTGAGCGGTTTCGCCTTCCTGGTGCTGGCCTATTTTGGCAGCAAGCTGGTGCTGGAACTGATCCTGCGCCGCTATTAGGCCCGTCCGGGCGCGCTACGTCCATGGCTTGACGGCTTCGGCATCAATCCGTAAAAGCCATTTTATCTCCAACGCTTGTTTCCACAGCGAGGTTGCTGCGACTTGGATGATTTTCACATAGGCGTGCTGTGCGTGGCGCTGGTGCTGCTGATTGGCTGTTCCGCGTTCTTTTCCGGTTCCGAAACCGGGCTGATGACCCTGAACCGCTACCGCCTGCGCCATCGCGCTAAGGCCGGGGACAAGGCCGCGCAACGCGCCAGCCGCCTGCTCGAACGACCCGACCGGCTGATTGGCCTGATTCTGCTTGGCAATAACTTCGTCAATATCCTGGCCTCGTCGCTGGCGACCGTTATCGCCCTGCACTTTCTGGGCGATGCCGGCATTGTCGCCTCCACGGTCGCCATGACCCTGATCGTGCTGGTGTTTGGCGAGGTCGCGCCCAAGACCCTGGCGGCCCTGCACCCGGAGCGCATTGCCTATCCGGCTTCGGCGGTGCTGGTTCCGCTGCTCAAGCTGCTCTATCCGCTGGTGTGGCTGACCAACCTGGTGGTCAACAGCCTGCTGCGCCTGTTCCGGGTCACCCTTCAGACTTCCAGCAGTCCGCATTCGCTCAGCGCTGAAGAGTTGCGCACCGTGGTGCTGGAAGCCGGGGTGATGATTCCCAAGCGCCATCAGGCGATGCTGCTTAGCGTCCTGGAACTGGAGGATATCCGCGTCGAGGACATCATGGTGCCGCGCAGCGAGCTGGTCGGCATCGATCTGGAGGATGACTGGCCGGCCATCGTCGGGCAGTTGACCCGCAGCCCCTACACGCGTCTGCCGGTGTATCGCGACAGCATCGAGCAGGTGGTGGGCTTCCTGCACCTGCGCAAGGTGCTGAATCTGATGACTCAGAAGCCGGATTTCAATCGTGCTGATCTGGAAAGCCTGATTCGCGAGGCCTATTTCATCCCCGAGGGCACTTCGCTGACCCGGCAGTTGCTGAGCTTTCAGCAGCAGCGCCGACGCTTGGGCCTGGTGGTTGATGAATATGGCGATGTACTCGGGCTGGTGACGCTGGAGGATATTCTGGAGGAGATCGTCGGTGAATTCACCACTGATCCGGCCACGCCGCTGCACAGCCGCAATCCGGTGGCGCGCGCCGATGGCGGCTATGTGGTCAGTGGCCGGACCCCGGTGCGCGCCCTGAACCGCGCCCTGGGCTGGGCCTTGCCCACCGATGGTCCACGCACACTGAACGGTCTGGTGATGGAACAACTGGAAACCATTCCTGAGCTGGGCGCCCGCCTGAATCTGGCCGGCCATCCGACTGAGATCATCGAAATCGCCGGCAACTGGATCAAGACCGCGGTGATCTGGCCGAATCCCGAGTCGCCGGATTAACCGATGCCGCTTGCCGGGCACAGCCCGGCGTGCCCGGTTGCGCCGCCTGCCAGACCCAATCCTCGATACCCGCATCCGGTTGATATTCGGCGACGGCTTCCCGCAGCAGTGCCCGCACCCCTGCATAGTCGAAGGCATGCGTGGCGCGGTCGAGCCGCTCGAGCCAGTCGCGCAGTACCGGCCACGGTGCATAGTCCTCGCGGGCACGGCGAATCATCGGATGCTCGGTCGGCAGATCATCCGCACTGATCAGCAGCTCCTCGCGCAGTTTTTCACCGCTGCGCAAGCCCGTAAACTCGATCGTGATATCACCCTCGCCCTGCGCATCGCGCACGCGCAGACCCGATAGCTGGATCATCCGCCGCGCCAGGTCGATGATCCGCACCGGTTCACCCATGTCGAGCAGGAAGACATCGCCACCCTGGGCCATGGCACTGGCCTGGATCACCAGTTGCGCCGCCTCGGGAATGGTCATGAAATAGCGCTCGACCTCCGGATGGGTCACCGTGACCGGCCCACCCTGGCGAATCTGTTCGCGAAACAGCGGCACCACCGAACCGGAAGAGTCGAGCACATTGCCAAAGCGCACCATGCAAAACCGGGTTGCGCTACCCTCCCCAGCCAGCCCCTGCAGAATCAGCTCCGCCAGACGCTTGGTTGCGCCCATCACATTGGTAGGCCGCACTGCCTTATCGCTGGAAATCAGCACGAAGGTCTCGACACCGGCGGCCTGCGCGGCCTCGGCGGCATGCAGGGTGCCAAACACATTGTTGCGCACCCCTTCGATCGGGTTGTGCTCGACGATCGGCACATGCTTGTAGGCGGCGGCGTGGTAGACGGTCTGCACTGCGAAGCACTCCATCACCACCTGCAGGCGGCGGCGCTGCACCACCGAGCCCAGCAGCGGAACCAGTTCCACCAGTGGCGGACCCATGTTGACCCGCATGGCACCCAGTTCCTGCTCGATGGCGTACAGGGCGTACTCGGAACGTTCGAATAGCACCAGCCGGTGCGGTCGCAGCGGCAGAATCTGCCGGCACAGCTCGGCACCAATCGAGCCACCGGCACCGGTCACCAGCACCGTTTTACCCGTGACCCGCGCCCGCAGCAGCGCCGTATTGGGCTGCACGGAGTCGCGGCCGAGAATATCCTCGACATCGATCTCGCGGAATTCGTCGATGCGCCGCGCACCGCTGGTCAGCTCCGCCAAAGAGGGCAAAGCCAGCACCCGCGCCGGTAAACCGGCCAGGGATTCGAGAATGGCCCGCCGCCGCCGATGCGAGGCTGAGGGCAGCGCCAGCAGAATCAGGCGGGCATCGTGCTTCGTCACCAGACGCGGCAGCTTGAACGGCGCGCGCACTTTCAGGCCCAGCACCACGCTGCCCCAGAGCTGCGGGTTGTCATCGACGAACACCACCGGCTCAAACTCGGCGCTATAGCGCAAGGTCTGCACCAATTGCGCACCCGCTTCGCCCGCGCCATAAATGATGGCCGGCGCCCGCGGCGCACCGGGACGAAACCAGCGGCGCAGCACACGGCGCAACGCCAGTCGCCCACCGCCCACCAGCGCCACCAGCACCAGCCAGGCAATCAGCCAGGAGGAACGCGGCACCAGCCCCTCGCGCAGAAACACCCACACTGCCATCAGCAGCAGGATGCCGGCGCTCACGCCCAACACGATGGTGTACAGCAGGCTTTCATCGGCATAGCGCAGGATCGGCCGGTACAGGCCCACGGCGGCAAAGGTCGGAATCTGGACCAGCACCGCCAGCGGAAACAGCCACGCCACATCCTGTAGCCAATCCGGCCACCACTCACCCAGGCGCAATGCGAATCCCGCCCAGATCGCGACCAGCACCGCCAGCGCATCACCCACAACCAGCAGGGCGCGGCGCAGCGAGGGCGGCAGATTGAAGAGAAAAATTTCAGGCTTCACGGGGCGGCTACTGTAGCATGCCGCCGCTCCAGTCGCCCCACACCCCACATCAAGCCGCCATAAATCAGCAGCCAGCCCAGCGCCAGAACCGCCTGACCAGTGCCGGGCAGATGCACCGCCAGCAACGCTGAAACGGCACAACTCAGCATCAGCCCATATTCCACCAGCACGGTACGACGGTGCCCCCAACCGAGCAGCACCAGACGCTGGTAATAATGGCTGCGGTGCGCCTCCCAGATTCTTTCGCCCTTCCACAGCCGGCGCAGCAGAGTCACGGTCGCATCAACGCTGAAGGGTGAAAACACCAGCAGCGCCACCCAGAACGGAAATAGACCCATCGCACTGCCCCACAGACTGCAGGCCGCCGCCAGAAAACCCAGCGTGGTTGAACCGGTATCGCCCAGAAAGATTCGCGCCGGCGGAAAATTCCACACCAGAAACCCGGCACTGGCCGCCGCTACCATCAGGCAGAATGCAGCAAAACCGGTATCCGCCCAGCCCAGCCCAGCCAGCGTCGTGAAACCCATCACCGCCATGCCGCCGGCGAAGCCGTCCATGCCATCCATGAAGTTGTAAAGATTGACCATCCAGGTCACAAACAGCAGCGCCAGCAGCAATCCGCCAAAACCCAGCCCGTTCAGCAAAGGCGCGTAACTTGCTAGCAAACTGATCGCAACCCCTAGATGCACAGCCATGCGCCAGCGCGCTGCAATGCCATGCCGATCATCCAGCCAGGAAATCAGCACCAGCGGCAGTAAACCAGGCAGCAGGTATGCGATGGAAAACGTGCTGGCAGTGGAGAATTGCAGCAGCGCACCACCGCACAGACCCGCTGCCAGAATTGCTAGCCCTCCGGTACGCGGTATTGGCTGCTGATGCAGAGAGCGATGATTAGGGCGATCCAGGATGCGCAGACCCGCATCAGGCCGGGACAAATACCGGGCCAACAGTACAGAAACCCCGAAAACTACAGCCATGATCAGAAATAACATGCCCTACCTATAGCGGCGAAAACCAAAAAAAAGTATTATTTACCATACATAGAATCATAAAATTTGCATTTTCCAGCATAAAGGCCGCTGACCATGAACGCGCAATTCGGTGATAGCTTTGCCCAGCCCTTGCCCGCGCAGTCGCATCGATTGGCCCGTCATTG
>DAITNL010000022.1:0-26656 GCA_036834665.1 Candidatus Competibacteraceae bacterium | reverse complement strand
CCATGCGCACCCGCCTGAAGGAATTGAAGGCTGACAACCGCGTGGTGCTGTACGAAGGGCTGACCCGTGGCGAAAAGGACTTCAACGCCCTGGTCACCAAGATCAAGGCCAGCGGCGCCGATGCGGTCTACTTCGGCGGCCTGTACAACGAAGCCGGTCCGTTGCTGCGACAGTTACGCGAGCAGGGCGTGAAGGCGGCCTTCCTGTCTGGTGATGGCAGCCTGGATCCGGCCATCGTCACCGCCGCTGGCGGCCCGCAATTCGTCGCCGGCGCCTACATGACCTCAGTGCGCGAGGCGCGCAACATCGCCAGCAGCCAGGCCGTGGTCAAGAAGATGCAGGCCGCTGGTTTCGATCCGGCCGGCTTCACCCTCTATGCCTATGCCTCTCTGCAGGCGCTCGCCGATGGCATGAAGGGTGCCAAGACCAGCGACGGCGCCAAACTGGCGGCCTGGCTTAAGGCGCATACCGTACCCACCGTGCTCGGCCCGAAGAGCTGGGATGCCAAGGGTGATCTGAAGGACACCAGCTTTTCGCTGTTCGTCTGGAGCCCGGACGGCACCTACCGCGAAATGACGCAGAAGTAAGTCACTCGCCGCTGCGCCTTCCCCAGCAGTGCGGAAGGCGCTTTCCCACAACCCTCCACCTGGCGGACCGCAGCGCATGGACTGGCATATCCTTGCCCAACAACTGGTCAACGGCCTGACACTCGGCTCGATCTACGGCCTGATCGCCATTGGCTACACCATGGTCTACGGCATCATCGGCATGATCAATTTCGCCCACGGCGATGTTTACATGGTATCGGCCTATCTGACCGCGATCTGCCTGGCGGTGCTGTTTTCCTACGGAATCGACTCGCTGCCGTTCGCGCTGCTGGCCACGCTGGTTGCCGCCATGCTGATCACCGCGGCCTATGGCTGGACCATCGAACGCATCGCCTACCGGCCCTTGCGCGGCTCCAACCGGCTGGCGCCGCTGATCTCGGCGATTGGCATGTCGCTGGTGCTGCAAAACGGCGTCCAGCTCAGCCAGGGGGCGCGCACCCAGGGCGTGCCGAGCCTGATCCCGGCCACGCTGCGCTTTGGTGATGAAGAAACCTTCGTGCAGATCACCCTGGTGCAGGTGATGATCGTCGTGGTCTCGCTGGCCAGCATGGCGCTGTTGCACTGGCTGATCGGGCGCACCACGCTGGGCCGGCAATGCCGCGCCACCCAGCAGGACCGGCGCATGGCGGCGATTCTGGGCATTGACACCGATCGCATCATTTCCACGGTATTTGTGATCGGCGCAGCCATGGCGGCCATTGCCGGCGTGCTGGTGACGCTGAATTATGGCTCCTTCGACTTCTATATCGGCTTCGTCACCGGCATCAAGGCCTTCACGGCGGCGGTGCTCGGCGGCATCGGCTCGCTGCCGGGCGCGATGCTGGGCGGGCTGATTCTGGGCCTGAGCGAGGCGCTGTTCTCCGGCATGGTCAACACCGATTACAAGGACGTGTTCGCCTTTTCGCTGCTGGTGCTGGTGCTGATCTTTCGCCCCACCGGCCTGCTCGGCAAACCGGAAGTGGAGAAGGTGTAAGCCATGTCCTTGACTCCGACCCCACTGACTGCCGCCGCTGGCCCGACCGCGGTGCTGCGCCAGGCTGTGCTGGAAGCCGCCGCCAGTTTCGTGCTGGCCCTGCTGCTGCTCGGCCCGATCGTCGGTCTGGTACTGGACGGCTACCAGGTCAAAAACGAACTGCAACGCCCGCTGCTGATCGCCGCGCTGGTTGCACTCGGCCGCTTCCTGTTCACCCTGGCGCTGCACACGCCCAGCGGCCGCTTCTGGCTGGAGCGCTTCAGTGCCCACCGGGGCAAAACCGCGATCCTGGTGCAGAGCGATAGCGATCGGCAGCACCGTGGCTGGCTGCTGCTGCTGTTCATCGCCGGCCTGGCCCTGCCGTTCCTGGCCAACAAGTACGCGCTGACGGTGCTGATCCAGGCCATGATCTATGTGCTGCTCGGCCTGGGCCTGAACATCGTGGTCGGTCTGGCCGGACTGCTCGATCTGGGCTATGTCGCCTTCTACGCGGTGGGCGCCTATGGGCTGGCGCTGGGCGCGCAGTATCTGGACATCGGTTTCTGGACCGCGCTGCCGCTGGCGGCGCTGCTGGCGGCGCTGTTCGGGGCACTGCTCGGCTTTCCGGTGCTGCGCATGCATGGCGACTATCTGGCGATCGTCACCCTCGGTTTCGGTGAAATCATCCGCCTGGTGCTGAACAACTGGCTGTCCCTCACCGGCGGCCCCAACGGCATCGCCGCGCCGGCACCGCAACTGTTCGGCCTGGAATTCAGCCGCAGCGCCCGCGAGGGCGGCCTGCCCTTCCATGAATACTTCCAGCTCGCCTACGACCCGCTGCACCGCTTCATTTTCATTTACCTGGTGCTATTCCTGGTGGTCTGCCTGATGGCGCTGGTGGTCAACCGCCTGCGCAACATGCCGGTCGGGCGGGCCTGGGAGGCGCTGCGCGAAGACGAAATCGCCTGCCGGGCGCTGGGCATCAACCATGTGCTGGTCAAGCTGTCGGCGTTCATGATGGGCGCGATGGTCGGCGGCATCGCCGGGGTGTTCTTCGCCACCTATCAGGGCTTTATCAACCCGGCCTCGTTCAACTTTTTTGAATCGGCGCTGATCCTGGCCATCGTCGTGCTGGGCGGACTGGGCTCGACCAGCGGCGTCATTCTGGCAGCACTGGTGCTGACCATCCTCCCCGAGGTGCTGCGGGCCTTTGCCGATTACCGGGTGTTCGCCTTTGGCGTGCTGATGGTGCTGATGATGATCTGGCGACCACGCGGTCTGATCCAGCCACGGCGCCGCGCGTTCGATGTGGAGGGCCTCTGAATGGGCGCCGACCCGATTCATCCGCCGATCCTGCAGGTGGCCGGCCTGAGCATGCGCTTTGGCGGCATCCTCGCCCTCAATGATGTCGGCTTCGAAGTGCGGCGTGGCTCGATCACCGCCCTGATTGGCCCCAACGGCGCCGGCAAGACCACGGTATTCAACTGCCTGACAGGCTTTTATCGGGCTACCGCTGGGCGCATCACCCTGCACGCCGGGCGGGATACCGTCGATCTGGTGCGGATGCTCGGTCAGCCCTTCGCCGCCAGCGATTTCCTCAACCCGGCAGCTTTTGCCAACCGCTTGTATTACAAGATGTTCGGTGGCACCCACCATATCACCCGCGCCGGCGTCGCGCGCACCTTTCAGAATGTGCGCCTATTTCGCGAGATGACCGCGATCGAAAACCTGCTGGTCGCCCAGCATCTGCGCCTGAATCGCAACCTCATCGCCGGACTGCTGCGCACGGCCGCGTATCGCCAGTCGGAGCGCGACGCCATCGAATGCGCCTATGCCTGGCTGAAGGCCTTTGGTCTGGCCGGGGATGCCAACCGCCTGGCCGGCGAACTGCCCTATGGCCATCAGCGGCGCCTGGAAATCGCCCGCGCGATGTGCACCGGACCGCAACTGCTGTGCCTGGACGAGCCGGCTGCCGGGCTGAACCCGCGTGAGACCGACGAATTGAGCGCCCTGATTCGCCAGTTGCGCGACGAGCACGGCGTCACCGTGCTGCTGATCGAGCACGACATGGGGCTGGTGATGGACCTGTCCGAACATCTGATCGTGCTTGATTATGGCGAGGTGATCGCCGATGGCGATCCGGGCAGCGTGGCCCGACACCCGGCGGTGCTGACCGCCTATCTCGGAACCGAAACGGTAGACAGCGATGCCTGAACAGGAACCCTTGCTGGATATTCAGCAGATTGATGCCCGCTATGGCGCCATCCAGGCGCTGCGCGGGGTGTCGCTGCGGGTCGAGCGCGGCGAGATCGTGACCCTGATTGGCGCCAATGGCGCTGGCAAGTCAACGCTGCTGATGAGTATTTTCGGCGATCCACGCCCCTCGGCTGGCCGCATTCGCTACCTTGGGCGCGACATCACCGGCCTGCCCACCCACGCCATCGCCAAGCTCGGCATTGCCCAGGCGCCCGAGGGCCGGCGCATTTTTCCGGCGATGCGCGTCGAGGAAAACCTGCTGATGGGGGCAACGCCTCTGGGCATGCAGCACGTCGATATCGATCTGATCAAGGTGTTCGAGCTGTTTCCGCGTCTGAAGGAGCGGCGCGATCAGCGTGCCGGCACGCTGTCCGGCGGTGAACAGCAGATGCTGGCCATTGGCCGGGCCCTGATGAGCCGCCCGCAACTGCTGTTGCTCGATGAACCCAGCCTGGGTCTGGCGCCGCTGGTGACGCAGCGCATTTTCGCCATCCTCGGCGAGATCCGCGCTACTGGCACCACCATCTTCCTGGTCGAGCAGAACGCCCGCCAGGCGCTGAAGCTGGCGCAGCGCGGCTATGTGCTGGTGAACGGTGCCATCCGCCTGTCAGGCAGCGGTGAGGAACTGCTAGCCAATCCCGAGGTGCGCCAGGCTTACCTGGGAATACGCGCCTGAGCTGTCCCCATGGCAAGCGCAAAGCCCTCCGCCTATAAGCAAGGGCCTATAGTGAGCCCTTGGCTTCCCAGGACGGGGCAATGATCTGCTCGGAACGGCGCCGGCAGACCTCCTCGAGTTCCTTGAGGATGTTTTCCATGCTGATCAGCTTTTCCAGGATGCTGCGGATGTCGCGCAGGGTAAAAATCACATCGACATCCATTTCCAGATACTTGTCGCGCTCATTCTTCTCGGCGCGCTCGATGGCGGCCTGAATGGTTTCGCCCTTCTCCACCGCAGTGCCCATCAGCCGAACGAACACCCGCAGTTTCTGCTGCTGCTGGGCCAGCCATTCGCTGTACATGTATAGCAGCTCATAGCCGTCCTCGAGCGAATAGGCCTTGTAGCGGAACTTGAGCTTGAGATCGTCGAAGGTGCTGCGACGAAACACCTTGCCGACCTTCCAGTCGTCGATGGTCTGCCGGAACTCGATCGGCAGGAAATCGACCCCGGCCTGGATGCGATTCTTGATAAAGTCCATTTCCTGCACTTCCTTCTCGACCTGCTCGGCGGTCAGACGGACCTGCTGATGAATCGCTTCGGTGCGGGTATAGGTTTTCTTGGGCGGCTTGCCCGGCATCGCTGAAGCGGCCAGCCGGCTGCCATCGCGCTCGGCTTCGACCCACTCGGTGATGGCATCTTCCACAGCGCGCATCCGCGCCTCGACTTCCTCGGCTTCGCGACGCTCGACTTCGGCCCGCTGCGACTGCACGCGCTCGGCCTCGGACTGCTCAGCCACCGCCCACTCGGCAATGGCCTGCTCCACCGCAGCCTGCTCCAGGCGCGCCTTCTCGGCAGCAGTTTTTTCCGCTACCGCCCGCTTCGCCGCCATGCGCTCGGCAGCGACCCGGGTCGCCTGCGCCTGCTCGGCCAGGGTCCGCTCAGCGGCCGCCTTTTCCGCCGCCGCCTTTTCCGCCGCCAGCCGCCGTACTGCCTCCAGCCGTTCCTCGATCAACTGCTTGCGCTGGCGGGTATGGTGCATGATCAGCCAGCCGACCACGGCGACCATCAGCACCACGGCTACTACCACGATTACGCCCGTCAGTTGCCACATCGTCATCGCCACTGCCCCTAAAACGTCCGTGCGTCTTGTTCAGTGTTACCGGACCGATCATCAGGCCATCCGATCGCGGCAGCGCTCACAGCTCAGACCATACCGCCAAACAGGGCCAGCAGGCGCGGCAGCAATCGGCGCAGCTCGCCGCTCATCAAGGCAAACTCGGCATCAAAAACGGCCTCTGCAGAATCGGCCTCGACCTCGCGCAGCGATTCGCGCAGCAGGTCGAGAAACTGCAAGCGCCGCACCACCAGGGCTTCATCCAGCACCAGGGCCACCCGCTCGCCCCAACGCAGGCCCAGACGGGTAACCTGCTTACCAGCCTCCAGGTGGCTGCGCATCTCGTCGCCGCACAGATCCTGACCCCGGCAGCGCACCACCCCGCCCGCCTCGGCGTTCTCGCGCAGCTCGCAGCTATCGCCCAGGATGAAATCTTCGCCGACCGTGCCGGCCGCCAGCCAGGCAGTCATCACCGCAGCCACGGGCCATTGCACCCGCAGCGGCGCGATCGGCAACGCCCCAAGCGCCTCACGCAGGGCACTGGTCATCTCCTCAACACCGCGCGGACTGGCACTATCGATGACCAGCCAACCTTCCACCAGATCGAGATAGGCATAGCTGTTGCGGCTACGACTCAGGGCGCGCGGCAACAATTCCTGCACCACCTGCTCGCGCAATTCCTGACGCTCGCGCCGCCGCACCGGCACCTGACGTTGTTCTTCCAGCAGCGCAGCGCGTTCAGCAACCACCTGGTTCACCACTGCGGCCGGCAGCAGCTTTTCCTCGGTGCGCAGACACACTAGCAGGCAGCCCGCCACCGCATGCACCCAGTCGCTGGACTTGCGGCCGAGGGGAGGTGCCCAGCCGGCTGCCCGGGGCAGATAGCTCGGACAGGGTTGAAACGCCCGTGGCTCCAATTGTGCCGCCAAACTCTCGGCAGTCCAGGGTAGCGGCTCGGCCAAGCGAAACAGCGACAGGTTCTTGAACCACATGAGGACAATCATCCGTTTCCGCAAAGGCGCGCATTATCCGCCAATGCCCCGAACTCGCCAAGCTACGCTACCCACGCCACGCTGACCCGCCTATATTGCACTGCAACAAAAACTAAGCTACTCTGTATCCTAAATAACAGTTTTCCTATTTCAATCATCCTGCTACCGCCAAACGAGGAGCTGTTCCATGACCCAAGACACCCTGAATCAGATGTCTGCGCAGTATCAGGCCTTCCTGGCGCCAGTCATCAAGGCCAACAAGCTATCGGCCGCCAACCTGGAAGCGCTGGTCAACTTTCAGATGAATGCCCTGCAGTCCTACATCGACATGGCGATCAGCCGGATGAAAGCCGCCGCCGACATCAGCGACCCGACCAGCCTGCAGACCTTCCTGTCCAGCCAGTCGGACAGCATCGCCAGCCTGCACCAGAAGCTGATGGACGACACCAAGGCCCTGGCCGACCTCACCACCCGTTTCAAGGCCGATTTTGACAAGCTGGTTCAGGACAGCCTGTCGACCCCGCCCACCAAGTAAGAATCCAGCACTGCGCGGCCCCGGTGTTCCGCACGCCGCCCGTTTCAGCCGGGCCGGATCGCGTCACGATTCGGCCCTGATCTTTTGCTTCGTGCAAAGCGCCACCGCCACGGCAGCTCTGTTATTATCGTACCGATAATCCGCCGCAACCGCTGTTGCGCACCCTGATCGCCAAGCTGCTCTACTTCACCCCGCACCCATGGCCAAGACCCGCATCGTCGTCGGTCTCTCCGGTGGCGTCGATTCCTCGGTCGCCGCCCTGCTGCTCCTTGAACAGGGCTACGAGGTGCACGGCCTGTTCATGAAAAACTGGGAAGACCGGGTCGACAGCGGCTACTGCAGCGCCGCCGAGGATCTCGAAGACGCCCGCGCAGTGTGCGCGACCCTGGGCATTCCCCTGCATCAGGTCAACTTCAGTGCTGAATACCGCGACCGGGTGTTCCGCTACTTCCTCGAGGAATATCGCCGCGGCCGCACGCCCAATCCCGATATTCTCTGCAACACCGAAATCAAGTTCCGCGCCTTTCTCGATCATGCCCGCCGCCTGGGTGCCGATGCCATCGCCACCGGTCATTACGCCCGCCGTACCACGCACCAGGGCCGCCACTGCCTGCTCAAGGGCCGTGATCCCGGCAAGGACCAGAGCTATTTCCTGCATGGCCTCGATCAGGCACAGCTGGCCAATACCTGCTTTCCGGTCGGCGAACTGCGCAAGCACGAGGTACGCGCGCGCGCTGCTGCCGCCGGCCTGATCACCCACGACAAGAAGGACAGCACCGGCATCTGCTTCATTGGCGAACGCCCGTTTCGCGAGTTCCTCAGCCAGTTCCTGCCCGCGCAACCGGGACCGATCCTGTCACTCGACGGCGAGCAGCTCGGCGAGCATGCCGGGCTGATGTTCCATACCCTCGGCCAACGCCAGGGCCTGGGCATCGGCGGCCGCCGTGACAGCAACGGCGCGCCCTGGTTCGTCGCCGGCAAGGATCTGGCGCGCAACGCCCTGCTGGTGGTGCAGGGCAGCGACCATCCGGCGCTGCTGCACACCTGCCTGCGCGCCCTGCAGCCGCACTGGATCGCCGGTGAACCGCCGCCGGTACCGCTAGCGTGCCAGGCCAAGATCCGCTATCGCCAGCCCGATCAGGCGTGCGTTCTGGAAACCCTCGACGCCACCGCGCTCACGGTGCATTTCGCCGAACCGCAGCGGGCGATCACCCCCGGCCAGTCGGTGGTGTTCTATCAGGACGACCTCTGCCTGGGCGGTGCCGTGATCGAAGCTGCAAGCGATTGATGTCGCCTTTCCACCACCCGAACCCGCCGCCACCATGCCGCAAACCGACCATGACCGCACCATCGCCCTTGCTGGCCTGATCCAATCCGTCGATCTGGTGCGCAACATTGCCCGCCGCAGCCAAGCCGACCCCGAGGCTCTCGCCACCTGCCTGGCCAGCCTGCTGCGCATCGATGCCGAAAACAGTGCCGCCGTCTATGGCGGCATCGCGTCGCTGCGCAGCGGCCTACGCCTGCTCGAACAGCAGCTTGACAGCCCTCAGGACATGGAACTGACCCGCTACGCCGTCACTCTGCTGGCGCTGGAACGCAAGCTGGCGCGGCGCGGTGATCTGTTAAGCCTGATCAGCACCGGTCTGGGCGAGATCAGCGCCAGTCTGGTGCACTTCCCGCTCACCCACAGCAACACTATCGCCCGCTTCGCTGACCTGTATCTGAAAACCCTCAGCACTCTGTCGCCACGGATCATGGTCAGCGGCACCCAGGCCTATCTGAACAACCCGGAAAACGCCAACCGTATTCGCGCACTGCTGCTGGGCGGAGTGCGGGCAGCGACGCTGTGGCGGCAAAGCGGTGGCAACCGCTTGACCCTGCTGCTGCGCCGCAATCCCTTGCTGCGTGAAACCCGGCGGCTGCTGGCGGCAAGTGCCTGAGCTGCCGCGCGCTCAACTTTTGCGATACGCCTCGACCACGTTGTGCAACTGGCTGATCCGGTCCAGCACCCGGCTCAGCTGCACGACGTCAGTGATTTCCAGCGTCAGCCCCATGCGCGCGATCGACGTCGCCCGATCGGTCAAGGTATTCGCGCCGAGCACATTGACCTGCTCATTGGCCAGGATCGAGGTGATATCGCGCAGCAGGCCGGAGCGGTCATAGGCGATGATCATAATATCCATCACATAGGTAGCCGGCGTCTCGCCCCAACTCACGTCGATCAGCCGCTCATGATGCTGGCTGGCCAGCCCGAGCAGGTTGGCGCAGTCCTGACGATGAATGGTGACACCGCGCCCCTGGGTGATGTAACCGATGATCGGTTCAAATGGCGCCGGCTGGCAGCAGTGCGCCATCTGGGTCAACAGTTGCCCGACGCCGCGAATCTGCACGTCATCGCGACCCGCGACATCACTGCTCCTAGGCCGGCGGGTGATGAGCAAACTGTCCTCAGCGGGCGCTGGCGCCAGCAGATCGGCGATGCGCCCGATCACTTGACCGATGGTCAGCGCACCATGGCCCAGCGCGGCGTACAGATCATCAGGCCGGGCAAAGCCGAGTTTCTCGGCGACCTTTTCCTGCTTGAGGTTGCGCACGCCCAGGCGCTGGAATTCGCGTTCCAGGGCAGCGCGACCGGCGCTGATGCTATTTTCCTGATCCTGCTGGATGAACCACTGGCGAATCTTGGCCCGCGCCCGGTTGCTCCTGACATAGCCAAGGTGCGGACTGAGCCAGTCGCGGCTCGGTCCGCCGGTCTTGGCGGTGAGCACATCGACCTGTTCGCCGTTCTTGAGCTCATAGGTCAGCGGCACGATACGGCCGTTGACCTTGGCGCCGCGGCAGCGATGACCGACCTCGGTGTGGATGTGGTAGGCGAAATCGAGCGGTGTCGCCCCTTGAGGCAATTCGACGATGGTGCCCTTGGGTGTGATGGCATAGACCCGATCCTGAAAGGCCTCGGCCTTGAAACGCTCCAGCAGGTCACCTTCGTCGCTGTCATCATCACGGTATTCGAGCATCTGCCGCAGCCAGGCAATCTGCTGCGCGGCTTCGTTGCCGGGCGCATCGCCGCCTTCCTTGTAGCGCCAGTGCGCGGCAACGCCCAGTTCGGCATTGCGGTGCATGTCGAAGGTGCGAATCTGCACTTCCAGAGTCCGCCCTTCCGGTCCAACCACTGCAGTGTGCAGCGACTGGTAGCCGTTCGGCTTGGGATGGGCGATGTAATCGTCGAATTCCTGGTGAATATGGTTCCAGTGGGCGTGCACCACGCCCAGCGCGGCATAGCAGTCGTTGACGGTCTCGACCATCACCCGCACCGCGCGCACGTCAAAAATCTGCTCGAACGACAGCCGCTTGCGCTGCATCTTGCGCCAGATGCTGTAGATGTGTTTGACCCGGCCACTGACCTCGGCGCGAATGCGGTTTTGCACCAGATGGCCACGCAGTTCCTCGACCACTGCAGCGATATAGTGCTCACGATCAGCGCGGCGCTGGTCCAGCGCCACGGCGATCTGTTTATAGGCCAGCGGCTCCAGATAGCGCAGTGACAGGTCTTCCATTTCCCACTTGATGCGGCCAATGCCCAGCCGATTGGCCAGCGGCGCGAACAGATCCAGAGTCTCGCGGGCAAGGCGCTGGCGTTCTTCATCACTGGCCGGCGCCCGGGTCAGGCGGCGCAGCAGGTGCAGCTGCATGGCTAGACGGATCAGCACCACACGCACGTCCTGGGCCATCGCCAGCAGCATCTTGCGCAGGCTTTCCAGCTGACTGCCCACATGGCGGCCGCTCTGGTGCAGTTCGCCGATGTCGTTGAGCTTGGTCAGTCCTTCGACCAGGCGCACGATCGCCGGACCGAAGCGATCCCGGACCACCGTCAGATCGAGCTGATCGCTGGCGACTGGCTCATGCAGTAGCGCGGCAGTCACCACATCGTGGTTCATGCCCAGACCCACTAGCAGGTCGGCAACCGCCAGTTCCGGCGCACCACCCAGTTGATAGGCCTGCCGAACCTGTTCGATCTGTTCACGCGACCAGCGCGCCTGCAAGGTCTCCAACCATGTATCGAAATCCGCGCCGGCCAGCGCGGTCTGCCGAGAGCTGACCATGAACTATCCCCAGGACAGGAGTGAGGAGGTGCGCACCCGCCGC
Source organism: Candidatus Competibacteraceae bacterium (assembly GCA_036834665.1). GTDB lineage: Bacteria > Pseudomonadota > Gammaproteobacteria > Competibacterales > Competibacteraceae > RXIX01. Next base: position 15,395 of record DAITNL010000022.1, on the reverse strand, counting down.
GCTCGGCGGCGGGGCGAATCATGCGGGGGTTCGTAGCGGAACGGCATGCAGGACGTCAGGCCTGCGGTACCGGCCAGCGCCGCTCCCACACTCGGCAAGCCGGGGCAAAGAAGCGGACGTGACAGGCGTAATCAAGTGCAATCTAGTTGTTTTTGGCGCCCTGATCGACCCATTGGCGCAAGATCGCCAATTGTGACTCGGGCAGTTTAACCTTGCCATGCGGCATCTGGATGGATGGATCAACACCCGGTCGCCCCTCAGCCAGACGGTTCAGGCTGCTGTTCAGACTCTGGCCGGGGATGATGACCGGACCCATCTTGGTACCCTTCATCAACTCTTCGTAGGTACCAACCGCCAGACCGCTCTTCTGATAACCCTCGCCGTTGGGCGCGGTATGGCACTCGGCGCAGCTCGCCTTCAGGATCGGATACACGTCCTTCTGGAAGCTCACCGGCTTGCTGGACTGTTCTCCCGAGCAACCCGTCAGCAGAGAAAACCCTAAAATCAGCGTAGACGCCAACAGTTTATGGGTATTCATGAGATCGTCCTTTGAATGCATGATGATGGGTACTGCACTTTCAATTTTATCAGACTCAACGCAAACCGGGGTCCCGTGCCGGCAGAATCATGTGGTGAGCACGGCTGGAATAGCCCCGGCCAAGTGCGTCTACCGATACCCCTACAGCAAATCATCCTTTAAGCGATTCGGCGTTATACTTAGACAAATAAGTGCCAATTCGCACGCGTCCCGAGGCCGGGCTTCGGGATGTGTCCCATGTCCGGGCTCCCCGCACCGCACCGCCGGCGTTTCCCCTGCCCGCTTCTGCTGCGGGCGAGAACCGCGCCTCGGGCCGGACATGGCCTCAACCGTCAACACAACAGGATGAAAAACGTGACGAGCCCGAAAATCCACCCCGAACTGCAACGCATCGTTGAGGCCCGCCATCATGATCCCTTCGCCGTTTTGGGCCGTCATCCCCAGGACAAGCGGATGGTCACCGTGCGCGCCCACCTGCCCTACGCGCAGGAAGTGCATATCGCCGAGGGCAACCTGCCGCTGCAGCGCGTTCCCAACACCGACCTGTTCGAATGGAACGGCAAGATCGATCAGGTCCCCGAGCGCTATCGGCTAATCTGGCGTGACGCTGACCACCACGAATACATCAGCTACGACCCCTACTGCTTTCCACCGCAAATACCCGATTTCGACCTGTACCTGTTTGGCGAGGGCAAGCACTGGCATGCCTACCGTCTCCTCGGCGCGCATCCGCATGCCGTTGATGGCGTCGCCGGGGTGCTGTTCGCGGTGTGGGCGCCTAATGCCGAGCGGGTCAGCGTGGTCGGCAGCTTCAACCGCTGGGATGGCCGCATGCACATGATGCGGGTTCGCGGCGGCAGCGGTGTCTGGGAGTTGTTCATCCCCAACCTGCGCCCGGGCGATCTGTACAAGTTCGAAATCCGCAACCGCCACAGCGGCGCGGTGTTCCTCAAATCCGATCCCTATGGCCAGCAGGCCGAACTGCGCCCCAGCACCGCTTCGATCGTCACCCGCCCCAATCAGTACGCCTGGCGCGATAGCGCATGGCTGGAACAGCGCAAAGCCGCCGACTGGCTGCACCGGCCGATGTCGATCTACGAAGTGCATCTGGGCTCCTGGCGACGCGGGCCGGAAGGCGAATTCCTTAACTACCGCGAACTGGCCCACCAGCTGGTCGACTACGTCAAAGATCTCGGCTTCAGCTATATCGAACTGCTGCCGATCACCGAGCATCCCTACGACGCGTCCTGGGGCTACCAGACCACCGGCTATTACGCGCCAACCAGCCGCTTTGGCACGCCGGACGACTTCCGCTACTTCATGGACTACTGCCATCAGCACGAAGTCGGCGTGATCCTCGACTGGGTGCCGGCGCATTTCCCCAAGGATGCCGCTGGCCTGGCCCGCTTCGATGGCGAACCGCTTTATGAGCATGCCGATCCGCGCAAGGGCGAGCACATCGACTGGGGCACACTGATTTTCAACTTTGGCCGCTACGAGGTGAAAAACTTCCTGCTGTCCAGCGCCTTGTACTGGATCGAGGAATTCCACCTTGACGGTCTGCGGGTGGATGCGGTCGCTTCGATGCTGTACCTGGACTACTCGCGCAAGGCTGACGAGTGGATTCCCAACAAGTACGGCGGTCGCGAGAACCTGGAAGCAATCGACTTCCTGCGCGAACTGAACACCGTCGTGCACAGCGAGCATCCCGGTGCGCTGGTGATTGCCGAGGAATCGACGTCCTGGCCGCAGGTCACCCGTCCGACCTATCTAGGCGGGCTGGGCTTCAGCATGAAGTGGAACATGGGCTGGATGAACGACACCCTGCGCTACATGGCGCAGAATCCGATTCACCGCAAGTACCACCATGATCTGCTGACCTTCAGCATGCTGTATTGCTTCACCGAAAACTTCATGCTGCCGTTCTCCCATGACGAAGTGGTGCACGGCAAGGGCTCGATGGTCAACAAGATGCCGGGCGACGAGTGGCAGCGCTTTGCCAACCTGCGCCTGCTGTATCTGTACATGTTCACTCATCCCGGCAAGAAACTGCTGTTCATGGGCACCGAGTTCGGCCAGGGCACCGAGTGGAACAGCGCCACCACGCTGGATTGGTATGTGCTGCAGTACGGGTACCACCAAGGCATGCACGTGCTGGTCAAGGACCTGAACCGGCTCTACCACGACCGCCCGGAACTGTATCACCATGATTTCGAATGGCCGGGTTTCGAGTGGATCGACTGCCATGATGCCGAGCAATCTATCCTCAGCTACCTGCGCAAGAAGGATGATGACTTCCTGATCGTCATCGTCAACTTCACCCCGGTGCCGCGCCACGGTTATCGCATCGGCGTGCCGCGCCTGGGCCATTACACCGAAGCGCTCAACTCCGATTCCCACTATTACGGTGGCAGCGGCGTCGGCAATGGCGGGGTAGACCTGATCGCCGAGGAACGGCCCTGGATGGAAAAGCCCTACTCGATCAGCGTGACCCTGCCGCCGCTCGGTGGCATTGTGCTGCGTCCGCAGCCACTGCCGGAAGCCCCACCGATCGAGGCCGAGGCCGAGGCCGAGGCCGAAGTTGTCGAGGTCGTCAAGGTCGCCAAGACTGCCGTAAGCGCCAAGAAGGCATCATCGGCCCCCTCTTCCCCAGCCGCTGCCGATGCGAAACCGGCACTCGCGCAGCCCGAGTGAGCGCCTGAACGCCCGCTTGCGTTCGTGATAAAGCCCTCTGTGAACGTGCCTCTCCCGCGAACGGGAGAGGCATCAGGGGAGAAGGCATCCAGCCTGCTAAAGCTCCGCTTCCACCCTCAACCGGCCCGTGGTCTGCCTCGCCCAGAGCGAGGATATCGCGGGCTTCCTTACAGATAACCGCACGCCGCCAATTCGGCCACGATCAGTTTCTGAATCAGCTTCTCCTTCTGTCCGGATGGCTGATCAAGCTGCAGACGGGCCAGATAGCGCTGGGCCGCTTGCGGTGCCGCGCCTACCGTTACCGCCTTGACGATGGTCTTCATCAAATCGCCCTTGGTTGCCAGCCGCGCCTTGAGGCTCTTCAATACCCGGCCGAGCACGATTTCCTCCTCGGTAAAATCGCTGCCCAGCGGAAAATCAGGGAACAGGCCCTGCGCCTTGTAGCGCCCGATCTGCGCCTGCACCCGCGCCGGCGTGTTCTGGCGGAACTTCTCGGGAATCTCGTAATCGCCAGGAATCTTGCCGGCGCGCCGGGCTTTCTCCAGCAGCTCGGGCTGGAAGCGCGAATCAGCGATATTGAGCAGCGCGGTAACCACCTCGCGATCAGAACGGCCACGCAGTTCAGCGATGCCGTATTCGGTGATCACGATATCGCGCAGATGGCGCGGAATGGTGATGTGGCCGTAGTTCCAGACAATATTGGAACTGACATTCAGACCACTCTCGCGGGTGCTGCGCAGCATCAGGATCGAGCGGGCATCCGGCATTTCGTGGGCCATAGCCACGAAGTTGTATTGGCCGCCGACGCCGCTGATCACCTGACCGTTTTCCAGGCCGTCGGACACCGCCGCGCCGAGCAGGGTGACCATGATGGTGGTATTGATGAAGCGGGCATCACGCCGCTGCAGGCGCGCCAAAGCCTGATGTTCGCCGAACAGATGATTAACCCGCTGCACGGTGGTCATGCAAATCTGCTGGCTTTCCGCCTCGGGCATTTCGCGCAGCGCCTTGTAAAAGCTCTGCGGCCCCATGAAAAAGCCACCGTGCATCACAATGCCACCCTGAAGCCGCGTGCCCAACCCATTCGCCACGACAGCCGCCCAGGTTTCCGGGCACGCCAGATCCGCCGGAAACGGCGCGCCCTGCACCAGCAAGGCGCCATCCTGATAACGCAATTGCTCATTGAAAATGCCAAAGCGACGCAGGAAGTCTACATCGGCCGCACCGAGCCGGGCCGGCACTACCGCACGCTCCAGCAGCACCTGCAGGGTGTGCTCATCGACCGCCTCGCTGATCGCGCCCTCGTTGAGCAGCCGCTGCAAGGGCTCGCTGTCATAGACATGGCGCTTGAGGATGCCATCGCGGTACAGATACAGGAAGCCGTTGACGAACATCTCGCTGGACCCGTACAGCCCCTGCTCGAAGGTGCTGGTGCCGCCGATGCGCTCGATCAGGGCGCTGTAGCGATCACGGATGTGCAGTTCGGACAACAGCTGGTTGTAGAGCGCGTTCTGCTGCTGGCGCAACTGGCAGGCATAGACGATGGCGTCACCGAGCGAACCGATACCGATCTGCAAGGTGCCACCATCGCGGATCAGGGCACTGGCCTGCAGCCCAAGCAGGTAATCAGCCGGCTCCACCGGCATGTTGGGCGCGCCGAACAGTTGGAAATCGTAGGCCGGATTGTCGATCACCAGGTCAAAATCGGCGGGCCGGATCATGGCGTCGTTATACATGAACGGCATTTCCCGGTTGACCTCGGCAACGGTCACCATAGCCCGGCCCTGGGCGCGGGCGCGGGCCACCATCGGCAACAGATCCAAGGTCACATCGGGGTTGCTGCTCAGACTGAAACGCAGCTCACCGTTGATCTCGCGCTTGGCCACCTGCTGGGCCAGCACGTTAATGCCGTTGTCCATCAGGTCGCGCGCGGCATAGGTATAGTTGGTGCTGATGTAGTTCTGCTGCTGCATCGGCACGTTCATGAAGCCGCCCGGCTTGAAGAAGAACTCGGCCACTTCAAAGTTGGGCGGCGTCTGGCCAGTGCGCAGATCGACCGCGTATTCGAGATCGGGGTAATTACCAAACACCCGCTCGACAAAAGGCCCCAGAAAGCGCTTTTCCAGATCGCTCGAACCTTTCGGTGTTTCGACCGTGATCGCGGTGACAATCTTCAGCGACAGTGTCGGATCGGCCTTGACCCGCCGGTATAGCGCATTGACCAGCGGATTGGGCTTGCCGATCCCCAGCGGGATACCCAGCACGATTCGCTTGCCAACCCGCGCGATGATTTCATCGACACACGCTTCGATATCCTGGATATACGACGGGCTTTGTTGCTGCATCATCCGATCTCTCACGGTCGGTTGTTGGAGGAGCGTGCAGGTCGGCGGCACCATCCGCTGGCCTTCGCGCGCGGACTTCAATAACATTGATATTTCATATAGTTATAAAAATTTACCCGCCCCAGACACGCAGCGCGGCGCCGGTTTTGGCAGGGGATTGATTATAGCAGGTCTGATCCGCCCGGCTCCGTGGCAGCCTTCGTTGGAACGAACTACACTGTGGTGCGCATATTCCAAAACCCGCGACAGATCGCGCAAGCACGAACCGGTCAAGCGGCCTGGAGGGCCGGAACCGCAAGGCCGTCACCCCCGTCTCCTTCCCCCACTTTCGCTATGAAGGCAGGATTGTCGATGTCCGATAACAAGACACTGGAAGCCAACAAAGCGCTGGTCCGGCGCAATTTTGACGTCATCTGGAGCGCCTGTGACCTGAAAGCGGTCGACACGCTCATCGCGGCCGACTATATCGGCCATATCGCCACCTTGCCGCAACCGGTGCGTGGCGCCGAGGCGTTCAAGCAACTGGTCATGATGTTTCACATTGCTTCCCCGAACATCCGCTTCGAAATCCAGGATCAGATTGCCGAAGGCAACCAGGTTGCCACGCGCTGGATCGCCCATGGCACCCATCAGGGCGAATTCATGGGCATCGCGCCAAGCGGTCAATCCCTGGCGGTGACCGGCACCAGTTTTCATCGCATTGAAAACGGCCTGATTCAGGAATCCTGGGATGACTGGGATGCACTGAGCATGCTGCAGAACATGACCCAGGATGTATTTCAGTCGCTCTCGATGCGTTTCTGAACCGCACTGCGCCACGCCCATGCCGGTCGCGTCCACCTTTCGCCCACCCTGGTGGCTGGCCAATCCGCATGCCCAGACCCTGTGGCCGGTCTTGTGCCGGCGGCGGCCGCACCTTGCCCTGCGCCGTGAACGACTGATCCTGCCGGATGGCGATCATCTCGATCTGGACTGGACCGGCGGCACGCAGGGCCTGCGGGTACTGCTGCTGCACGGGCTGGAGGGTTCCAGCCGATCCCACTATGCGCGTGGGCTGCTGGCGGCCTGTGTCGCCCGGGGCTGGCGCGGCGTGGTGATGCATTTTCGCGGCTGCAGCGGTATGCCCAACCGCTTGGCACGCGGCTATTCCGCTGGCGACACCGCCGATCTCGCCCACATCGCACAACTGCTGCGCCAGCGCGAACCGGCAACGCCGCTGGCGGTGGTCGGTTACTCGCTTGGCGGCAATGCCCTGCTCAAGTGGCTGGGCGAGGCCGGCAGCGCGGCGCCGGTACAGGCAGCGGTCGCGGTGTCGGTGCCGTTTCTGCTCGACAGCGCGGCACGGCGCATGGGGCGCGGCCTGTCACGACTCTATCAGCACCACCTGCTGCATGCATTGCGGCGCAGCTATCGCGCCAAATTCCAGCAGCGCGCCGATGGGCCGGTGACGCTGGACGAACTGGCCCAGCTGCGCGATTTCTACGCCTTCGATGACCGGGTGACCGCGCCGCTGCATGGCTATGCCGGAGTTGACGACTATTACGCCCGCGCCAGTTGCCGCCCTTATCTGCGCCATATCGCGGTGCCGACCCTGATCCTGCACGCCCACGATGACCCCTTCATGCTGCCCGAGGCGATCCCCGATCCGGCTGAACTGTCCGCCTGTACCCATCTGGAATTGAGTGGCGGCGGCGGCCATGTCGGCTTCGTTGGCGGACGCTGGCCCTGGCGGGCCGAATACTGGCTGGAGCAGCGGATTCCAGCCTTTCTAGCCGAACAGTGGTCCAGCCGGTCGACCGCTACTGCCAGCGCACACGCCAGCGCCCCGGCGCAACATTCAGCGGACCGCTGAAAACCGCTACTCCAGCGGCACTGGCGGTCACGGTGCGCGCCGGCCCAGTGCCGGTTTCAGCCTGCAGCGTGGCACGGGCCAGCGGCGGCAGACCGATCACCCGCAGCGTACCACTGGCTACCGGCAGCTTCAGCCGTACCTCGCCGCTCGCATCCTCGGCGAGGAACAGCGTTGCCGAGGCATCGGTCACGACTCCATCACCGCGCGGCTCCAGCGTTAATGGCAATGCCAATACCGGACGTGGCGCATCCACGGAGGGTGTCAGCACCACCAGGAAGGTATCGTCCTGGCGCGGCGCACCCGGCTGAATCTCCAGCCGCCAAAAGCCCACATCGAACCACGGCTTAAGACTGGATCCTTCCATGATGTTGAGGCCATCCAGGCGCGTGTCATCGCCATCGGCCTCGACGTAGTACTGATAATCGCGGCCGCCAACCACGCGGATCAGTGCATCCTCGGGCAGCAGGCGCTGTATTTGCAGCCAGCCACGACCGTTATGCACCTGGGCGACTGCGGCGCGACTTTGCAAAATACCGTTGTCCGGATCGCCGATCAGCACCTGTGCATCCGCCACTTGTGGTTGCCCGAGCGTGTGCAGCAGCCACTTCTTGACATAAGCCACCTGCACCGCGCGCACCCGGTCGCGGACCAGCAGGCGATCTTCGCCCGGCAGGTACAGCAGTTGCCGCAGCACGCGCTCGACCTTGCCGCCACGACCGCCCTCATCGTGCGCCGGCGTGTTGTAGGCAGCGGTCAGATCGGCGGCGATATACGCGTAATCACCGGACTGCTGCTCGAAGTGCTGCAATTGTCCACCCTGCAGATACAGGCCACGACTGCGGTTGGTCAGCCAGTCAGCGACGCTGCCGATGGCACTGCCGGTCGGCAATACCACTCGCTGGCCACCGTCGGCGACGTTGTTGCTGAAAAAGCGGTTGGGCCGCACCGTCTCGCCGGGACGCAGAATCAGCAGGGTGTTCTTGGCAATGCTGCGGATGGAGTAGTTAAGGCGGTTAGGGCCAAAGAAATCGCCGTAGACGCTGCTGTTGATCGCCAGCGGTGCACCCTTGTACAGGCTGAAATGGCCGGCATCGTAGTGGCCGTGATGGGTGAATAGGCCACCGGCGCGGAAACTGATGAAGGTTGCATCCGCCGACCAGTCGGAACGCAGATAGGCCAAGTTGAGGCTGTCGCGACCAAACAGCTCCGCCGTCGGCAGCAGGCCCTGGAAGCCCTCCAGACGGCCGCCGCCAATGGGTTCCAGACGCGGATCATTGAACAGGGCAAAACCCCAGCGGTAATCGCGGTAATAGCTCTCGCGGCCGTGCAGGCGCTCCAGATAGCGCGAGTAGCCGGCCAGCACCGGGTCACGGGTGGCCTGGGCGATCAGGTCGATGACCCGGCGGGTTTCGTCCTTCAGATCGACGCGAGAGCCTTCGTCGCCGAGGCCTTCGATGCGCTGATCGGGCCGGGTGGCGTATACCGTCCAGTAGCCCACCCGGCGCAGGGCATTGCGCACCCGCTCGGCCTGGCGACTGTCATCGACTCCGTTCAGGTAGGCCGAGGCCGCCAGCACGACCAGGAAGGCGCGCTCCTGAATCCAGTAATTGTAGCCTTCCGGCCAGCCCTCGGTCAGTTCCAGGGCGGCAATGGTTTCCAGGAAATGGCGCTGGGCACGGGCCTGCAGCGCGGCGCGAGGGCCATTGCTGTCCGGATCGAGTACCGCTGCGCACAGCCAGGCAATGGCTGCCAGTGAACTGCGCCCGTGCCAGAGCGAGGCCGAGGATTCGTCCAGCACCCGCAGCGTCTCGCGCAGCGATTCCTCGATGCGTGCCTCAAACTGCGCCCGGTCGATCGGTGACAACCCCGGATACAGGCGGATGAAATCGTAGGCGAAGGCCAGTCGCCAGGCATTGCCGTAACCGTTGACCGTCGGCGTCTCCACGACGAACGCGCGCATCGCCCGCAGCAGCGGTTCGGCCTGTTCGGCTTCACCGTAGAGCAGCCAGCAGGTGGTCAGCCCGAGGATATCGCCCGGCCCGCAGGTGGACATATCGTCCATGCCACGTTGCTTGTAGAGCGCGGCGCGTTCCGCTATCAGCGGCGGCGTGCCCACGCGCGACCACTGGGCCAGCTCTGGCAGCAGGATACGTGGATGGCTGGCCCGCAGGCGACCGTCAAAGCGCACATCGGCATAGCGCGGCGCCGGGGCCACCCAGTTCACCAGGGTCGGCGAGGCGATGCCAGCCTTCTCGGCAACCTTGACCAGCAACTGGCGCACAGTTAATTGTGACTGCGCCAGAACCTGCCACAAGGCAATGGCCAGCGCGACATGCGCCAGCAGGCCGACGCCGATCAGGTAGTATTTAGCCAGCTTACCCAAGGCACGCAGGACTCGCATCGGGATCCCTCCAGGAAAGGCTCAGGACTCTCTTACCACGCCCGCAGCCAGTCGCGGGTCCACGCTGCCACCTGGTCGCGCCATTCGCGCCGGGAGAAGGTATGGTTGGCTTCCGGATAGTCCCGGATCGTTACCCGTGGCTCGGCCAGTAGACGCCGCCAGCGCCGCGAAGCCCGGGCGGTATCGCGAAATTCCGCCGCAGTCAGGTCGTCACCGCTGAGAATCAGCAGGATCGGTCCGGTGAAGCACTGCCAGCCAGCCGCCATGCGTTCAGGCAGCGGCGCTCGCGCGACCGCAGCACTCGCCGTCGGTACCGGCGTTTGCCCGGTCGATGCACGGCCCCCGCGCCCCGCCCGCATGATCAGGTCCAGCAACCCGTGCAGCGCAGCGCCGAAGGCAAATTCACCACGGCGAATCTTGCGCCACAGCTCGGGATTGAACAGCCGGGCCAAGTAGTAATGACGCAGATAGGCGCGCGCTGCGCCGGCCTCGGTGCGCAGCCACGGATTCAGCAGCACCAGCCCGCGCACCCGCGCATCGCTGCCCGCGTAGAACAGTGCCGCCGAGGCTGCGTCGCACAGACCCCAGATCACCACCTCGCGCAGGCTCGGCACCTGGGTAAAAAAGGCGTCGAGGGCAGCGGCAAGGTCAGCGTCGAGATCCTCGAAACCGGGAAACTCACCCTCGGCATCGCCCATGCCACGACAGTCGAAGCGCAGCACCGGCACGCCCGCTGTTGCCAGCTCGCGGGCCAGCAACACAAACTGGCGATGACTGCCCACCCGGTATTGCGGCCCGCCGACCACCACCAGCACGCCGCGCGACGCGTCCGGCGCACCCGGATGCAAGATGCCGGGCAGACTCAGCCCCTGGCAGGTGAACCACAGCACACGCTCCAGCGTCATGAGGTCACGCGACTGCGGTCAATGCCGCGACGGTCGCGGCCAGCAGGGCCGGCGCGCAACTGATGTCCTGCGTGGCCCAGAACGGATCGCCCTGCACCCGTTGTGCTTCGACCGCAACCCCGTGCTGGCCCCAGTCCGCCACTAGGCGCGCGCTCACCGGCGCCAGACCACGCGCAGGATCGCTGGCCAGCTCGAACCAGTCCACCCGCATCCCGGCCACCGGTCGTTGCAGGCGGGCCTGCGCCATGGCCGCTGCCATCTGCGGATGCAGCATGTAGCCGGCGACCTCGACGCTCTGCCCAGCGGCCAGCAGGGCCTGTAAACCGTCCAGGGTTTCGCTGCTGCCCTTCAGCCGCTCGGCGGCCAGCCGCAGGCGCAGAAACTGGCGCAAATATTGGCTACCGTCACTGACCGGCTGCCACAGCAGCAGGCGCGGCGCAGCCAGTTCCACCGCCAGTTCCGTTGCCAGCAGCGCGCCCAGACGCACGCCCCACGGCAACACGGTCCCGTGACCCCGATCATGCAGCCAGCGCGCCTGCGTCAGCAGGTCGGCCCGCCAGTCGTCCCAGCGCGCTGCCTCGAAATCACCAGCGCTGTCGCCGGTGCCATAAGGATCAGCGATCAGCACACCGAACCCGGCCGCTGCCAGTTGCCGGGCCTGCAGGGCCTGCATGCGCCGCGCCTTATTCATCTCCTCGGCAAACGGCGGCACGCACAGCACCGCCGCGCGCGGCGTCCCGGTCGCCGGCGGGTAATACAGGGCATACAGCGCACCCTGGCAACCGGGCAGCCAGAATGGCTCGATCACCGTCCGCTCAGGCCGCAGCCAGCTTGGCGCACACGAAGTCATGCACGCGGCCAAAGGTTTCAAACGTCTCGGCACTGATCTCGTCGTCGGCGACCTCGATGCCGAACTGCTCCTCCAGGGCATTGAGCAGGGTCACCACCGCCATCGAGTCGAATTCGGGAATGCTGCCCAGTAAAGGACTGTCCGGGCCAAAGCCGCGAACCCGGTCACCCAATTGCAGTATTTCGCCGATCAACTGTCGTATTGCTTCGAACTCGACCATCAGAAGTGCTCTCCTGGAACAGGCTGGACAGCCGCGCGATCTGTGCGATTTCCACTTGGCGACGCGGATCGCTGTCAAGATAGCCGCGCAGCGGCCAAGAATCCAGCAATCAGCCCAGCGCGGCGCCGGGCTTGTCGGCCAGCACCAGATAACCGACCATCGGCTGGTCGTTTTCCTGGCGCAGGGTGGCATTGCTCAGACGGCGCAGCGTCAAGCCCGCCGCCGCCAGGGTCTGGCGCACATAGTCGCCACTGTGGTTGTAGCGGCCACTCGGGTTGATGCGGAAACCAGTCGCCGCCGCTGAATCTTCCAAAGCCTCGACGGTGAAGGCCAGCCAGCCGCCCGGACGCAGTGCACCCGCCGCCGCCATCAGTACCGGCGCCAGATCGCCGAAGTACACCAGGGTATCGGCTGAGACGATCAACTCATAGCAGGCCGGCCGCTCGCTCAGGAACAGGGTCAGTTCGGCGGCAACCAGTTGGTCATAACCGCCGCGCGCGCGGGCCTTGTCCAGCATGCGCGGCGACAGATCGACGCCCACCAGTTCCCGCGCGTAAGGGCGCAGCAGTGGTCCGCACAGCCCGGTGCCGCAGCCGGCATCCAGCACCGTCAGCGCGCCGGCTGGCGGCCCCAGCAGTTCGGCCAGCGCCGCGCCCAGCAGTTGCGGTGCCTGATAGCGCAATCCCTCAAGCAGGTGGGCATCGAAGTCCTCGGCATAGCGATCGAACAGATAGGTCACATAGGCATCGGAGGCGCGCGGCGGGGCGCTGGTCGTTTCGCCAAACCAGGCGGCGATGCGATGCTGGGCGATCGGATCATCGGGCAACAGGCGCAGCCAGTGCTGCAACAGGCGCAGCGCTGCCGGGTCATCGCCGAGCTGGAAAACGGTATTGCCCAGAGTCATGCGCGCCTCTTCATCGCGGCCAACGCTGTGCAGCAGGGTACCCAACTGGTGGGCCAGATCGGCATCGGCCGGGCGCGCCTGCCAGGCCGTGTGCAGCACGCTCAGCGCTTCGTCCACTTCGCCCAACTCGGCCAGCAGCGTACCCAGGCGCAACTGGATCGCCGCATCGTCGGGCCGGCTAGCGCTGGCCTGCCGATAGGCCGCCAGCGCCTCGGGCAGACGGCCCAGACCACGCAGCAGCGCACCCAGATTGAGCGCGGCGTCCACCTCGTCGGCCCGGCAGCGCAGCGCCTGACGATACGCAGCGATGGCGCTCTCGAAGCGCTTTTGCACCACCAGCACGTTGCCGAGGTTGGTATAGGCGGCGGCATAGCCAGGAGCGCTGCGCAGCGCCCGGCGCAGCATCTGTTCCGCCTGGGTGGACTGACCGCGCTGTTGCAGGAGAATGCCCAGGAAGTTCAGCGCTTCGGCATGCCCGGGCTGCAGCGCCAGCAGCTGTTCATAACACTGCTGCGCCTGCTGCAGATCGCCACGCCGGTGACAGGCCAGCGCCTGTTCGAATTCGTTGCCGTGCATCGCTCCCCCTGAACATCGGATTTCAGCCTGCGGCGCGTGCCAGCACCCGCCAACCCATCACGTCCTGACCCGCCTCCAGACGCAACGCCACCGCGTCCAGCAGGGTCAGATGCAAGCCAGCCCGCTGCACACCTTGGCGCAGATACTGTTCGCCATGCTGATAACGGCCACTGCGCGCCAACTGGAATCCATCCACCGCCGCGCCCTGTTCGACGGTAAACGCCAGCCAGCCACCAGGGCGCAGTGCCGTCACTGCCGCAGCCAATACCGGATCAAGATCACCGAAGTACACCAGGGTATCGGCCGACACCACCAGATCGTAGCGGGCCGGATCGGCGGCGAGAAAGGCGGTCAGCTCGGCCACCGCCAAGCGGTCGTAATCGCCGCGCAGCCGCGCCAGTTCGACCATGCGCGGCGACAGATCGACGCCGACCAGTTCGCGCGCGTAGGGGCGCAACAGCGGCCCGCACAGCCCGGTGCCGCAGCCGGCATCCAGCACCGCCCGCGTTGCATCGGACGCGCCAAGCACGCGAGCCAGCGCCTCGCTGAGCAGCGCCGGCGCCCGGTACTGCAGGCGCTGCAGATGGGCGTCAAAATTCTCGGCCATGCCGTCGAACAGATCCTGCACATAGTCGTCGGCGGCCCGCGCCGGCACCGCAGCGCCCGAGTGCGCGGCCAGCAGATGCCGGGCCACCGGATTAGCGGGATCCTGCGCCTGCCAGCGCTGCAGCAGCGCCACGGCTTCAGAACTGCGATCCAGGCGATACAGCAGCAGGCTCAGGCTGCGATAGGCGGCGGCGTAGCCGGGCTGCAGGCGAATGGCCTCGTGGTGCGCGGCCAGCGCCTCCTCGTAGCGCTCCAGGGCTGCCAGGGCCTTGCCCAGATGCAACGCAGTATCGGCGCGGCGCGGATCGAGGCTCAGCGCCTGCTCGAAGGCACCCAGCGCTTCGCTGTAGCGCCCGGCGCGGCGCAGCACGACGCCGAGATTGCTGTGCGCACTGGCGTTGTCCGGTGCCAGGACCAGGGCACGCCGGTAGGCACTGGCTGCCGCCTCCCAGCGTCCGAGCGCCGCCAGGACATTGCCCAGATTGTTATGGGCGTCGGCATAGCGCGGCTGACGTTCCAGCGCGGCGCGGATCAGATCGGCAGCCTCGGCATAGCGGCGCCGCTGCGCACTGAGCACACCGAGAAAATGCAGGGCGTCCGCCTGACGGGGATCACGGCGCAGCACCTGGCGATAAAGCGCCTCGGCATCCTCAAGCCGGCCCTGGCGATGCAGGGCAATGGCCTGCTCGATACGCTGCGCGACTGCGCCTCGCGGGGTTCTACGTGGCGGATGATTCATCGACATGCTCAACAGGTTCATTGCGGTCTAGGCGGCGATACAGCCAGAACGGCAGGCTGCGACCGGTCTTGCGCAGCCAGCGCAGCAACATGGCAGCACCGCTGAACTCGATCACCGCATAGCAACGCTCCGGCTCCTCGACACCCTCCCAGCACAAGCGCAATTCCGACCCGTGCAATTCCCAGGTACCGATGGCGCTGCCGGCCGGCTCGGTTGCCGACCACTGAAAGGAGCCGTCGGCGTTCAGGCATAAATGTTCCGCGACCGCCTCCCAGACGCCCACCAGTTCCCCGATCGTGGGTAGGCGCAGCAGTTCTTCCAGCGGATCGCGGCACTGCGGCCAGGGAACGCGGGCTACGCGCGGCGGCGGTGCCTGTGGCGGCTGGGCCGGCACCGGCGGCACCTGGGGCGTGCGCCGCTGCGGCAGGGCGCGCAGATCGCGGACCAGGTAATGTTCATCGACCACCCGGCCCAGCCACGCACCGTCGTATTTCCACACCTCACCGCGGCCATCGCGCCAGCCCAGATAGCGGCCGTTGCAATCGAACAGGCGATCATCCTGAAAAAAGCCGGCATACACGCCGCTCCATTTGAACACCACGCTGCAGGGCCCACCTGTGCTGCCCCAACTCTCCAGCCTGTCCATCAGCGGCCTTCCTGCCTGTCGATCCGGCTTAACTTCATGGCGCGCGTCCCTCGACGGACACGGTCGCGCCATGCCGTTGCAGCCAGTCCAGGGCCTTGTCCGCCCCGGCCAGCGGCAGA
>DAITNL010000021.1:0-26867 GCA_036834665.1 Candidatus Competibacteraceae bacterium | reverse complement strand
CCGCCACGCCACCGGTGTAAGGGAGGGGCTTTTTTGATGACCTTTTTAGCCAAACGACCGAATCAGGCCGTGTTGTGGACCGCGCTGGCCGGCGTCCTGGCCGGATGTAGCACGGTGCCTAACGAGGAGTCGGCACCGGCACCGCTGGCAGTTCAGGCGGACAGCGAAGCGGTGAGCGATGAGCCCATTCCGCAGTTTGAGCGGCCCAGTCGCAGCGGTAATCCGGATACCTATGTGGTATTTGGGCGCCGCTACCGGGTCAAGGAAACCAGTGCCGGCCATCGTGAAACCGGCGTCGCATCCTGGTACGGCTGGGAATTCCACGGTCGTAAAACCTCCAGCGGTCCTTTGTTCAACATGTTTGAACTGACCGCTGCGCACAAGACCTTGCCGCTGCCGACTTATGCGCGGGTCACCAACCTGGAGAATGGCCGTAACATCGTGGTCAAGATCACCGACCGCGGTCCGTTCGTCGGTGAGCGCGTTCTGGATCTGTCCTATGCCGCGGCGGCCCGTCTCGATATGCTGGAAACCGGCACCGCCCGGGTCGAGATTGAAGCACTGGCACCGTATCAGAGCCTGCCGGAACTGGCCGCGCGCCGCGCTGCTGCTCGCGAGCAGATCGCCAGTCGTGCCGCGCCGACCCTGCATTTCGCCCGCGAGGCCCCGGCCCGCCCGGCGGCCAGTATGGCGACCGTGGCTCTGGCGGCAGCGAATGCGCGCGCCCGCAGCGGCGGCGAACTGTCGCGACTCGCCAAGGTTTCGCCGCTGGTCATCGCCAAGAATCCGGATAAGGTCGCAGTCGTGACCAGAACCGCGCCGGCGGCCAAGGGTCGCGACACAGTGGCAGTAGCAGCCAGAACCGCGCCGACCGCCAAGGGCCGGGAAACGGTGGCGGTGCGGGATATGCCGGCGGCCAAGGGTGGCGGCACGGCAGCGAAGACCCGGGAGAGCACGGCCGCACGCACTCCGGTGGCGAGCAAGAATGGTGCGCTGTATCTGGTCGGTATGGTTAGCGAGCGCAATGGCGCGCAGCGTGCGCAGGGCCAGCTCAGCAGCCAGCTGCGCCGCGATGTGCGCGTCGAATCGGGTGCCGGTCGGCAATACGAAGTGCGGGTGCCCTTGCGCAACCCGGGCGAGGCGCGGCAGGTGGCCGTGCGCCTGGCCAGTCTGGGCATCAGTCGCTCGCGCATCGTTGTTGATTGATGGTGGGCTGGAGCGGATGGGTGCGGCGTGATTTGTTTCGGGGCCGGGCTTCTCCTAGAATCGGCCAGCTTTGTTTAACCACGGGAATTGTCCACGACTTATGCTGTACTTGACCGCGCGCCGCATCCTGCTGTTTCCGCTGCTTCTGGCCCTGCTCTGGCTGAATGCCGGTGGGGTCGCCCTTGCCCAAACCGCCGCCCTGGCCGTGCCACCGCCGCCGCAGGTGCCGGTGCGCGGCTATGTGCTGATGGATTACCAGAGTGGCAACCTGTTGGCCAATTCCAAGGGCGACGAGCGCATGGAGCCGGCCAGCATCACCAAGCTGATGACCGGCTATGTGATCTACCGGGCCCTGCAGTCGGGCAAGATTCACCTGAACGATCAGGTCACCATCAGCGAGAAGGCCTGGCGGACCGGCGGCTCCAAGATGTTTATCAAGCTGGGCAGTCAGGTGCCGGTGGAGGATCTGCTGCTGGGCATGGTGGTACAGTCCGGCAATGACGCCACCGTAGCGTTGGCTGAGCATGTCGCCGGCTCCGAGGAGACCTTCGTCAAGCTGATGAATCAGGAGGCCGAACGTCTCGGGATGAGCAGCAGTCATTTCACTAATGCCGCTGGCCTGCCCGATCCCAATCACTACATGTCGGCGCATGACATCGCCACCCTGGCCCGGGCGGTGATTCGCGAGTTCCCCGAGCACTATGCGCGCTACTCGGTGCGCAGTTTCAAGTACAACAATATCGATCAGCAGAATCGTAACCGCCTGCTGTTGACTGATCCGTCGGTGGACGGCGTCAAGACCGGCCATACCGAATCGGCCGGCTATTGTCTGGTGTCCTCAGCCAAGCGCAACGATACCCGCCTGATCGGCGTGGTGCTCGGCGCGCAGAAGGAGAAGGAGCGTTTTCAGGCCAGTCAGGCCCTGCTCAACTACGGCTTCAGCTTCTTCGAAAGCCGCAAGCTGTATGACGCCAACACGCCGATCATCACCACCCGCATCTGGAAAGGCCAGGAGAACGAATTGCCGCTGGGCGTGACGCAGCCGCTGTATGTCACCGTGCCCAAGGGCCAGGCGCCGCAGGTCAGCACCACGACCACCGTGCAGCCGACCATCATCGCTCCGGCGCAAAAGGACCAGCCGTTTGGTGAAATCACCGTCCGCCTCGGGGATCAGGAAGTCAGCAAGACGCCACTGGTCGCGCTCCAGGAAATCCCGGAAAGCGGCTGGTTTGGCCGGATGATCGATGCGGTGCTGCTGTTCTTTTCCTCACTGTTCGGCTAGGCGTGGCGGCGAGGCTGGGTATGCACGACGACGACCGCTCACCGCTGCAATTTCCCTGTGCGTTTCCAATCAAGATCATGGGCGCGGCTGACCCGGACTTTCGCCAGCTCGCGCTGAGCCTGGTGCGGGTGCATGCGCCTGATCTGGACGAGACCCTGGTGCGGGTTCAGGACAGTCGCGGCGGTCGTTACCAGTCGGTGACCGTGGTGGTGGCGGCCCGCGAGCGTGCCCAGCTCGATGCCATCTATCATGCCCTCAGTGCCCATCCGCGGATCAAGATGGTGCTCTAATCCGCGCCGGGTCCACGAACGCGCCCGGTCTGCGGCAAACCTGTCCCCCCGTAACAATGCATCCTCGTTCTGAACCACTGCTGTTGCGCTGCCTGGGCCGCCAGGACTATATGCCGGTGTTTACCGCCATGCAGGCCTTTACCGAGGCCCGCGATGCCGCAACCCTGGATGAATTGTGGTGGGTCGAGCATCCGCCGGTGTTCACGCAGGGCCTGGCTGGCAAGGCGGAGCACCTGCTGGCACCGGGTGCAATTCCTGTGGTGCAGGTCGATCGCGGTGGCCAGGTGACCTATCATGGTCCCGGACAACTGGTGGTGTACTGCCTGCTGGATGTGCGCCGGCTCGGTCTGAGCGTGCGTGCCCTGGTCAGCGTGCTGGAAGATGCAGTGATCGAGCTGCTGGCTGGGTATGGCATCACTGCCCAGGCCCGCCCGGATGCGCCCGGCGTCTACGTCAAGGATGCCAAGATCGCCTCGCTGGGCCTGCGTCTGCGCCAGGGGCGTTCCTATCACGGCCTGAGTCTGAACGTAGCCATGGACCTGGAGCCGTTCACGCGCATCAATCCCTGCGGTTATCCGGGCCTGCGTGTCACTCAGTTGCGTGAGCTGGGCGTAGCGCTCGATCTGGACAGTGCCGCTGCCGCGTTGTTGCCCGGTCTGGGACGCCGGCTTGGCTACACTTGTTTCAGTACCATCACGGGTTTGCCCTGAGCGCACCCGGCGGGCGCCGGGAATCCGTCGCGGCATTCCCCGTCCAACCTTCAACCGTCGGCCCCTTATCCCCAGCAGGAATGCCCATGTCCGAATCCAGCACCCCCCACGACGCTGTCGTGACTGAAGCCGTTGCCGCACCAGCGCCCGCCAAATCCGCGCCCGTGGCCGGCGAAAAGCTGCGCGGCGCCGAGAAAGTCGCCCGCATTCCGGTCAAGGTCGCGCCGACTGATCCTAAGCAGCGCCTGCGCAAGCCGTCCTGGATTCGCGCACCCTTTCCCGGCACTCCGGAAGTGCAGCGCCTGAAGCAGATTCTGCGCGACAACCGCCTGCACACGGTCTGCGAGGAGGCCAGTTGTCCCAATCTGGGCGAGTGCTTCGGCCACGGCACCGCCACCTTCATGATCATGGGCGACATCTGCACCCGTCGTTGCCCGTTCTGCGATGTCGGCCATGGTCGGCCGCAGCCGCTCGATGCCCAGGAACCGGACAATCTGGCGCGCACCATCGCCGCGATGGGTCTGAAATACGTGGTCATCACCTCGGTGGACCGCGATGATCTGCGTGACGGCGGCGCGGCGCACTTCGCCGAGTGCATCCGGGCTGCGCGTGCCGCCCGTCCCGGACTGGTGATCGAAATCCTGACCCCGGATTTCCGCGGCCGCATGGACGTGGCGCTGGAAATTCTCGCCGCGCAGCCGCCGGATGTGTTCAACCACAACCTGGAAACCGTGCCGCGCCTGTATCGGCAGGCCCGGCCCGGTGCCGATTACGCCGGTTCGCTGCTGTTGTTGCAGCAGTTTGCCGCGCGCTGCCCGGGAGTTCCGACCAAGTCCGGGCTGATGCTCGGCCTGGGTGAAACCCTTGACGAGATTCGCGCGGTGATGCGCGATTTGCGCGAGCACGGCGTGCAGATGCTGACCCTCGGTCAATACCTGCAGCCAAGCGCCCATCATCTGGCGGTGGAGCGCTATGTCACGCCGGAGGAATTCGAGCAGTTGCGCATCGACGGTGAAGCGATGGGTTTTACCCATGTCGCCTCGGCGCCGCTGGTGCGCTCGTCCTATCACGCGGATCTGCAGGCTCAGGGCGCCGGCGTCGCGTAAGTTCATCGCGGGCCGGAGGGGCGTGCCTTGGATAGTCAGGCTTTGCTGGGCCTGTTTAATAACGCCGCGCTGTTACTGGCGCTGGCGCTGCTGTTCGAGGTCACCCGCGCCGAGGTCCAGACCGAAACCCGTCTGCGTCAAATACTGATTGGCCTTGGCATTGGTGTGGTCGGCGTTGCCCTGATGCTTAATGCCTGGCCGCTGGGGTCGGGCTTCATTTTTGATGCCCGCTCGGTGCTGCTGAGCGTGAGCGGGCTGTTCTTTGGCGCTCTGCCAACGCTGATTGCCGTGATGATCAGCGCTGCGTTTCGCGTCTATTACGGTGGCAGCGGCACGCTGGCCGGGCTGCTGATCATCCTGAGCACCGCGGGCATCGGTCTGCTGTGGCGGCGCTGGCGTCTGCCGACACGTTCGCTGGGCATGCTGGAGCTGTACGGCTTTGGTCTGGTGGTGCATATCGTCATGCTGCTGTGCCTGTGGACGCTGCCCAGGCCGGCATTCTGGGGTGTCCTGCAGCAGATCGCTTTGCCGGTGCTGCTGGCGTTTCCGCTGGCGACGGTGCTGCTGGGCCGGCTGCTGTCCTATCAGTTCGAGCGCCGCCGTGCCCAGGAGGCGCTGCGCACCAGCGAAGAAAAGCTCCGCTGTTACCTGGATTATGCCCCGCTGGGCGTGTTCATCGCAGACCAGAACGGCCGCTATGTCGAGGTCAACCCGGCTGCCGTGCGCATGCTGGGCTATTCGCAAGCCGAACTGCTCGGAATGACGATCCCGCAGGTGCTGGCGCCCGAAGCGCATGCGGCCGGCATGGCGCATTTTGCCCGCGTGCGCGCTACGGGCAGCGCCAGCGGGGAATTTCTGAACCGGCGGCGGGATGGTTCGCCCCTCTGGATGCGGGTCGATGCGGTGCGCCTGAACGAGAACCGCTTCATGGCCTTTTGCGAAGATGTCAGTGCACGCCGCGTCACCGAAGCCGCACTGCGCGCCAGCGAGGAAAATCTGCGTGTGATCTTTGAACAGGCGTCGGTGGGCGTGGCGCTGCTCGATTCGCGCAGTGGCCGGTTCCTGCGCATCAATCGCCATTATTGCGAGATGATCGGTTATACCGTCGCTGAAATGAGCGGCGGGCGCAGCTTTCAGGACATCACCCATCCCGACGATCTGCCGCTTGACCTGGACAACATGCGCCGCCTGCTGGCCGGCGAGATTCGCGAATTCGTTATGGAGAAACGCTACTTCCACAAGGATGGTCATATAGTCTGGGTAACGCTGAGCGTGTCGCCGACCTGGGCGCCAGGCGAGACGCCCTGTACGCATGTGGCCGTGGTGCAGGACATCACCGACCGCAAGCGCGCCGAAGCGGAACTGCGCCTGAAAAGCGCGGCCCTGGAAAGTTCGCTGGCTGGGTTTGATATCGTCAGCGAAGACGGTCTGTTCCTGTACGTCAACGCCGCTTATCTGCGCCTGTGGGGCTATGAGCGGCTCGATGAGGTGCTCGGTACCTCGCCGGTCGGGCATTGCGCCGATCCGGCCATACCCGCACATATCATCGCCACTCTGCAGGCCCAGGGCACTGGTACTTTCGAGTTCACCGCGCGCCGGCGCGATGGCTCTACCTTTGAAGTGCTGATGGCCTGCCAGACGCTGCGCGATGAGCAAAACCGCATCCTGTACACCGGCTCATCGCTGGATATCAGCGAGCGCCGGCGCATCGAGGCGGAAATCCGCAACTTCAATGCCGAACTGGAGCAGCGCGTGCGCGAACGCACCGCGCAACTGGAGGCGGCCAATCAGGCGCTGGAAACCTTTGTCTACTCGGTGGCACACGATCTCAAGGCACCGTTGCGCGGTATCGATGGCTATGGCCGGCTGCTGCAGCAGGAATGTGCCGGTGGGCTGCCCGGCGATGGCTCGCTGTTCGTCGATAACATCCGCCGTGCCGCGCAGCAGATGGGCGCGCTGATCGACGATCTGCTTGCCTACGCGCGCCTCGACCGCCGGGCGCTGCGCCGGGAACCGATCAATCTGCCGGCGCTGGTGGCGACTGCGCTGGATGAGCATGCTGCCGAGATTCAGCGTCTGGCGGCGACCGTGCGCGTCGAGGTGCCGCCGCTGTGGCCACGGGCTGATCCGGATGGGCTGACGCAGGTGCTGCGCGATCTGCTGGAAAATGCGCTCAAGTTCCACCGCCCGACGGTGCCGCTGGAAATCGAAATCGGTGGCCGGCGCACTGCGCAAGGCACTGCTATGCTCTGGATACGCGATAACGGTATTGGCTTCGAGTTGAAATTCCATGACCGCATTTTTGAAATCTTCCAGCGTTTACAACGTGCCGAAGATTATCCGGGTACCGGGATTGGCTTGGCGATTGTGCGCAAGGCGATTGAGCGCATGGACGGTCGGGTCTGGGCGGAGAGTATGCCAGGCGCTGGCGCAACCTTTTTTGTGGAGCTGCCCTTATGAACCATCTGGATGCTGATCCCGGTCCGCGCCTGGGGCGTGAAACCCAGGCCCGGCCTATTCTGCTGGTCGAGGACAATCCTATGGATGTGGACCTGACCCTGCGCGCCTTCAAGCGGCGCAAGCTGGCCAATCCGGTCAACGTAGCGCGCGATGGTGAGGAAGCGCTGGATTGGATTTCACGCTGGGAGCAGGGCGAGGCGCTGCCGGTGGTGATCCTGCTCGACCTGAAACTGCCCCGGGTCAGCGGCCTGGAAGTGCTGGAGCGTTTCAAGGCCCACGATAGCTGTCAGGTGGTGCCGGTGGTGGTGCTGACTTCCTCGGCCGAGGACCGTGATATCAACACCGCCTATCGCCTGGGCGCCAATTCCTACATCGTCAAGCCGGTTGATTTTGACCGTTTCATGTCAGTTGCGGCCCAGATTGAACTGTACTGGTGCGTAGTAAACGAGCCGCCGTGCTAAGTCGGCTCCTGCGGCATGGATGAAGTAACCGGAATGACTCTGCTAACCACCATGAAAGTGCTTTACGTCGAAGACAATCCCGTTGATGCCGATCTGGCGCAGCGTACCTTGGCGCGCCTGGCTCCCGATCTCGATATCGACGTAGCCGCGACGGTCCTGGCCGCTAATGCCCGTCTGTCTGGCGCGAGCGCCTACGAGGTGGCCCTGATCGACCTGCGCCTGCCCGATGGCAGCGGCCTCGATGTGCTCGCCTATATCCGCGATCATGGTCTGCCAATAGCGGTGGTGATGCTCACCGGCTCGAGCTATCAGGAACCGGCGATCATCGCCCTGAAGGCCGGCGCCGATGACTATCTGGTCAAGCGCGGCGATTACCTCGAGCGCCTGCCGCAGACGCTGCGCATCGCCCGCACCCGCTACCTGAGCGAAACAGCGCGCAAGTCGCGACCGCTGCGGGTGCTGTATGCCGAGCACAACCAGTTCGATATCGACCTGACCCAGCGCTATCTGGCGCAGTATTTCCCCTATATCCACCTGGCTACGGTGCATGAAGCCGCCGATGTGCTGGCCTGCCTGCCGTCCAGCGACGAGGTTGTGCTCGACTATGACGTGGTGCTGCTGGATTACCACCTGCACGGCCTCAATGCCCTGGAAGTAGCCAAGATCCTGCTCCAGGAACGCCACCTCGACCTGCCGATTGTGCTGGTCACCAGCGAAGGCAACGAAGAAGTGGTGGCGCAGGCGCTGCGCCTGGGCGTCTCCGACTACCTGATCAAGCACCAGAGCTACCTGTACGAGTTGCCGGCGATTCTGGAAAAGGTCTATCACCAGACGACCATGGTGCGGGAACGACGCGCCCTGCAGGAAGCCAAGCGCCAGTACGAGGAACTGGTGGCGCGCATTCCGATCGGCGTGTATCGCTATCGCCTGTTCGCCACCGGCGGCATGGGCTTTGATTATGTCAGCCCGCGCTTTTGCACGCTGCTGGGCCTTGACGAAGCCGAGTTGCTGCATGATTCGGGCGCGCTCTGCCCGCGTGTGTATGCCGATGATCGGGATGAGCTGCAGCGCATGCTGGGGCGGCAGTTCGAGAGTCCGGATCGTTTCAGCTGGGAAGGACGTCTCCATGTGCACGGTGAGCTGCGCTGGCTGCGGTTTGAATCGGTGCCGACGCAGTTAGCGAACGGCGACACCGTTTGGGATGGTGTCCTCAGTGATATCACCGCGCGCCGCCGTGCTGAGGAACGGCTGCGTCTGGCCGGCGTGGTGCTCGACAATACCCGTGATGGCGTGCTGATCACCGATCTGCAGGGTAACGTCCTGATGGTGAACCGCGCCTGCAGCATGATCACCGGCTATAGCGAGGCTGAGCTGCGTGGCCAGAATCCGCGCCTGCTGCAATCCGGGCGCCATGATCGCGCTTTTTACCAGGCGATGTGGGCGAGCATTCAACAAATTGGCTACTGGCAGGGCGAGCTGTGGAACCGGCGCCGCAACGGCGAGCTGTACCCGCAGCGGCTGAGCATCAACACGGTATGCGACGAGCGCGGCACGCCAACGCACTATGTCGGCACCTTCACCGACATCAGCCAGCTCAAGAGCACTGAGGAGCAGTTGACGCAGCTGGTGCACTACGACCCGCTCACCGGTCTGCCCAATCGCCTGCTCGGGCAGTCGCGCTTGACGCATGCCGTGGAACGGGCGCATCGCGATAGGCAGCGGGTGGGCGTGCTGTTCATCGATCTGGACCGCTTCAAGAACGTCAATGACAGTCTCGGTCATCCGGTTGGTGATGAACTGCTGCGTGCTATCGCCCAGCGCATGCGCCAGCGGCTGCGCGATGAAGATACCCTGGCGCGGCTCGGTGGCGATGAGTTCCTGGTGGTGCTGGAGAACCTGCACCGACCCGAGGATGCCGCATCGACCGCCCAGATTCTGTTTACGCTGCTGGCCGAATCCTTCACGCTGCCTGCCGGGCAGGAGGTGTACATCAATGCCAGCATCGGTATCAGCCTGTATCCGGAGGATGGCGGTTCCGCTACCGAACTGCTGCAGCACGCCGATGCCGCCGTGCATCAGGCCAAGGAGCAGGGGCGCAACACCTATCGTTTCTACACTGCGGCCCTGACCCGCGCCGCGCACGAACGCCTTGATCTGGAAGGGCGCCTGCGCCGGGCGCTGGAGCGCAACGAGTTTCAGTTGTACTACCAGCCGCTGCTGAGTGTGGAAGAGGGGCGGGTCTTCGGAGTCGAGGCGCTGCTGCGCTGGCAGCCAGCCGGTGAGGAAGGACTGGTGCCGCCGGCGCGCTTCATTCCGCTGGCCGAGGAAACCGGGCTGATCGTGCCGATTGGCGAGTGGGTCCTGCGCACCGCCTGCGCGCAGGCCCAGGCCTGGCGGCAAGCCGGCTGGCCGCTGCTGCTGGCGGTCAATCTCTCGGTGCGCCAGTTCCAGCGGCAGGATATCAGCGAGCAGGTGAGCGCCGTGCTGGCCGACAGCGGCCTGCCGCCGGATTGCCTGGAGCTGGAGATCACCGAGAGCACCCTGCTAGAGCGTGGTTCACAGGCCGAGGTAACCCTGGTCGCGCTGAAGAACCTGGGCGTGAAGCTGGCCATCGACGATTTCGGCACCGGCTATTCGTCGCTGGCGTACCTGAAGCGCTTTCCGATCGACAAGCTCAAGATCGACCAGAGCTTTGTCCGTGATATTCCCCACGATTCCGGCGATATGGAAATCGCCGCCGCGATCATTGCCCTGGCGCGCAATCTGCGTCTGGAGGTGCTGGCCGAGGGGGTGGAAACGCCCGAGCAACTGGCTTTCCTGCGCGCGCATGGCTGCGACAGTTACCAGGGTTATCTGTTTAGCCCGCCGGTGCCGGCGGAGCGGATTAGCGCCCTGCTGAAATTGCCCGTGCCCTGAGCAGGGCGCACTGGATTCAGCTACTTCGGCTACGCTCAGCACAAGTGGGCTTTGGCGCTTGCGCAGTCGTGCAGGGTACGTTCCGCGTACCCTGCTGCTGGGTGAGAGGGAAGAGCGCTAGGCCATGTAAATCCGTTCCAGGGCGCTGCGCGAGACGTTGCCCTTGCCGTCCTCGGCTTCGATGTAATAGCGCAGATCGCCCGCACCGATCGGCAGTGCAGCGGTCAGGTAATGCGCGCTGAGCAGCGCGCCGGTCTGGCTGGGATACGGGCCGTGATCGCGCATGACGATGCGGACTTCATCCCCCCGGCTGTCGCGCAGTACCAGCAGCACCCGCTGCAGTCCGGCGATATCGTAGACGAAGGTATGCACCGTGCCTTCACGCGGCGCGTCAAGCAGACAACCCTGACCCCAGCGCTTGCCGCCCGGATTCTCCGGCGTCACCCAGGGCGCGAAGATGGTCGGACCGCTGTGATCGCGGCCGGCGGCCAGCAGGGTATCGACCTCGTTGCGCAACTGGCTGTAGCCCTGATTGGCGGCATTCGTCACCTGCTGATCCCACACCGTCTGCCCGGTCCAGTACCAGTAGCAACTGGTCTCGGCGGTCAGCAGCAGGCGGATGGCATCATCCAGCCAGGGCTTGCCGGGATAGGCGTCCTCCAGAGCATGCACCACGTTCTGGAACGCGGTCAGCACCGCCCAGGAATTGAGATCGGGCGAGTAGGGCTGATCGTAGCGGCTGAACCACTTCATGAACTGCGGATCGCCATTGTCGGCGCCGCTCCAGGAGCCGGGTTCGATGTGTGCCGCGCGCGCCGGATCGGGCGGGAAGCGGTCGAGATAGTCATTCACCGTGGTCAGCTCGAAGCGCGGATCGCCCTGCAGCCACTGCACCAGTTGCCCGGTGTTGTGGTTGTAGTAGCTATCGGCGCCGCCGCCGTGGTTGTCGCCATCGGAATGCAGCAGGAAGAACGGCGGATGCTGGGGATCGAAGTTGCCGGTGTCGACGATGCGGTTGTAAACCTGGCCGAGCACGTCCGGATATTGCAGCGCGCCGAACCCCCCCCGGGCATCTTCGTTGCCGATATAGCGCTCAGCGGGTACGGCGATGATCTGGTGGAACTGGCCATCGGGGTCTTCGTATTGCACATATTCCGGGCGCAGCAGGCGCGGCGAAATCTGTGAACCGGCCCAGATGTTGCGCAGTTGCAGCCAGTCATCGACTGCTGGATTGAGCTGCTCGGCGCGATTGGGCGGCAGCATGCCTTCGTTGATACCGGCGTAGGGATAATCCTGACAGGCGCGGAAGCGGTGGATTGAGTCATAGATCACCGCACGCACCCCAGCCCGGTTCAGGGCCGGAATCATGCGCACATGAAAGGCGGTTTCGGGCGGAAACAGCACCCGGGACGCTTCGACGCCAAAGGCGGCGTGGATAATGCCGCGATGCCACTCGATCTGCCGGACGATATCGCGCTCGGGGATCAGCGGCATCAGCGGATGGAAAAAGCCAAAGGCACTGAAATCAACCCGTGGGTGACCAAGTGCAGTTTTTTCCTGAGCGATGGCGCGCAGTTCCTGATTCCAACCGGCGAAGCGGCCGCCGCACAGACCTTCGGCGGCGCAGCGGTCGAGCTGTTCGATCAGCGAGCCGCTCCAGCTGGTCGACAGGCCCGCGTGCGGCAGATTGCCACTGATGTACTGGCGCGCGGCAGTGGGGATGAAGTGGGTGTAGGGGCCGCCCCGGGCACCAAAGATGCCGTCCTTCTCGCCATCCCAGTACTGGCGATCGGTGGTGTTGTAGTAGGGCTGGTGCATGTGCTTGTGGATGCCGAAGTACAGCTTGACCGGCGTTCCACCCGGACCATTTGCCAACTGGATCACCGGCTGGGCCTGAGCGCCGGGCAGGATGCGCAGCCGCTCAAAGGCCTTGATCCAGTCCTCGCCGCCGGCCTGGCGAATATCAGCCTTGCGGCAGCCTTCCGCCTGCACGGTGATCTCGCCCGGCCACAGCAACCCGGCCGGGACGCTGGCGTGGTACAGGTAGTCGCTGCCGTGGATTTCGAAGCTCAGCGCGTCACCCTTGAGCAACTGCGCGCCGCTGCTGGTGTGCAGGATCAGCTGCGGGAAGGGGATCGGCCCGTCGCTGCGGAAACCGATGCTAAAGGCGGCATTCTTGCCGGAGTCGTCGCAACGCAGCGTGTCGGGCAGCTCAATTCCGAGGATGCGGGTAAAAACGTCAGCCATTGCAAAACCTCGCGGTAGGTTCGGGTCGATGCGGGCGCTAGTTTAAACCGGCTGGCGCCGATTGCCGTCTGGTGACTGGAAAATGGTCATCCGTTGCGTGAACCGTTACACTCGCGCTTGAAAAACAAAAATAACCGTTTGATTGGTTTGGTTTTTAAGCGAATTCGGCCAGGAGCGAGAGCAAGCATGGCAAAACCGATGAAATTCACCAAGATCGTAGCGACCCTGGGACCTAATTCCCGTAACGCCGAGACGATCGAGCGTCTGCTGCGGGAAGGCGCGGATGTGATCCGGCTCAATTTTTCCCACGGTAGCTTCGATGATCACGCGCAGTCGGTGCGGCTGGTGCGTGAGGCCGCCGAGCGCTTGAACCGGCACATCGCCATTTTTCAGGATCTGCAGGGACCGAAGATCCGTCTCGGCCAGCTCGAAGGCGATGCGCTTGAAGTGGTGGCCGGCGAAACCCTGGTGCTGAGTACCGATGAACTGATCGGTGGGGTTCACGATGGGGTGAAGAAGGTGGCGATTGACCATCGCAGCCTGCACGAGGAGGTCAAGGCCGGTGATCGGATTCTCATCGATGATGGCCTGTTCGAGCTGACCGTGGAGCGCATCGAGGGCCACGAGATTGCGACCCGGGTGATCAACGGCGGTCGCCTCAAGCCGCGCAAGGGCGTCAATCTGCCCAATATCAAGCTGAATATTTCCGCGATCACCGACAAGGATCGGCGCGATTTGCAGTTCGCCTATGATCACGGCCTGGATTATGTCGCGCTGTCCTTCGTGCGTGAGGCCGGCGATGTCAAGGAACTGATCGACATCATGCTGACCACGCATGGCCGCAAGATTCCGATCATCGCCAAGATCGAGAAACCTGAAGCCTTTCGCGACATCGACGCCATCATTGCCGTGGCCGATGCGATCATGGTGGCGCGCGGCGACCTGGGTGTGGAGACCTCGCCGCAGGACGTGCCGATCATGCAGAAAACCCTGATCCAGAAGTGCAATAACGCGGGTAAGCCGGTGATCACCGCCACGCAGATGCTCGAGTCGATGATCAACAACCCGCGTCCGACCCGCGCCGAGGCCAACGATGTCGCCAATGCCATTCTCGATGGCAGCGACGCGGTGATGCTGTCCGCCGAGACCGCTGCCGGCCAATACCCGATCGAGGCGGTGCGAATGATGAAGAATATCGCCCTGACCGTGGAAACCAGCGAGGTCTTCCGCAATGTGGTGCGCGGCAACGTCATGAGCCAGCAGGAATTGCGCGCCCATGCCTGTCTGCGCATCGAGGATGCGGTGCACTTCACCACCATGGATCTGGCCGGCAAGGTGTGTGCCCGTTATCTGGTCAGTTTCACCAACAGTGGGGCAAGCGTGCTGGGTCTGGCCAAGTTCCGGCCGCTGATGCCGCTGATCGCCTTCAGTCCCAAGCCGGCTACCCTGCGCAAGCTGGCGCTGGTCTGGGGCGTGGAGCCGCTGCAATTGGGCGCGACCTATTCGGTGGATGACCTGCTCAGTTCAGCGACCGAGTTCCTGCTGAACAAGGGTATGGCGCGCGAAGGGGAAATCGTGGTGTTCAGTGCCGGGGTGCCGGTTGGTGTGTCCGGCGGCACCAACATGATCAAGGTGGTGAAGATGGCGCGGCCGGATTGAGGGTCTGCCGGGACCATGTTCCGCTGCGCAGGGGCGACCGGTCGATCGCCCTTGCGCGCCTTAATCAGGCGCTGAGCAGCAGCAAACCGCTGGCGGCGATCGCTGCTCCGCCCAGGCGCAGCACCAGGCTCTGATGCAACACGCGGGCACAGCCGATGCCGGCAGCATGCAGGGCCGCAGTCACCAGCAGCACGCCCAAGCCATAGCGCAGCAGGCTGGCATCGCTGGCCATTTCTGCCCCATGGGCGTAGCCATGGCACAGGGCGAATCCGCCTACCAGCAGCAGACTCGCAGACAGCGGCAGCCGCGCCGCCAGCGCCACCAGCAGGCCCAGCACCAGCACCGAGGCGGCAATGCCCGGCTCCAGCATCGGCAGCGGCACGCCCATCCAGGCCAGCAGGCCACCGGCTGCCATCAGTAGGACAAAACTCAGCGGCACGCGCCACAGCGCTGCGCCACCCTGTTGCGCCGCCCACAGCCCGACCGCGAACATGGCCAGCAGGTGATCAAGGCCGCTCAACGGATGACCGAGACCGCTGGCAAAATCCAGATGCGCCCAATCCTGCGGATGAGCATGAGCGGCGCTGCTCAGACCGAGCAGCAGGGTCAGGAACAGGGTGTGGCGGGTGGCAGGCAGCATGCGCATGAAGGATCTCCCAAGGGCGATAGAGGCAGGATCAGGAAGGGTCGGCTTGTCAAGCGCAAGCATCACGCCAGCCGCCGCTCAATCCAGTGGCGCGGCCTGCAGCAGGCCCGGCGCGACCTGCAGCGGCACGACCTTGACGCTGTCGAGACGCGCGCAGTAGTCGAGATCGGCATCGCAGCCCAGCGCCGCCAGGCCGCGCCCGTGGTGGGCGTAGCGCAGCAACTGCGGCAGCCGGCTTTGCCACTGTTCGAACAGCGCCATGGCGGCAATCGCCTCATCGTCGCCGGCGCAGTCGCTGTCGCGTTCGACGCTGAGGGCATGGGCAATCGCCCCGGCGCAAATAGTGTCCTCCAGCGAGAAGCCCCCACGCCAGCCGGCAGCGACGATCCATACTGTGTGCGGCTGTTCCTGGAGCAGGTAACGCACCACCGCGGCGCGGTTGGTCAGGGCGGCGGTGAGCAGGATCGGCACGCGCTGCACCCGTTCCAGGGCGCGGGTGCCGTTGGTGGTGCTCATGAACAGGCGTTTGCCGGCAACCCGTGCCGGGGTGCATTCCGCCGGCGAGTTGCCCAGATCGAAGCCCTCGATCTGTTCACCGCCGCGTTCGCCGGCCAGCAGCCGCCGTTCCGCCGGCCAGCGCGCGCTGGCGCGGAACAGGGCATCGATGTCGTCGAAGACCTGGATGCCGTCCGCGCCCGATTCCAGCGCGGTGGCCATGGTGGTGGTGGCGCGCAGCACGTCGATGACGATGGCGCAGGCTGGCATGTCGAGGGTCAGGCCGCCCTTGCGCGCCTTGCCGCTCAGGTCCGGGACCTGATCGGGTGTGTGGTAGACGAAGATTTCCATGAGTATCGCTCCGTCAGGCTGACAGGCTTACAGGCTTACAGGCTTAAATGCTGGTGATGGTCCATCCGTCCCGTTCGCCGAGGGTGCGCGCATTGCTCAGCACCGCGCAGCAGGCCCGCTCCGGGTGCAGATAGGTCGCGGCGACCCGCTGCAGATCAGCCAGCGTCACCGCCAGAATGCGCTGCCGGTAGGCGCGGCGCTGTTGCGGGCTGCGGCCGAACAGGCTGCCGAAAAAGGCGCTGATCGCTTCGCCAGCCGGTGAGCCGGGTTTGTCGATGGCGGCGACTACACCCAGGATCGCTTCTTCCAGGGTGTGCGCCGGGTGATCATGCTGCTGCAGCCAGTCCAGCGCTCGGTCGAAATCGGCCAGAGTCTGGTCCAGGCGCGGGTCGCGGTAGGAATAGAAGCGGAACGCGCCGCTGTCCGGGTGATAGCCGGCACCGCCACCGTAGGCACCGCCCTGTTCGCGGATGGCCCGGTGCAGGTAGCCATTGCGCAGGAAGTCGCCGAGCACCTGCAGGGCCGGCGCGTCGGGATGGTTGGGCGCGACGGTGGGATAAGCCTTGGCGCAGAAGTTGACCTGGGTGTTGACGCTGAAGCCCTGGTGCATGGGTGGCGCGGGCGGAGCGTCGAGCAGGAACGGCGCTACTGCGGTCACCGGGCCAGCCTGCCAGTGGCTGCTCAGCGCGTTGGTGATCTCCGCCTGCCGCTCGGCCTCGCTGACCACCAGCAGTTGCCGGGGCGCTGCGCACAGCCGTGCGTGTAGTTGCGCCAGTTGTGCGGCGAAGGCCGCCAGTGCGCCGGCATCGTCCAGGGCATCGTCCAGGGCCTTGAGCCGCTGCAGGCCCTCCAGGCCCTCCCAGCGCTGATTGAGCGCGGCCACCGGGCTGAGGCCGGCGGTCGCAGCGGCCAGTGCCAGCAGGTGACCGTGATCGGTAATGCCTTCCTCGCGCTGGGCGCGCAGTTGCGCGACCAGTTCGCGCAGGCGCGGCAATTCGTCAAAGCGCGGTTCGTGCAGGGTCTGCCAGAGCAGTTCCGCCAGGGCGGCCTGATTGCGGGCCAGCGCCTTGCCGGCGACCACCAGCACACCCCTGGCCTGGCGCACGTCATCGACGCCGCCCCGCACGTTGGCGCGGGCGCTCAGGCCGCCAGTCACCGCTGCCTGCCGTGCCTGGGTAGCGCGATAATCGCGTCCAGCGCTGCCGACCTCGCTCAGGCAGGCGCACAGCAGCGGCAGCAGGTCCAGTTCATCGGCGTCCAGCGCCGGCAGGTCGAGAATCGCCTGCAGGTAGACCATGCCGTTGGTGCCCTGGGCATACCAGGTGGCCGGAACCGGGCCCAGCGGCCGGGTCGCGCCCTCAGCGATTTTCAGTTCCGCTGGCACATCCTCCAGGCCGACCTTGGGCAGCAGTTCGGGATCATCCTGGCGTTGCTGGCGTTCGACCAGCGCGCGCGCCTGCTCCACGATGCGCGCCTGATCGGCGGCGCTGAGCGTGGCTTTGAGGGCCGCGAGCCGTTCCCGTTCCGCTGCCGCCTGCTGGGCGCTCAGACCGGGATCGGGCGCCATGGTCAGGCGTACCCGATGCGGATTGTCGAGCAGCAGTTCGCGCACCAGACGCGGAATGAAATCGGCGGCGCGGCTTTCGGCGCGCAACTGTTCCAGCAGCGGATCGCTGTCCAGCGCCGCCAGCGGATCGCCGCCATGGATTGCCGGGGTCAGCGCTTCCATCAGCAGGCGCAGCCCATAGGGGAAACCGTCGCCGGTGATCTCGCGCTCGCTCAGTTCCAGTTGATGCAGGGCTGCATCCACCGCCTCCTGGGGCACGCCGTCACGGGCGACCTGTTCCAGCACCGCGAAGACCTGCTGTTCAAGCGCTTCGGCATGTTCGGGATCGGCGCCTTCCAGACCGCAGACAAAGGTGGCTTCACGGGTGGCGGTGTCGAAACCGCACAGCGGCGAGGGCGCAACGCCCAGATCCGAGGTTTCCAGGGCATGGCGCAGCGGCGAGCTACTGTTATCGAGCAGCACATCGCTGAGCAGGCGCGCGCGCAGCGTGGCCAGCGGATCGGTGATCGGGCCTAGCAGCCAGCCGAGCACGATATGGGTCTGCCCATCGAGGTCATCGCTGCCGTCCACGGCATAGTGGATCCGGTCGCTGAGCGGCGCGGCATAGCGACGTTCGGCGGGGATGGCCAGATCAAGCGGCAGCGCCTGAAACTGATTGAGCGCCTGTGCCTCGAAACGCTCCTGGTGCGTGGCGGCGGGAATGTCGCCATAGGTCAGGAACAGGGCATTCGAGGGGTGATAGTGGCGGGCGTGAAAGGCGCACAGTTGCGCATGGCTCAGATCGGGAATCGCCGCTGGATCGCCGCCGCTGTTGTAGTGATAGGTGGTGGTCGGGAACAGCCGGCTTTGCAGTTCCTGACCGAGACGCTGCACCGGAGAACTGAGCGCGCCCTTCATTTCGTTGAACACCACGCCCTTGAACACCAGTTCGGAGCCGGGATCGTCAGGCTTGGCGAATTCCACTCGATGGCCTTCCTGGGCGAAGTCGCGCGCGTCGAGCAACGGGAAAAAGGTCGCGTCCAGGTAAACGTCGAGCAGGTTGTTAAAGTCCTTGCGGTTCTGGCTGGCGAAGGGGTAGGCGGTCCAGTCGCTGCTGGTGAAGGCATTCATGAAGGTGTTCAGCGAGCGGCGGATCATCATGAAAAATGGATCGCGCACCGGATAGCGCCGGCTGCCGCACAGCGAGGTGTGTTCGAGAATATGCGCCACCCCGGTCGAATCCTGCGGCACGGTCAGGAAGGCCACCATGAAGGCGTTGTGCGGGTCATCGGCGGCCAGGTGCAAATGCCGGGCGCCGGTGGCGATATGGCGGTATTCCTGAAACTCCAGCCGCAGAGCGGGAACGGGATGGCTGCGCAGGTGCTGAAAGGCGGGATGGGTCATGATTTCGTTTCGCCGGGTTCGCAGGGATCAGGGGCCGGTGGTGGCGTGGGTTCGGTCGGGGGCGCGACGCTGCGCGGTTCGGTCAGGACCACGAGGATTGCGCCGAAGAAGGCCAGCAGCATGCCGACCGGCGCCAGGGCCAACAGGTTCAACACCTTGCCTTGGGCACCGGCGAACATGACGCCAAAACCGCCCACCAGGCCGATGATTGTGAAGATGACGCCGATGATCACCGACCAGCGGCCAATGCGCAGGTGGTTCATTGGGCTCAGGCTCCGGCCATGCCGCCCCAGGCCGGATCGCTGGCGTGCTGGGCCAGATACCAGTCCACGGTCTTGGCAATGCCGGTCTGGAAGGTTTCCAGGGGCCGCCAGTCCAGCGCCCGCGCCATCTTGTCGGCATCGATGGCATAGCGCCAATCGTGGCCGGGACGGTCGGTGACAAAGCTGATCAGTTGCTCATGGGGCGCCTGTGCGGGGCGGCGCAGGTCGAGCAACTGGCAGATCAGCCGGGCGATGTCGATATTGGCCCATTCGTTACAGCCGCCGATGTTGTAGGTCTCGCCGAGCGTGCCGCGCCGAATCACCGCGTCGATGCCCCGGCAATGGTCCTCGACATACAGCCAGTCGCGGATGTTGCTGCCATTGCCGTAGACCGGGATTGGCTTTTGCAGTAGGCAGGAACGGATCACCGTGGGAATGAATTTCTCGCCGTGCTGGAACGGACCGTAATTGTTGGAGCAGTTGGTGGTGACCACCGGCAGGCCGTAGGTATGGAAATAGGCGCGCACCAGATGATCGGAACCGGCCTTGGAGGCGGAGTAGGGCGAATTGGGCGCGTAGGGCGTGGTTTCGGTAAAGGGTGGATCATCGGCCTGCAGCGTGCCGTAGACCTCATCGGTGGAGATATGGTGGAAACGGCACTGCGTGGCCCGGTCGCTGCCATCCAGCCAGAATTGCCGCGCCGCATCGAGCAGGGTAAAGGTGCCAACCAGATTGGTTTGCACGAAGGCTGCCGGGCCGCTGATGGAACGATCGACGTGGCTCTCGGCGGCGAAGTGGGCGATGGTGTCGATCTGGTGCTCGCGCAGCAGGCGTTCGATCAGCGCCCGGTCGCAGATGTCGCCCTGGACGAAGGTATGCCGGGCCGGGTCAGGCAGTGCGCGCAGGTTGTCCAGCGAGCCGGCATAGGTGAGCAGATCGAGAGTGACGACGCGCGCGGCGGGGTCGCTGGCCAGCAGGTGGCGGACGAAATTGCAGCCGATGAAGCCGGCGCCGCCGGTCACCAGGATGTTGCGGGGGCGATGTTCCATGGGAGGCTCGTTCAGGTCGGGTCAAGGTTGAAACGGGCGATCACTGGAGCGTGATCGGATGGGCGTTCCAGTCGTCGTGGCGCCTTGTCCACCGTGCAGGCGGTACAGGTCTCCGCCAGCGCTGGACTGGCCAGAATGTGATCGATGCGCAAACCGAGGTTGCGACGAAAGGCGGCGGCGCGGTAATCCCACCAACTGAAGCTGCGTTCCTCCTGCTCGAACAGGCGGAAGCTGTCGCGCAGGCCCAGATCGAGCAGGCGCTGGAATGCAGCCCGTTCGCGCGCGCTGCACAGTATTTGCCCGGTCCAGGCGGCGGGATCATGCACATCGCGATCTTCCGGGGCGATATTGAAATCGCCCAGCGCCACCAGCTGTGGATAGGCGGCCCGTTCGGTGCGCAGCCAGTCGTGTAATTTCTCCAGCCAGGCCAGCTTGTAGGCGTATTTGTCGGAGCCGACCGCCTGGCCGTTGGGCACATACAGGTTCAGCACGCGCACCCCGGCGACGGTTGCGCCCAGCACCCGCCGCTGCGGATCGTGCAGTCCGGGCAGATCCGTGACGATTGCGCTGGCCGGCGAACGGCTGAGAATCGCCACGCCGTTGTAGGTCTTCTGCCCGGCGAACACCGCCTGATAACCGGCATTGGCGATCGCCAGGGTCGGGAAATCGGCATCGCTGAGC
This sequence comes from Candidatus Competibacteraceae bacterium, assembly GCA_036834665.1. Taxonomy (GTDB): domain Bacteria; phylum Pseudomonadota; class Gammaproteobacteria; order Competibacterales; family Competibacteraceae; genus RXIX01. The sequence goes on along the minus strand of DAITNL010000021.1, from coordinate 6,095 downwards.
TTGGTTTCCTGCAGGGCCAGGATGTCGGGCTGCTGGTCGCGCAGCCAGTCCAGCACCTGCGGCAGGCGCACATTCAGGGAGTTGACGTTCCAGGTGGCGATCGTGAGCATCGGTAGACCGGGTAGCGCGGTTTTCGCGCAGCTTACCAGAATTGCGCGGCCAAGCCGGTGCTTCGCGCGCGCTGGCTCATTCGATCAGGGCGAGGTGGAAACGGGCATTGCGCTGCGCCGCGGCCTCCAGTCGCTGGATACCGCTATTGAGTTCTTCGAGCAGATCAATCTGATCACCGATCGGAATGTCGGGCAGCTCGGCTGTGATCAGATGCTGGCGCAGCGCGCGCAGGGTGGCCAGACCGGCGGCGGCGTCGAACCAGGCCATGTCGTCGATGCCGTAACCCAGACCGGTTTCCGGATCCAGTTCGCTGGCGTCCTCTTCATCGTCCGGTTCGGTGAAGTTGAACAGCAGATCGCTGTCGTCGAAAAAGCTGGAGAGCGGCGCCATGCCGAGCGTAGCGCACAGCGCATCCAGGGGTTCGGTGTAGCGGTACAGCAGGCTGTAGTCGTCACTGTCCTGCGCGTAATCGCGATCATCCAGGGTTTGAATCCACAGGGTCATGCCCATCGCAGTGCTCCCAGGCAAGTTGCAGGAATGAAGTAAGGATAGAGATTGATTCGCGGCGCTGCCGTGGCGATGCTTGGCGGCATTGTCCGTGAGAGCGACCGAGGAGCCCGCTGATGCGTATCCCCCGAATTTACCTGCCTCAACCACTGACCCGTGGCGCGACCGTGGCACTGGATGAGCGCGCATTCAATCATGCCGTGCGCGTGCTGCGCCTGAACGTCGGCGCGCCGCTGCGGCTGTTCGATGGCCAGGGCGCGGCCTGTGCGGCAAGGCTGGTGGACATCGGCAAGCGTGCGGCCTGGGCCGAGGTGGCTGAGGCGCTGCCGGAGGATGTGGAATCGCCGCTGCGGGTGGTGCTGGTGCAGGGTGTCGCCCGGGGTGAAAAAACCGATTTCATTCTGCAAAAAGCGGTCGAGCTGGGCGTGGCGGTCTTCCAGCCGGTGTTCACCGGTCGCGGCGGAGTCGATTTGCAGGGCGAGCGGCTGGAGCGGCGCATTCAGCATTGGCGCGGCATTGTCGTCAGCGCCTGCGAGCAGTGCGGGCGCAATCGCCTGCCGGAACTGCGGCCACCGCTGCCGCTGGATGATTGGCTGCGCCTGGCGGCTGAACCGGGTCTGCGCCTGCTGCTCGATCCGCTGGCTGAACAGGGCTTGCGGACCCTGACGCCGCCTGCGGGCGCGGTGACTCTGTTGATCGGTCCCGAAGGCGGTCTGGATGCGGCGGAAATCAATCGGGCGCGCGCTGCCGGGTTCAGCGGCGTGCGTCTCGGGCCACGGGTATTGCGCACCGAGACCGCTGGCCTGGCAGCCCTGGCGGCCTTGCAGGCACTGTGGGGCGACTGGGTTTGAAAACCAAGCGGGTGCATGCCCGGTCCCGGTCGCACCGCGACGGCGCGTGGCTGGCGCATGCAGCGCATGGCAAAAGCGCCTAAAAGCCTGCCCGTTGGCCAATTCTCGCATGCGGCACACATGCTGCATCGCGCCACATCCTGATGTCTTCAACCATTCGGGGTAGGCGATGGCTACGGAAAAACAGCAGGTCGGCAGTGTCCGCTACGAGCAGGTCGACGACGGGTATTTTGCCCGCCGCCAATTGCGCCGTTACGCGGGCGTATGGTCCTTGTGGGCGCTGGGCGTGGGCGCGGTGATCTCGGGGCATTTCTCGGGCTGGAATCTGGGCCTGGCCAGCGGTGGCTTTGGCGGCCTGCTGATCGCCGCGCTGATCATTGGCGCGATGTATGTGGCGCTGAGTTTCAGCCTGGCGGAAATGTCGCCGGCGCTGCCGCATACCGGCGGCGCCTATTCCTTCGCCCGCTCGGCGATGGGACCGTGGGGCGGCTTTGTCACCGGGCTGGCTGAGAACATGGAATACGTGCTGACGCCGGCGGTGATTGTGTTCTTCATCGGGTCCTATCTGCAAAGCATCTTTGCTACGCCGCCGGAATGGCAACCGCTGTGGTGGCTGGCCGGCTACACTCTGTTTGTCGGCCTGAATCTGGTGGGCGTGGAACTGTCGTTCCGGGTGTCGCTGGTGGTGACGCTGCTGGCGCTGGCGGTATTGGCGGTGTTCTGGATCAGCGCCATTCCGCACCTTGATCTGTCGCGCTGGGCGCTGAATATTGGCGTTGGGGCCGATGGCGCACCGGTGGAATTGGCCAACGGGGGCGGCGAATTCCTGCCTTTTGGTATCAAGGGCATTCTGGCGGCGATGCCGTTCGCGGTGTGGCTGTTCCTGGCGATTGAGCAATTGCCGCTGGCCGCCGAGGAATCGCATGATCCAGTGCGCGACATGCCGCGCGGTCTGCTGCTGGGTATTGCCACCCTGCTGTTCTCGGCCTTCATGGTGCTGTTCCTGAACTCGGGTATCGCGGTTGGCAAGGACGGGGCCAGCGGCGCCTTTTACCTGAGCACTGCTGCCGAGCCGCTGCTGGATGGTTTCCGCGTCACCTTTGGCGACTATGCCAGCGTGCTGGCTTTGCTGGCGGTGATCGGCCTGATTGCCAGTTTTCACACCATCATCTTCGCCTTTGGCCGGCAGATTTACTCGCTGTCGCGGGCCGGCTATTTTCCACGCTTCCTGTCGCTGACCCACGGCACGCGGCAGACGCCGCATGTGGCGCTGATCACCGGGGCGCTGATGGGGTTGGCGGTGATGCTGGTGATCTGGGTGGTGGCCGGCGGCGAAGCGGGCGCGGCGGTGATTGGCGGTACGCTGCTCAACATGGCGGTGTTCGGCGCGATGATCTCCTATGGCTTCCAGGCGGTGTCCTTCATCCTGCTGCGCCGGCGTCTGCCGCATATTCCGCGGCCCTTTGTCAGTCCACTGGGTGAAACCGGCGCCTGGCTGGTGCTGCTGATCGCCAGCGTGACCCTGTGCATGCAGCTAGCCGATCCGGTCTATCGTGCCGGCGTTATGGGTGCGGCGGCCTGGTACGCGGCGGGCATTCTCTACTTTGCCCTGCTGGGTCGCCATCGCCTGGTGCTGTCGCCGGAAGAGGAGTTCGCGCTGGCCAAGGGTGAAGCGGCCGCTGCGCCGTTGCGCCCAGCGCTGGCCGACGCCGAAGCCTGAACAGTCCCTCATCACGAGCAATCCCCCTCTCCACGTCTGGAGAGGGGTGTGTGTCAGGAGCTGTCGCCGATGTACATGCATGCCGTTGGCATTCGCCGCTACCGCTTCGCTGATTTGCAAACTTTGCTGGCACGGGCCTCGCCGGAGCGTTCCGGTGATCAACTGGCGGGTGTGGCAGCCAGTTGCGCCGAGGAACGGGCAGCGGCCTGTCTGGCGCTGGCCGAGGTTCCGCTGCGCCATTTTCTCGAACAGCCGCTGGTGCCCTACGAGGATGACGAGGTGACCCGGCTGATTCTGGACAGCCACGATGCTGCGGCCTTCGCGCCAGTAGCGGGCCTGAGTGTGGGCGAACTGCGTGACTGGCTGCTGGGTCCGCTGGCGGATACAGCAGCCTTGGCGGCGCTGGCGCCCGGCCTGACCCCGGAAATGGTCGCTGCAGTGTCGAAACTGATGCGCAATCAGGATCTGATCGCGGTGGCGCGTAAATGCCGGGTGCTGACCCGGTTTCGCACCACGATCGGCCTGCCGGGACGGCTTGCCACCCGCCTGCAGCCCAATCATCCCACCGACGATCCACGCGGTATCCTGGCAGCGGTGCTGGATGGCCTGCTCCAGGCCAGCGGCGATGCGGTGATCGGCATCAATCCGGCCAGCGACAGCCCCGCTGCCACGCGCACCCTGCTCGGCCTGCTCGACGATTTGCGGCAGGCCTATCAGATTCCCATGCAAAGCTGCGTGCTGGCCCATGTCACCACGCAGTTGCGGATTCTCGAACAGGAACCGGCCGCGCCGCTGGACCTGGTGTTTCAATCCATCGCCGGTACCGAGGCCGCCAATCGGAGCTTTGGCATTTCGCTGGCCGTGCTGCAGGAAGCGCTGGATGCGGCGCGGAGTCTGCGCCGCGGCACGCTGGGCGATAACGTGATGTACTTCGAGACCGGCCAGGGCAGTGCGCTGTCCGCCGAAGCCCATCACGGTCTCGACCAGCAGACCTGCGAGGTACGCGCCTATGCGGTCGCCCGGCGTTTCGAGCCGCTGCTGGTCAACAGCGTGGTCGGTTTCATCGGTCCCGAATACCTCTACGATGGCAAGCAGATCATGCGCGCCGGTCTGGAGGATCACTGCTGCGGCAAGCTGCTCGGCCTGCCGATGGGCGTGGATATCTGCTACACCAACCACGCCGAGGCCGATCAGAACGACATGGATACCCTGCTGACCCTGCTCGGTGTCGCCGGGGTCAATTTCATCATGGGCGTGCCGGGTGCCGACGACATTATGCTCAATTACCAAAGCACCTCGTTTCATGATGCCGCTTATCTGCGCGCGGTGCTCGGTCTGCGCCCGGCGCCGGAGTTTGAAGACTGGCTGCAGCGGTTGGGCATCCTCAGTGCGGATGGACGTTTGGCCGCGCCCAGTCCGGCTAGTCCCCTGCTCGGCTATCTCGCGGAGGCGGCATGAACGCGGATCCCTGGCAATCCCTGCGCCGCTTCACCACCGCGCGCATCGCTCTTGGGCGTGCCGGACATGCCGTGCCGGTTGATGAAGTGCTGCGTTTCCAGCTCGCTCATGCCCAGGCGCGCGATGCCGTGCTGCAACCCCTGGATTTTGCACCGCTGGCCGAGGGCCTGCGTGCGCTGGGATGCAACGCGGTCGAGCTGCACAGCCAGGCGGCCGATCGCGCGGCCTATCTGAAGCGGCCCGATCAGGGCCGCCTGCTTGATGCGCCATCGCAGGCGCGCGTGGCGGCGCTGCGCGGCACGCCGGCCGGCAGTGGCGAACTGGTTTTTGTGATTGGCGACGGACTGTCGGCTATCGCTGTAGCCGGACAGGCCCTGCCGCTGCTGGCGGAAGCCTTGCCGCGGCTGGCGGCGGCGGGTATTGCGGTCTGTCCGAGCGTGTTTCTGGCACGCCAGGCGCGGGTGGCACTGGCAGATGCGGTGGGTGAAACCCTGGGTGCACGTCTGGCGGTGATCCTGCTTGGCGAGCGGCCCGGGCTGAGCGCGCCCGACAGTCTTGGCATTTACCTGACCTTCGCGCCGCAGGCCGGGCGGCAGAACGCGGAGCGCAACTGCATTTCCAATGTCCGCGCCGCCGGGCTGAGCCATGCTGTTGCCGCAGCCAAGCTGACCTGGCTGGCCCGCGAGGCCTTGCGTCTGGGCTTGAGCGGTGTGGAGCTGAAGGATTGCAGCATTGCGGCATTGCCGGGTGGAGCGATGGCGGCCGCGTTGCCTGAGCAATAGAACAACTGGCGTTTCACGCGCTGGCAGGTGCAAAGGCCCGCCGTGCTGTGGTAATCGCCGCCAGCCGGGCCTGAAACAGCGCCTCGACCAGCGCCAGTCCGCTCAGGCCCTGCGCCACCAGGGTGCGCGCCGCTACATGTGCGGCGGCGTGTTGCACCTGCCTTAGCAGTTCCGCCTGCGGATAAGCGCGTTCTTCCAGCCCCAGCCGGCCCCGGGCGTCCGCCTCGCAGGCCAACAGGAATTGCTCAAAACGTTGCGGCTTGCGCAGCGCGTCCAGCCCCTGCAACAGGTTGAGCAGGGTTTTCGGGCGCAATTCCAGGGCCCGGTGGGCGTGGGTGTGATAGCGGGCGGTGAGCACGCCCAGTTCCCGGTACATGTTGGGCACGCGCAAGCGCTGGCTGAGTACGCGCACCAGCTCGGCGCCGCGCTGCTCATGGGTCAGATGGCGTGGCCACTCTTCGGGCGGAGTGGTGCCCTTGCCCAGATCGTGCATCAGCACCGCGAAACGGGTCACCGGATCAGCGCCCAGCCGCACTGCCTGTGCCAGCGCCATCAGGGTATGCACACCGGTATCGACTTCCGGGTGATGTGCCGGCGGCTGCGGCACACCGAACAGGCGGTCCAGTTCAGGAAAGATGCGCGCCAGCGCTCCGCAATCGCGCAGGG
>DAITNL010000020.1:0-27270 GCA_036834665.1 Candidatus Competibacteraceae bacterium | reverse complement strand
CAGGCGGAATTCCGCCGGCGTCAGGCTGAAGCGGCGACGCGGGTCGGCCAGTTGGCTGACTTGGGTGGCGAAACAGACAAATTCGGCTCGCTCAGCCGGGCCAAGGGTGAGCAGGCAGAACTTCATGCGGCTGTCCACCGCAGCGAACAGCTTGTCGCGGTTCTCGATATCGAACAGATTGACCAATTGGCCGCTTTGGGTGATGTGGCCAAAAAACGCTTTGGTGCTGTCATCGGTTGCGATGCCGGTCGGCACAATGAACCCTGCACGCCCAGTCACATGCGTGATCTGGCTGATAGTTTCGGCAAACAGCGCGTAGGTATTCACATCACCGATGCCGGTTAACGGATAACGCCCGCCCTCTTCACCTTTGACATGGGCAAATACACTGGCCGCTTCTGCCGTGCGGCGCGCACTGATGAATTCAGCGTACAGGCGCTGCTCAGCCTCGCATTCATGCGGTGCATGTTCCAACTGCGGGCACAGATGTTTGGCCAGCATGCCTTCAGCCAACCACTGAATGCGCTGACTGCGCTCCGCTTTGTTCTTGGCCTCAGCCACATCACGATGGCGGGTGGCGAAGAACTCTTCTTCTTGCAGCTTGATGCGCTCCCACGGCGGGTTGCCCAGCACGCAATCAAAACCGCCAGCGGCGAACACCTGCGGAAACGCCAAGGGCCAATGCAGTACGCGCGCCTCGGCACAAGCAGCTTGTGCTGCGGCCAGTGCGCCCCGTTGCGCGGCGGGTAAGGTATCGCCCAGCAAGGTGAGATAGAGCGTGGCGCTGGTGGGAATACCGCCCTCACCCCCAGCCCCTCTCCCCAAGGGCGAGGGGAGTTTTTTAGGCAGCAGATAGGCACCCACCAGCAGATCAGCCGCATGCGCCAGGCGGCTGGTTTTGGCCTGTTCCAGAAACGCGCGATAGGCAGCTTCCTTAGCGGCGATCTCCTGAGTGCTGTTTTCTGGCAAGGCTTCCAATGCCTGCAAAGGCTTCAGTCCACTGTCCTGACTGCTGACCACATCCAGTTGACCGAAAGCGCGGGCTTTGCGCTTTTTCTCCAGATCTTTCAGCGCGGCAGCGTTGGCCTTGACAAGGCGCTTGCAAACCTCCTTGTCATCACCGGAAAGCGCTTTAAAAGCATCTTTGGCAATGCCCAATTCCAGCGCCTTAAGGTCAGTCAGCCCCAATAGCGCATCGCCCACTTGCAAGTGGTGATCGAGGAAACCCAGCGGCCGGTCTTCTGCAAAACCCTCCAGCCACAGTGCGGTACGGGCCAGCTCGATAGCCATGGGGTTGCGGTCCACGCCAAAAATGCAGCGGCTCACCACTTCACGCAGGGCATGACGGAAATCCTGTTCGGTCTGCTCGCCATCGATTGCACGCAGTTGCGCAAGCCTTTCAGCAAGACGGCGCGCGGCGGCCAACAGGAAGTGACCGCTGCCGCACGCGGGGTCGATCACACGGATAGCCAGCAGTGCATCAACCGGGGATTCAGGCTGCGCGGCGATGCGTTGCTCGATAACAGGGTCAAGCGCAGACTTGATCAGTTCCTGCACCAGCGCATCGGGCGTGTAGTAACTGCCGCTCAGTTTGCGGGCGTTGCCTTTGACGGTTGCATCTGAGCCGACCGCCCTCACCCCCGGCCCCTCTCCCGCTGGGCGAGGGGAGGAAGACAAGCCAATAAAGCCAAAGCGGCGCGCAAGCAGATCGATTTCCGGCACCAACTCCAGCAGGCTTTCGTACACACTGCCCAGCTCTTCCGGGCCCATATTGCGATAGTCCACAGGAGCCAATATGCCCTTGTGGCTGGCCCAGCGCAGGTTTTGCATGGCGGCCAGCAGGTGTGCGTTATCGAGACTTGCAGCATCCAGCGCCGGGCATTGGCTGGTAGCAAACAAACCACCCAGCGCGGGCAAGGCCAGGCGCGGTTCACCCTCGCTCAAGCCTTTGAAAACGATACGCAGCGCTTGCCAGTGGTCATCAAAACGGTTGCGGGCGCGGCGTTTCAGGCACAGCTCGCGCAGGCGGGCCAGGGCGTAGCCTTCGGTATAAGCGCGGCGCGCGGCTTGGGCGGCCTTGCTGTCGTCTTTGGGATGCAGCAGACCGCGTTCTTCAACGCTGAACACAAAGATCAGGCGATAGATGAGCCGTAGCAACTGCTGAAAATAGGCGTCCTTGCTCAGTTCGCCAGTGTGCAACGCGCTGCGCAAAGCATCGTTGGCCGGGTGCTGAATAAAGCCCTCACCCAGAATCAGCAAGGCATCGGTCACGCCCAGGCGCAGGCCATCCCGTACCCGAGTGCCTTCCTCCTGGCCCGCTGCGCGCCATTTCTCCCAGATGCATTCCGTGGGTTTACCAGCAGAACTCGCAACCGAACGGCTGGCGTGCAGCACGCGCCAGACGTTGGCGAACTCGGCATAACGCTGACCACCCAGTAGATCGGCCAGGTCAATTTCCAGAAAGCTCGGGCGGGTCAGCGTGGCGGCATCGCGCACCAGGCGCAGGGTTTTGCCATTGCAGGCCATGCCCCACAGGTGATCGGGGCTGGCGTTGAGCAATTCCTGCATCAGCATGAACGCGGACTTTTTGCGGCTACCAGACCCCGAGATGGCAAAACGCGGATCGGGATCATGCACGGCCAGCGTGTGGGGAGCCACCACCACCGGCACGCTACCGGCCAGCAGGCTGACCGGATAGTGACGTTCGCCGAGCGTGATGCCGGAACAGGTTTGCAAATGGGTGTAGCCGAATACATCGCGCAACAGTTCCTGCACGAATCTGTTTGTGAGCGCAGCGGCATCGACATCGGCGCGTTCGAGTTGGGCAGCAAAGTGCTTCCACTGCGCGCAGGCGATCTGGAAGGCGCGGCTGTAGTCGTCCTTGAGCTTCAGTCCCCTGGGCGTGCCGTAGTCGGCTTCGGTTTGCCATTGCGCGCTGCCGAGTGCGGCTTTTTCCAGTTGATCCGGCAGAAACAGACCGCCTTCAAGCGTAAGGGTGGGCAGCTTGAGCACAGCTTGGGTTTTGCGGAGTTTCTTCATGTTGTTATCCCTGGTGGCCGCCCGTTACAGCATATCGGGCAGCAGCACATACACGCCCATCACGTCGACCGGCAAGCAGGCGCTCACGCTGTATTGACCGACATCGCGAGCTGCTTCGCGCACACGCTGGTGATCGACCAGTAGCGTTTTGGCACGCTGCTGGGCAAGCGTCTGCAGTTGCTGCGGATGAGCGTTGAGAAATTCAAGCGCGGTGCGAATTTCGCGCTGCACGGTCTCGATCGGCAGGTTGCCGCTGGGCGTGCACTCCAACAGTTGCGCCACGTCCTCGCCCTGCAACCAGTGCGGATGGCTGCGACCAACTACCGCCAGGGCCACGGTTTCCTCAGCCATCATCTGGAAGGGCTGGCGACGGCGCACATAGCCCAATTGATGGCGCAGGCGCAGCAGGTAAACGGTAGTGACCACCTCGACCGCATCAGTGAGGGTGGCAGCGCAGCGCGCGGCCAGACTTTGATTTCCTACTGCCGCGCCTTGACCATCGGTGGCCAGGCTGGTTTCCAACAGATGTTCCGCCAGCACACTGACCAGCGGGTGGCTGCGGTGCAGTTCGTTGAAGTTCAGCAGCAGCGGCTTGCTGATGCCTTCATCGGCCAGACGCTGGCGCAGTGCTTCGGGCAAATGCTGCGGCAAAAAGCGGAAATGCTGCTTGCGGGTGGGTTCCAGTGGGGCATTGAGGCGGATGCAGGCGCTTTGCACAAAGCGAAGCACATCGGCTTGGGTGCCGAGTGCTTCTTGCTGCTTTTGCCACTCGGGCAGCACTTCATCCGGGCGAATACGGCGCTGGGCAAATACGGTGCGGTTGGCTTTGGCTTTTTCCAGTGCGTCCTGCCACTGGGCCTGCAGCGGCGCAAGGATGCGTTCGGCTTCGCCAAAATCGAAACTGCCTTGAACTGGGTGACGGCTGTCGCTGCGCTTCATCAGTGCGGCTTTCACCAGTGCCTGATGGATGCGGGCCTCGTCTTCCGGCATCGGCACCAATACCCCCAGTTCTTTCTGGATGGTTTCGCCCTTGCGCAGAATGACGTTCAGCACAAAGCCATCGACGGGGTTGTCCTGCCCGTACAGCATGGTGCAGCGCACATCCGCAGCCTGCTGACCGAAGCGATCAACGCGGCCTTCGCGCTGCTCGTGGCGAGTGGGGTTCCAGGCCAGATCGTAATGAACCACTGCCGTGAACAGGTGCTGCAGGTTGATACCTTCTGAAAGGCAATCGGTGGCCACCAGAATGCGCGGCTCACCGTCCTCCATCGCTTCGACGCGCTCACGCCGTTCTTCCGGCGTGTATTCGCCAGTGATGGATTCGATGGTGGCTTTCGGAAAGGCTTGGCGCAGGTGTTCGGCCACATAGTGGGCGGTGGCGATGTAGCGGCAAAACACCACGGGGTGGTAGCCGTCTTTCAGCAAAGTATCGACATGCTGAATAAGTGCCGCCAATTTTGGATCACCGGCTTTGCCGGAAAGCCGTTCCGCTTCCTGGATCAAGCCCTGCAGGCGGCTGGCCTCTTCCAGTTGCGCCGGCGGTTCCAGGTCGTTGCTGTCGAGATCATCGGCTTCGCCATCGTGCAATCGTTCGTCGGCCAGCAGCTCATCCGTCTCAAGGCTACCTTCCAGCCGTGTGCTGAGCGCCTTGACCGCGGCGGCAGGTGAAGAGGCGACGCAACGCAACAAAGCAAGCGTGGCGTACCAGATCAGGCGGCCACGGCCTGCGCCTTGCTGCTCGATGGTTTCGGCCAATTCGCGGCAATAGTCCTGCACCGAATCAAAGAAGGCGCCCCAGTCTCCGCTCAGTTGGTAGGTCACCTCGGTTTTCATACGACGCGGAAAACCCCGGCCATCACCGGTTTCCGCCTGCCATTCGGCAATGTCCTTTCGGCGGCGCTGCACAAAATGCCGTGCAAGTTCCTGTCGCAACGGGTCGCTGGCTGACGTTCTGTTTTGCAGCGCTACAAAGCGGGGATCGAGCAGGGACAACAGCTTGTAAAACGCGGCCTCATCGCCTGAGTGCGGCGTGGCAGTGAGCAGAATCAGGTGGCGCTCCGCGTCTTTCACCAAGCGCTGCAACAGTTCAAAGCGCAATTGCTTGCCCGCACCACTACTGGCGCAAGTGTGCGCTTCGTCAACAATCACGCATTCCGGCGCAATCGCCAGGAAGTGTTCGCGATGGCGTTCGCTCTTGATGTAATCAAGGCTCACTACCACGACTGGATAGTGATCAAACAGACTGATGCCATGGGGAATATCACGCTCGATACGCGCCGCCGATGCCGAGGTCAGCGCAACCGCTTGCAAGTTAAAGCGGGTTTCCAGTTCGCTTTGCCATTGTTCAACCAAGTGCGGCGGGCACAGCACGGCGAGGCGAGCGATCTCGCCACGGTCCATCAGCTCACGGGCGATCAGTCCAGCTTCGATGGTTTTCCCGATACCCACATCGTCAGCAATCAGAAGGCGCACGGTGGTCAGGCGCAGCGCCATCAACAAAGGCACCAGCTGGTAACCGCGCGGTTCGACCGCGATATTGCCAAACGAACGGAATGGGCCACCGCCCGCACGCAGCTTAAGGCGCAGGGCGTCGCGCAGCAGCAACGCTGCCGCATGATTGCCGGCCTGCTCAGGTTGTGGCCAGGGAAAAGTGGCAGGCTCAACCGGTTGCAGTTCAAGCTCAGGGATCAGGGCAATGGTGTCATCGTCCGCGCCGCCGAGTGGGCGCAGGCGCAGCCAGTCCCGCCGGGATTCGCTTTGCACGACCCATTCACGCCCACGGGCACGTACCAGGTTGCCGGGCATGAAATCATGTTCAAGCGGGGTCATTGTTTTTTCTCATCGTTGCCGAATACATCGGAATGAGCAGCGAACAGTGCTTGCCACTGCGATGGGTCGGAAAAGTTCAGCACTTGCCAGCCTTTATCTGTCAGCAAGGCAGTAGTCTCCGCGTCAATGTCGTCAAGAAATACCAGAGTGCGGGCCGCCTTGTACTGAGCTGCGGCTATGGCAGCACCTTGATTAACGGGTAACTGTGTGGCATCGGGGTGGCGCAAGCCTGCTTTTGCCAACGCATCCAGCCAGTGCTGGAGACGATCAGTGTTCGGCTTATCCTCAGGTTCAGGCGGTGGCGCCTGCTTCGGTTTCACTTCAGCATTGGCCAGCGCCACCAAAACCTTGAGTACATCGGCATTGCGACGGTTGATGTGGTCATGGTCGGGCTGATTGAAGTAGGACAGCAGGCATTGATAACAGCCCGCTTCACAGATCCGGTTGCCCAGCGCAGTGGTCTGCTCCAGTGCAGGCAATTCTTCGAGTTTCCACGCCCCCTGCGGTGCATTATGGTGAAGCAGCTTGAGTGCATTGCCAGCGACCTGCGCCAGGCTGGCTGGATCGCTGGCAATACGGGTAAGCACTCCCGCGCCGCCTTCTGCCGCTTCGTAGAACATCAAGGCGCGGCGTTCATCAGCTTTGGGCAACGGTTCAGCAACGAGCTCAGATTCTTCAATCTGGAAGGTCATCTCAATGCCACGCTTGAGCGCAGCCTGCAAGGTCGCCATGGCTTCCATCGACAGCGCATGAGCCGGTGTAAGTATCAGCAGGTTGCGGTGATCTTCGACAAAGGGAACGATGCGATGATTGGGTACCTTGTCGAGCAGGGCTTCGTCCTTGCTGTCGTCATTGTTGGCCGTCGGATCGTCCTGTTTACTCCACATGCCGGTAATCGGGTTGATGTAAAAACCCAACTGTTCTTTGTCTTTGCGTCTGCGCCAGCCACGGTTGATGCGCCATAAACGGGCTGCTGGCGCATAGGTCAACTCGGCCAAAACGTCTTCGCCATGCCGAACTTCAGCTTTGCGCTGAGCTATGATGCCGTCTGGCCCCGGCAGGAATCGGTAAGTGGTTTGTAACTCAAAGCCTTGGCGCTGACGATCTTCGTCATTGATGGAGATTCGCTCGACAGCGACCGTTTCCACGGTCTCAATGCGATACAGCTTGTGCACCCAATCGTGCTCAGTCAGCAGGGCATCGCAGTTTTCACAGCGATTGAACAAGGGTTGCGCGCCGCCCGCTTCGCCTAAATGGCCGTAGCCGCACTGACTGCAAACCAGCGAGGAAATAGTGGCGAGCTGGCTGTTGCCGGAAATGTGGTCAGCCGAACCCACATTAAGCTTGGCGCGCACCACGCGGTACATACGACCCTGGTGATAGATCAGACTGCGCGGGCCGAATTCGGAGAGGGCCAGGAAGCGGGGACGACTGACCATGCTGCCCTCATCGTCCTTGCCATTGGCAGTGGCTCCGCGTGCCGGAATCCAGGCCATCAAGGGCAGCCGCGGGAAGTTGTAGCCCGGCAAAAAACCCTGACTGGCCAGGTAACGGTAGGTGTAGAAATCGTTGTTTTGGCTATTACCCGTTTTCAGCAGTACGGCATATTGCCGAGCCGCATCGCCATAACGACGCTGGGCATTCTGGCGCTCACTGTGCGATGCCGTATGGCTTTTGACGATCTGGTCGGCCATGTTCATTTGCGTGCGCGTGGCATCGAACAAGACGCGCCAACGTTCGAGAGCATCTGAGAATGCCTGAGGCGCATGCTCAATCACTTTCTGCACATAATCGGCAGAAAACCAATCGTTCCCTGCCAGTTCCTGCTGCAATTGTGCAATGACGCGCGCTGCACTGGCCTGGGCTCGCTGTGTGGTTGCTGGATCATGCAGTGCATCGTGGTAGGACTTGATCAGCGGCTTGCCCGGTTGGTCAAGGTCCAGCATGGGGGCGATGCTGAAATCGAGTGCGATATGGGCATTTGCCAGCCAGACGGCCTGTAAATGGCTCTCCACCAGATCGCGATTGGCTAGATCGAGCGTGGGCGCGCGGACAATGCCATGCACCATTTCGTTGGCGTGATGGAAGAACCACTGGTCGTGCGGGCTTAACGAAGCGCAATAGGTAATCACCAATGCCTGTTGGCCAGAACGACCCGCGCGACCACTGCGCTGGGCGTAATTGGCGGGTGTGGGTGGGACATTGCGCAGGTACACGGTATTCAGTGCAGAGATATCAACGCCCAGCTCCATGGTGGGTGAGCAGAACATGACAGGCAGCCGCTCCAGCGGTGCCTCGTGTGCGGGGTTATCAGCCCAGTCCTTGCGGTCCTTGTCGGTGTAGCGGAAACGTTGTTCAAGCAACTGCCGCCTTCCTGCATCAACCTGGGCAGTGTGTTCTTGCGCTTCAAAGTCGAAGAGTGGATGACTTCGCTGGCGCAATAGCTCGGCAATGTTCAGATAGAGCGCACGGAAGAATTGATTGGCGCGGGTGTCTGCCTCTTTGGGAGATGAATCTGGTAAACGCCACTCTAATTTACTTGCAAACAAACGCCAGCCAACCACTTTTTGATCAATTGAATGTTGCTGTACATATCCGAAAGGATCAGCCGCCAGAAGCAATGCCTCAATGAACTCAACCCACTCGGAGTCTTTCCAGCTTGATATTTGCCCGGCGAAGGCCGTTTCTTTCCAGAAAGAGGCTGTTTTGATGCTGCGCAGCAAGCGCGAGCGAGGCCCGCCTGTGACCAGATCTGTTCTTGGTTTTCCTCTGTATTGTGGACGTTTGCCAAGAATTAGATATTTAGCGGTTTCCAATAGCTCGTCAGGCGCGACGGCCCAGCGTTCATTCAGGTAAGTGAAGGCGCTGGTTCGGGCCTTGTCTTGTTCAACGGGATCGAGATAGCGCGTTTCAAGGCAAAGCCCTCGACGCATAGTGTCAAATACGATTCGATACAGTGAGACTCGATTCACTGGGTTTAATTGCGACAGTACGAGATTCTTTGCAAATTTGTTGGGATCAGAGCAGAACTCATCCAGATCGAGATAATCAATCTTCAGTAAACCTAATTGATCCAGATTCGGATTGTTGAAGCGCCAACCCCGTCGAAGATCACGTAGCAAGCGATAGCCGAGGACGTAGCGCAAAGTGATTTGCGCTTTTTGTCGATCCGAACCCAGAATTTTGGGTTTACGCAGGTATTCGACCAACGTTGTTTCGTCCAACCGCTCAAAGCCGAGCGCCTTAAAAACGGCATCAGACAACTGCTCTTCACTCAACGATCCTTTGCTGTTTTGCAAAGCACCAATGAGACCTGCACGTAAAGTCAATAAAAAAACGAAGTCATTGAAGTGCCCGGCCTGTAGCGCAGCATCCTGACGGTTGTCGGTAAAGCCAAGCAGCTTGCGCGGGTCAGGCTGGCCGCTGGTTGGCTCCGTATCGTCGAAGAGTTGGCGTAGTGCGGTCAGGGTCAGAATCGTGGTGGCAGAGGATCGCCCCTCGCCAGAAAGGCTGGCCAGGCGGTTAATGTCCTTACCGTGCGCTTCATGCAATTGACCGCAACTCAGACAGAAGCGAAATTTTCCGGGGATGTACCAGAACGATTCGCCATGCCCCTCGTTGCCTTGCACGTCGACACTGACGCTGTAGGGCACGGCCTTTTTGTAGTTCTGTTTGATCTTGGGCTGATCGCGACTTAGATCCAGCCAGGTTTCTGGTAAATCTTCAATATCGCCGCGATAGGGCAGATTTGAGGCCGCAGGGCATAGAAATCCGTAATGAACGTCTTCGTTATCGTCTGCCGTAATGTCATCAATTTCACGCGGGGTATATGTTGTTGGCGCCCGCTTTGACTGCCAAACCGGCAAATACTCTTGTCCACAGTCCCGGCAAAAATGCACCGGATAGAGCTGAGCGCCTTCATCCTGGCGACCCGGTGCGAAACGCTGAGCATCCAGAGTGATATGACGAACACCTTGCGCTTCAAGCGTGGCGAGCACCTTGCCGGGACCGCTGATGAATTGGTGTAACTTGAACGCAAATGGCGGCCGCCCTTGCGGTGTTCTGATTTCATGTGCAGCCACCAGAAACTGCTGCAGTGCCAGTCGCGCTGCATCAATTTCGCAACCAGCGTCCTGGGCCAGTTTTTCACTGGCGGCCTGGAGGGGCATTGGCTTTGCACGGCGCGGCGGCTCGTTATCTGGCAGTTCAATACCGAGATTCAATTCAACCCAGATCGACAGTGGATCAACCCGAAACGCATCAAAATCTGCCCAAGCGAATTGAATACGCGCCACCGCATCAGCCAAATCCGCCTTTACTGCAGCGACATCTTGCAGCGGATCAGTCACGCGCTCAAGCGTTTCGCCAATGATGTCTTGCTCACTGATGTTTGCACCAAACAGCTTGCTGGCTACATCAGCTACGGTTTTGTTTCGATCTGCCAAGCTTCCTGTGCTCGACATGGTGGCCGATGTTCCGATACAGACGAGATCGTTGGCCTGCAGACGTTCTCGCAGCCGACGCACCAGCAATGCCACGTCCGCACCTTGACGGCCACGGTAGGTGTGCAGCTCGTCGAGAATCAGGAATTCCAGACCGTGGCAATGATCCACTACGCGCCGATCCACCTCGTCAAAGCGGGTCAGGATCAGTTCCAGCATCATGAAGTTTGTAAGCAGGATGTCAGGCGGCTTGTCTGCTATTACGTCACGTTCTGTCTTTGATTCCTGTCCGGTATACCGCGCTACCGTAAATGGCTGTTGCCCAGGCGGATAGCCATAAAGGAATTTATCAAGCTCTTCCAGTTGACTGTTCGCTAGGGCATTCATCGGGTAGATGACGATGGCGCGGGTTCGTGCGGTTTTATCCTGGTCTTTTGCCTTCAAAATCCGATCAATGATTGGAATAAAGAAGGACAGTGATTTGCCAGAGCCAGTACCCGTTGTAACAACATAACTCTGCTTTCCCTGCCCCTTGGCCAGTGCTTGCATCTGATGTGCATAGAGATGCAGCGGCTGAGGATGCCCTTCAGCTTTACCCACTTGAAAGAGATCTGTACAGGCGCTGTGCAGAACCCCCTCAGCAACTAGCTGCGGCACCGTCCCCTTGCGTTGATAGTTTGGGTTGATTTGGATGAGGGGTTCTGGCCAATAGCGCCCATCAGCGTATTGCCGATCCACTTCATCCCTGATGTCTGGCGCAGCAATCTGGGAAAAACTTCGTGAAAACGAGCTGTACTCACTGATGAGCTGATCACGGAAGCCAAATACGTTGTTCATGGGCAGTCGTTAAAATTTGAATGTTCCAGACTGACAGGGTCAACGTGCTGTACGGCAAGGCATGACTACGAAATGACCCGGTGCACGACAAGCCCCGCCCTTACTTCGACTTTGCTCAGTACAAGTCAGGGCGGGGCAGGGGCAGGATAGCGCGGACGGCGTAGCCGTCCTATCATGCAGATACCAGCAACAACCGCGCTGGCCTACGGCAGGGCATGTTGGACGTGATGTCTGTAGAGACACGAGCAGCGGTTGCAGACTCGGCGCACTTGGCTGGCAGGCCGCCATGCCACGCCTGAGCACAGGAGGAATCCGCTCAGCGCCGGGCAGGGTATGGCTTGACAGGTACGCCCGATGTTTGGATAATCCACAGCTCTTGATTTTTTGTGTTTTTGCTGCCGTTTTTGGCTACGTAGCTCAGCTGGTTAGAGCACGGCACTCATAATGCCGGGGTCGGTGGTTCAAGTCCACCCGTAGCCACCATCAGCTTTCCATACAGACAAGCGCTACGTCATTGATCAGTAAGATATAAAATACGAAACCCGGTGCTGAGCCGGGTTTTTTGTTGCCATCGGCATGCGCCTTACCCTAAGGTGCGGCAAGGATATCACTGCGATAGGAAGCGGATTCGATCCACTCCTCGTCTTCGTTCAGGCTCGCCGGCGCCAGCAGGGCTGGACCCACCAGCATCGCAACGCTGGCCAACAAAATCAGTACGGTTTCCATAACTAACAGCTCCACAATCAAAATTTCGTGGGCTGCAGTTTAACGACTCTTCTCTGAACCGTTGTTGAACGAAGTTCAGAATTCACCACCAGCGAACCATGCGCGGGTCGCGCGCCAGCCCTCACACATGCTCGTGCAACCCACATTCGCGCTTCAGGCCGAAGAAGCGGGTTTCCTCCTCGCTCATGCCATCCACCAGCCGCCGGGTGGTGTGGACATCGCCAATCGACACATAGCCCTGATGCCACAACGGGTGGTAGGGCAGGCTGTGTTGGCTGAGATAGCGGTAGACATCGCGGTCGGTCCAGTCAATCAACGGATGGATCTTGCAACGGCCATTGCGCCACAGCAGCACGTCAAGATGCTGCCGGCTCTTGGCCTGCTGCCGGCGCAATCCGGAAATCCAGGCCCGCGCCTGCAGTTCGCGCAGGGCGCGCTGCATCGGCTCGACCTTGTTCATCTGGTTATAGCGCTCGATACCCTCCAGACCCTGCTCCCAGAGCTTGCCATAGCGCGCTTCCTGCCAGGCGGCGCTATGGGGCGCGCGGTAGATATGCAGATTTAGATTAAGCCGTGCGCTGAGCTCATCGATGAAGCGGTAGGTTTCGGGAAACAGGTAACCGGTATCGATCAGCACCACCGGAATCGTTGCCCACTGCTGGGTGACCATGTGCAGGCACACTGCTGACTGCGCGCCAAAGCTGGAGGTCAGCACTACCCGCTCTGGGAACTGCTCCAAAACCCAAGCTACACGCTCCTCGGCACGGCGTGCGGCGAGTTCCTGGTTCATCAGCGCCAGATCGAATGCCGGTTCGTCAGCGTATGCGGTCGCGTTAAGCGGGGTATCGGACGGAGCCATCGCGTATTCACCCTGTCGTGCTGGCCTGGTTTTGATGGGGCTGGGGATTGTGCATCATGTTTAAAATTAAAGTAGCAGCGCAATGACCAAGCTAAAAGGAATGAATATCTATATGTTAATTTCAATTAAGTATATAGAATCAAGTCTGCCCCTGTCAGTTTGCCCGCGATACATGATGATTGCCTAGTCGGCGCGTCTCGCCGGCGCTACTATAAGCGCCCTTTCGTCTCACCCGGCCAAGCCCCCGCCAATGTCCGCCGCAATGCCTCCTGGCTCTGCTTCCCTGCCGCTTTCGGTCAGTCTGCGTGGCGCGCGGCTGGTCTATGACGACCTGCTGCTGTTCGACGGTTTGGACCTGGAATTGGTAGGCGGCAGCTTGACCTGCCTGCTGGGCGCGAGCGGTATCGGTAAGAGCAGCCTGTTGCGACTGCTGGCCGGGCTGGCGCCGCGCGGTATGAGTGGCCATCTGCATGATGGCAACGGCCAGTCGCTGCGCCAACAGGTCGCCTACATGGCGCAGCAGGATCTGCTGCTGCCCTGGCTGAGCGTGCTTGATAACGTCCTGTTGGGCAGTCGCCTGCGCGGCGAATCGCCGGATCGGGCGCGGGCGCTGGATCTATTGACGCGGGTGGGTCTGGCTGAGGTGGCGCACAGTCGGCCGGCGGCGCTGTCCGGCGGCATGCGCCAGCGCGCAGCCCTGGCCCGCACCCTGATGGAGCAGCGGCCACTGGTGTTGATGGACGAGCCGTTTTCCGGTCTGGATGCCCTGACCCGCTTGCGGCTGCAGGATCTGGCGGCGGAACTGCTTTCCGGCTGCACGGTATTGCTGGTGACCCATGATCCGCTGGAGGCGCTGCGTCTGGGCGAGCATATTCTGGTGATGAATGGCCGCCCGGCGACCCTGAGTGCCTTGCCCGAGTTACCCGGTGCGCCACCGCGCGATCCAGGCGATCCGGCACTGCAGGCAGCCTACCGCGCCATCCTGCGTCAACTGGATGCCGGCAGCCGATGAAGGCAAGGCTATGGCGGGCGTTGCTGACTCTGGCCGGCCTGCTGCTGGTCTGGCAGGGCGTGGTGGTGCTCGGTGATCTGCCACCCTACATCCTGCCCGACCCACTGGCAGTTGGGGTGCGCCTGTGGCGCGATGCCGGGCTGCTGCTGGGGCATGCTGCAGTCACCGCGCTGGAAATCGTGCTCGGCATGTTGCTGGGGACCGTGCTCGGTGTACTGTCGGCACTGGCGCTGGGCTATTCGCGGCGGGCGCGGCGCTGGCTGTTGCCGGTACTGATCGCTTCGCAGGCGGTACCGGTGTTTGCCCTGGCGCCGCTGCTGGTGCTGTGGCTGGGTTATGGAATGGGCTCGAAAATCGCCATGGCGATGCTGGTGATTTATTTTCCGGTCACGGCCAACTTCTATGATGGGCTGCGGCATACACCCGGCGGCTGGCTGGATCTGGCGCGGGTCATGGTGTCAGAGGGGCGGCGCTGGGCGGTGCTGTGGCATATTGCCATTCCGGCGGCGCTGCCCGCGCTCGGCTCGGGGTTGCGGGTGGCGGCGGCGGTGGCGCCGATTGGCGCGGTGCTGGGCGAATGGGTCGGAGCCAGCGCCGGGCTGGGTTATCTCATGCTGCAGGCCAACAGCCGCATGCAGATTGATCTGCTGTTTGCGGCGCTGCTGGTGCTGGCGGTGTTGGCGGTGGGTCTGTATTTCCTGGTGGATGCCGGGCTCAGGCGCCTGCTGCCCTGGCATCCGGCAAATCCCGAAACTCTTGAAAACGGCTAATTTCAGGAACCTACTCTCATGTCCACTCGTGTTTACCGCGCTATCCTGTTGATGCTGAGCCTGATCCTGCTGGCGCCGGGTCTGCGCGCCGAGGAAAAACCGGCCGAGGATTCCCGCAAGCTCACCGTGATGCTGGACTGGTTCGTCAATCCCGATCATGCCGCACTGGTCGTGGCGCAGGAAAAAGGCTTCTTCACCGCCCATAATCTGGAGGTGGAACTGCAGACGCCGACCGATCCGAACGATCCGCCCAAACTGGTCGCCGCCGGCAAGGTGGATCTGGCGGTCAGCTATCAGCCGCAGGTGCATATCCACGTCAACGCCGGCCTGCCGATCAAGCGGATTGGTACCCTGGTGGCGACGCCGCTGAACTCGCTGATGGTGCTGAAGAACGGGCCGGTGAAAACCCTGGCTGATCTGAAGGGGCGCAAGATCGGCTATTCAGTCGGTGGCTTCGAGGAGGCCCTGCTCAAGGCCCTGCTGGCCCGGGCCAATCTCAAGAGCGAGGATGTGACGCTGGTCAATGTCAATTTTGCCCTGTCGCCGGCGCTGCTGTCGGGGCAGGTGGATGCGGTGATTGGCGCCTTTCGCAATTTCGAGCTGAACCAGATGGACCTGATGAAAAAACCGGGGCGGGCCTTTTATCCCGAGGAGGAAGGGGTGCCGCCCTATGATGAGTTGGTGCTGGTTGCCGCCCGCGATAATCTGAAAGATCCGCGCCTGGCGCGCTTCATGGATGCACTGGAGCAGGCGACGCTGTATCTGCTCAACCATCCCGATGAAGCCTGGAAAGCGTTTATCGCCAAGCATAAGGATCTCGACGATGAGCTTAACCGCCGCGCCTGGCGCGACACGCTGCCGCGGCTGGCCCGGCGGCCCGGTGCGCTGGACGATGTCCGCTACAAGCGCTTTGCCCAGTTCCTGGTCAATCAGGGGGTGATCAGCGTGGCATTGCCAGTGTCCAATTACGCGGTGCAGTTGCCGTTACCGGAGTGATGCGCCGCCCGTGACCTGTTGCCCGTGGTGTCCCGACCATGCACTATCCTGAACCCTTTGATGTCATTGTGATTGGCGGCGGCCATGCGGGCACCGAAGCCTGTCTGGCGGCGGCGCGCATGGGCCTGCGAACTTTGCTGCTGACGCATACCTTCGAAACCGTAGGCGCGATGAGCTGCAACCCGGCCATCGGCGGCATAGGCAAGGGCCATCTGGTCAAGGAAGTCGATGCCCTCGGCGGCATCATGGCGCAGGCTGCCGACCGTGCCGGCATCCAGTTCCGCATTCTCAACAGCCGCAAGGGACCGGCAGTGCGCGCTACCCGCTGCCAGGCGGATCGCGCGTTGTACCGGGCCGCGGTGCGCGCCTTCATCGAGAATCAGCCGCATCTGCAGGTCTTTCAGCAGTCCGCCGCTGATCTGATCCTCGACGGCGCGCGCGTCGCCGGCGTCATCACCCAGACCGGTATCCGGTTCAGTGCCGGTGCGGTTGTGCTCACCGCCGGCACCTTCCTGGCCGGACGGATTCATGTCGGTCTGACGAATTACGAGGGTGGCCGCGCCGGCGATCCCCCGGCCAATGCCCTAGCGGCGCGGTTGCGCGAACTGCCGCTGCGCGTAGGCCGGCTGAAAACCGGCACGCCGCCGCGTCTGGACGGGCGCAGCATCGACTTTTCCCGCTTGACCGAGCAGCCCGGTGATGAGCCGCGTCCGGTGTTTTCCTTTCTTGGCGCGCCGGACCAGCATCCACCGCAGGTACCCTGCTGGATCACCCACACCAATGAACGTACTCATGAGATCATTCGCGGCGGGCTGGATCGCTCGCCGATGTACACCGGGGTGATCGAAGGCGTAGGTCCGCGCTACTGTCCGTCGATCGAGGACAAGATCCACCGCTTTGCCGATAAGGATTCCCACCAGATTTTTCTCGAACCCGAGGGCCTGCACACCTACGAGTTCTATCCCAATGGCATTTCCACCAGCCTGCCGTTTGACGTGCAACTGGCGCTGGTGCGCTCGATGCGCGGCCTGGAACGGGCGCATATCACCCGCCCCGGTTATGCCATCGAGTACGATTTTTTCGATCCGCGCGATCTCGACCCCACCTTGCAGAGCCGCGCCTTGCCAGGGCTGTTCTGCGCCGGCCAGATCAACGGCACGACCGGTTATGAGGAAGCCGCGGCGCAGGGCCTGCTGGCCGGGATCAATGCCGGTCTGCTGGTGCGCGGCGAAGCGCCGTGGTGGCCGCAGCGTGACGAAGCCTATCTGGGTGTGCTGGTCGATGATCTGATCACCCGTGGCACCAGCGAGCCGTACCGGATGTTCACCAGCCGCGCCGAGCATCGCCTGCTGTTGCGTGAGGACAATGCCGATCTGCGCCTGACCGAAATCGGCCGCCGACTGGGCGTGGTGGATGATGTGCGCTGGCAGGCATTTGCAGCCAAGCGTGAGGCCATCGAACAGGAAAACCAGCGCCTGCGCAGCCTGTGGATTCGCCCGGCGCAGCTCAGCGAGGCCGACGCCGAGCGCATTCTGCAGGGGCCGCTGGCGCGCGAGAGCCGGGCGATCGATCTGCTGCGCCGGCCCGATGTGGGCTATGCCGACCTGCTGCACCTGCCGGGTGTCGGACCCGGCGTGGCTGATGCGCAGGTTGCCGAGCAGGTGGAAATTCAGGCCAAGTACGCCGGCTATATCGAGCGCCAGCACGAGGAAATCGCCCGCCAGCGCCGCCATGAAGCGCTGAGCCTGCCGGCGGATCTCGACTATGCGCAAGTGCGCGGCCTGTCACGCGAGGTGTGCGAGAAGCTGCAGCGCCAACGCCCGGCCACGCTCGGTCAGGCTGGCCGCATACCTGGAGTGACGCCGGCGGCAGTTTCGCTGCTGCTGATTCATCTCAAGCGTGCAAGGCATCGTCCACTCGCCAGCGAAGCGACCTGAAGGGTGCGTGCCGATGATTGCCGAAGGTACCGATTTCCATTAGCTTTGCCAGGCTGGATGGTGACCGCGGCGCGGCGTGGCGCCTGCTTCCAGTACAACAACGAAACACAACGAAACCGATCAGGGTCCAGAACGCGGTCTGATTTCACGGCCCGGCCTCCAGCGGCGAGGTTCGCGGCCCCGAAGCACGAGCACGAGGATGCATCATGAAAGTCAATGTCAGCGTCGAGGCCACGGCCCAGGAAATGCGTGAATTTCTAGGCCTGCCGAATGTGCAGCCGCTTCACGATGATCTGCTGCAGGTCGTGCGCGATAACATGCAGCGCGGGGCGGTGAATTTCGACGCCCTGAACCTGCTTAAGCCGCTGTTGCCGGCGCCGTTCACGTCCATGGATATGGTGCAGAAATTCTGGGAAGCGGTCGCTAAGGGCAGTGCTGTACCCAGTCGCGACAGTGCTGAGCGCAAGGCGGACACTCCATTGGATTCCCGTGATCCTGCTGCAGCGCGCAACGGTGCGGAAAAACCATCATAATAACCGGTCTGTGCGATTGATGAACCAGACCCGGTGACCGGGGGAGTGGATATGGCGAATAAGATCCTGGTGGTGGACGACGAGCCCAACATCGTATTGTCCTTGGAATTTCTGATGAAGCAGGCGGGCTTTCAGGTACGGACCGCCGCCGATGGCGAAGCGGCGCTGGCCGCAGTCGCCGCCGAGCTTCCCGACCTGGTGCTGCTTGATGTGATGATGCCGCGCAAGAACGGCTATGAAGTCTGTCAGGCGATTCGCGCCAATCCCGACTGGCGGGCGGTGCGTATCATCATGTTGACCGCCAAGGGGCGCGAGGTCGAGCGCGAGAAAGGCCTGGCCCTGGGCGCGGATGACTACATCACCAAGCCGTTTTCGACCCAGGAAGTGGTGGAACGGGTACGGGAACTGCTGACCAGCACGGACTGAGCCGCGATGGACTATCGGCGCAAGATCTGGCTGTTATGGCTGGTGCCGGCCCTGTCGACACTCACCGCGCTGATCGGCATTGGCTGGTGGATTCATGGCGCGGTGCCCGATACCGAGCTGCGTGATCAGGCACTGCTGTGGCTGATGCTGGCGGCGTTCTTCATCGTCGGTGGCACGACGGCGGTGTGGGCGCTGCTCGACTGGCACTGCTTCATCCCGCTCGGCGCTTTGGCCCGTGGTGCGCGCATTATCACCCGCAGCAACCCCGGCTATGTGCTGGAACTGCCCAAGCAGCATTGGCTGGGCCTGTTTCCTACCATGCTGCTGGAGCTGGGCGAGGCACTGCACAAGGCGCGCCGCGAGGTGGCCTCCGCCACCGCGACCGGGACCCAGGAGATCGAAGCGCAGCGCGCCCGGCTGGAAACCGTGCTGCGTGAGCTGTCTGAGGGCGTGCTGGTCTGTGACGGTGAGGCGCGCATCCTGCTGTACAACCCGGCGGTGGTCAAGCTGCTGCCCAATCGCGACGCACTCGGCCTGGGCCGCTCGCTGTATGATCTGTGGACCCGCGCGCCGATTGAAAGCACCCTGCAACTGCTGCGCTACCGCCAGCAGAACAGTGGTGATGGCAAGCCGGCCGATGCCGAATTTGTCTGCGCCACCGTCGATGACGAGACCATGTTCCACTGCCGGATGAGCCTGCTGCCGGATAGTTCGGCGCTCTCCTCGGCCTTCGTTATTACCTTCCGCGATGTCACCGAACAGGTGGACCGTTCGCTGCTCAAGACCCGCACCGAAGATCTGCGCCAGCCGCTGGCCAATCTGCGCGCCGCTGCCGAGAACATCATGAACTTCGCGAGCATGGAACCGGCGCAGCGCGAGGCGTTCCAGCGGGTGATCGTCGAGGAAAGCGGCCGCCTCAGCCAGCGCCTGCAGGAACTGGTTGGCGATCTGCGCACCCTGTATGCCAGCCGCTGGCCGATGAACGATGTCTATTCCGCTGACCTGATCGGCAGCGTCATCCATCACCTGGAGCGGCGCGCCGGCCTGCGCCTGAACATGGTCGGCATGCCGCTGTGGCTGAACATCGACAATCATTCGATCATGCTGCTGCTGGAGCATCTGATTCTGCAGTTGCAGGCCCATCAGCTCAGCGATGCCTTCGAGATCGAGTGTCTGCTCGGCAACCGCCGGGTCTATCTGGACATCGTCTGGGAAGGGCGGCCGCTGCCGGCTTCGCAACTGGAAGGCTGGCTCAGTGAGCACGTACAGGACCTGGTCGGCGCGACCACGGTCGGCGAGGTGCTGCGCCGGCATAACAGTGACCTGTGGAGCCAGTCACACCGGCGCGCTGGTCATGCGCTGCTGCGCCTGCCGTTGCCGGCCTCAGCGCGCCAGTGGCAGGAGCCGGCTGAAGCTCTGCCGGAGCGGCCCGAATTCTATGACTTCTCCCTGGCCGAGCATCTTGATGAGTGGGGCGACCTGCTCAACTATCCGCTGGCCGCGCTGACCTATGTGGTGTTCGATA
Source organism: Candidatus Competibacteraceae bacterium (assembly GCA_036834665.1). Taxonomy (GTDB): domain Bacteria; phylum Pseudomonadota; class Gammaproteobacteria; order Competibacterales; family Competibacteraceae; genus RXIX01. The sequence goes on along the minus strand of DAITNL010000020.1, from coordinate 7,339 downwards.
CCGAAACCACCGGCCTGTCGCCGTCCAAGGGTGACGAGATCATCCAGATCGCCGGGGTGCGCATCGTCAACCGCCGCGTGCTGGCCGGTGAGAATTTCGATCAGATGGTCAACCCGGGCCGACCGATTCCCAAGGCCTCGATCCGCTTCCACGGCATCACCGATGACATGGTCAAGGACAAGGCCGGCATCGCTGTGGTGCTGCCGCAGTTCCGCAACTTTGTCGGTGACGACCGCAGTGTGCTGGTGGCCCATAACGCTGCCTTCGACATGAAGTTCCTCAAGCTCAAGGAACAGAAGCTCGGTGTCGTCTTTGGCAACCCGGTGCTCGATACCCTGCTGCTGTCCGGCTACCTGCACGACTACACCGACGATCACACCCTGGATGCCATCGCCGACCGTCTTGGTGTGGACGTGCATGGCCGCCATACCGCGCTGGGCGATGCGCTGGTGACCGCGCAGGTGTTTCTCAAGCTGCTGGATCTGCTGGAGGCACAGGGTATTTGCACCCTTGGCCAGGCGCTGGAGGCCTCCGAGCGGATGGTGGCAATCCGCAAGACCCAGGCTAATTTCTAGGACGCCCGGCGCGCCAGCCTGTGGCGCGCCGCCTTCCGGTTTCCGACCGTCGGTCCCCTGTCCCATGCGCCAACAATCCAAGGAATACATCGTCATCCTGTGTGTCGTCGCCGCGCTGGCCCTGAACTATCCGTTCCTGGACCTGTTTGACCGGCTGCTGCTGCCGCTGGGTATTCCGCTGCTGTATTTCTACCTGTACCTGGTCTGGTTCGTGATCATTCTGCTGCTGGCGGTGGTGGTCGAGCACTCCGAGCAGCGCGAACCGGAGCAGCCGCTGCCGCTGAGCGAGCCGCGTCGCACCGATCCCGCCGCTGGCGGTCCACCGTCCAGCGCATCCAGCGGCGAGCGGCGGAGCCCGTCGCCATGATGCTCAGCGATGGCGTGATCGTCACCAGTGCCCTGATCTACATGGGTATGCTATTCGCCATTGCCTACTACGGCGACCGGCGCGCCGACGTCGGCCGCTCGATCATCGCCAATCCCTACATCTACACCCTGTCGCTGGCCATCTACTGCACTGCCTGGACCTTCTATGGCAGCGTCGGCCTGGCCGCCAGCAGCGGCGTCGATTTCCTGCCGATTTATCTGGGGCCGACGCTGATCGCGCTGCTGTTCTGGTTCGTGCTGCGGCGCATCGTGCGCATTACCAAGGTGCACCGCATCACCTCGATCGCCGACTTTGTCGCCTCGCGCTATGGCAAAAGCGGTCTGCTGGCCGGCATCGTGACCCTGGTGGCGATGTTTGGCATCCTGCCGTATATCTCCATTCAGCTAAAGGCCATCGCCACCAGTTTCAGCCTGCTGCGCCGTTATCCGGAGGTGACCATGGCGTCATCGGTGCAGCAGCCGGTTTGGGCCGATACCACCTTCTTCGTTGCCCTGCTGCTGATTGTGTTCGCCATCCTGTTCGGCACCCGCCACATCGACACCACCGAGCGCCACGAGGGCATGGTGGCGGCAGTGGCCTTTGAATCACTGTTCAAGCTGGTGGCCTTCGTGCTGGTCGGGCTGATGGTGTGTTTCATCATGTTCGACAATCCGGCCGATCTGTTCCGTAAGGCCGCTACCCATCCGGAACTGGCGGCGCTGATGCGCTTTGACGTGGTGCCCGGCGGCTATGGCGGCTGGCTATCGCTGACCTTTCTGGCGATGATGGCCTTCCTGTTCCTGCCCCGGCAGTTCCAGGTACTGGTGGTCGAGAACGTCAACGAAGCGCACATCCGCAAGGCGATCTGGCTGTTCCCGCTCTATCTGTTCGCGATCAACTTCTTCGTGCTGCCGATTGCCCTGGGCGGACGGCTGAGTTTTGCTGCTGGGCAGGTGGATGCCGATAGCTTCGTGCTGGCGCTGCCGATGCTGGAGCAGATGCCGGCGCTGGCGCTGCTGGCCTTCCTCGGTGGATTGTCGGCGGCGACCAGCATGATCCTGTTCGAGACCGTGACTCTGTCGACCATGGTTTGTAACGATCTGGTGATGCCGCTGCTGTTGCGCGCTAACCCGCGCTGGCTGGCCGGGCGTGCCGATCTGTCCGGCCTGCTGCTGGGCATTCGGCGCATCGGCATCGCAGTGATGATCTTGCTTGGCTACCTGTATTTCCGCTTCGTCGGCGAGAGCTACGCGCTGGTGGCCAGCGGCCTGATTTCCTTTGCCGCCGCCGCCCAGTTCGCGCCGGCAATCCTGATTGGCCTGTACTGGAAGCGGGCCAGCCGCAAGGGCGCGCTGCTTGGCCTGAGCAGCGGTTTCCTGGTCTGGGCCTACACGCTGCTGTTGCCGGCTATGGCCCGCTCCGGCTGGATCAGTGCCAGTTTTGTCGAGTCCGGCCCGTTCGGGCTGGAGCTGCTCAAGCCCTATGCGCTGTTTGGACTGCAGGGTATGGATCCCTACATGCACGCGGTGTTCTGGAGCATGCTGGTGAATGTCGGCGGCCTGGTGCTCGGTTCAGTGCTCGGCCGGCCCGATGCCATCGAGCAGGTACAGGGCAGCCAGTTCGTCGATGTGCTCAAGCGCGAGCGCCACGATGGTGATTCGCTGCTCTGGCGCGGCGTAGTCGAGACCGGTGAGCTGTATGAGCTGCTGGCGCGCTTTATCGGTCCGCAACGCGCCAGTGAAGCCTTTGATCGCTATGTGCATGAACACGGCGGCTATCCGCTGCAGGCCGATTCGCGGCTGATTCACTACACCGAGCGCCTGCTGGCCGGCGCGATCGGCGCAGCTTCGGCGCGGGTGATGATTTCCTCGATCGTCATGGGTGAGGTGCTGAGTATCGAGGAGGTGATGACCATTCTCGACGAGAGCACCCAGGTGATCGAGTACAGCCGGCGCCTGGAGCAGAAATCACGCGAACTGGAAGCGGCCTCCGCCGAACTGCGCGAGGCGAACAACCGCCTGCGCGAACTGGATCAGCTCAAGGATGAATTCATCTCCACCGTCACCCATGAACTGCGCACGCCGCTGACCTCGATCCGCGCCTTTTCCGAGATTCTGCTGACCAATCCGGACATGGACGTTGAGCAGCGCAGCAGGTTTCTCAGCATCATCGTCCGTGAAAGCGAGCGCCTGACCCGGCTGATCAATCAGGTGCTGGACATGGCCAAGATCGACTCCGGGCGGATTGACTGGTGCGTTGAGGATGTCGAGCTGCGGACGCTGATTCACGATGCGATCAACTCCACCAGCCAACTGTTTCGCGACAAGGCGGTGGTGCTTAAGGAAGAGCTTGGCGAGCAACCGGTGATCGTCGCCGGTGATCATGACCGTCTGACCCAGGTGGTGATCAACCTGCTGTCCAATGCGGTCAAGTTCTGCCCTGAGCAGACCGGTGCCGTCAGCATTCGCCTGCGCCCGGCTGCGGAGCGCCTGTGGCGTATCGAAGTGGTCGATAACGGTCCTGGTATTGCTCCGGATCAGCACCGGCTGGTGTTCGAGAAATTCCATCAGGTCAATGACAGCCACGCCGGCAAGCCCAAGGGCACCGGCCTTGGGCTGCCGATCAGCCAGAAAATCATCGAGCACCACGGCGGGCGTATCTGGGTGGAAAGTGAAGCCGGTGCCGGCGCCACCTTCATCGTCGAATTGCCGGAAAAGGCGGCCTGATATCCGCACCTATTGTTCAGAACCGCCCCACACTCTAATCCTGAGCAGGTTTGGGGCGAGGGGCGTGTTCAGCCATTGGCAGGATAAGCGGAATGGGTGCGGTTGAGAGCGGCAGGCGGTGGGCTGATCGGGTTCAGGGTGCCGCAGTAACCGAGACGGCTGGAGATGGCCGCGGCGGCGTGCAGAATCCACGGAATCCACAGCGCCTGATAGCGTTCCGCTGGTGCCGACAGCGATAGTCCGGCTACCAGCCGGTTGCTGGCGTCATACACCGGTGCACCGATGCAGCTGACGCCGGTTTCCGCTTCCTGCTCATCGAGCGCGTAGCCCGCGATGCGAATGGCCTCCAGGGCCTGGCACAGCGCTTCCGGGTCGCTGATCGACTGGGCGGTGCGCGGCGGCAGGCCGGTGCGGATGGCGTATTCGCGGCAGGCCGCCGTGCCGCTCTCGGCCAGGAATAGCTTGCCGGCGGCGGTGACATGCAGCGGCGCCCGTCCACCGATCACCTGCTCGACCCGCATCAGGCGCGGCGCGACGGCGCGTTCGACATAGACCACATCGTCGCCTTCGCGGATGCACAGATTGACGGTTTCGCCGGTCTGATCGCGCAGCCGTTCCATCAGGGGCCGGGCTTCGCGGCGCATGTCGAGCCGGCCGTGCACCCGGTTGCCCAGTTGCAGCAACTTGACGCCGAGCCGGTAAGAGCCGCTCTCGCTGCGCTCGACAAAGCCATGCTCGATCAGCGAGGCCAGGATGCGAAATGCGGTGGAAGGATGCAGCCCGGTTGCACTGGACAAGATCTTGAGACTGATCGGCTCGTCGTGGGCGGCAATGGTGTCAAGCAGCCGGTTGACCCGGGCGAGTACTTGAATCGAGGAAGTCGCTTTGGCGGCCATGAGGTTCCTGGTGCGCGGTAATTCGGTGATGGCAAGGCTGATCTGGCTGATATGACTGATAATTGCATTTACTATATTGCACTGCACCATAAATTGCCACCGTTTTACGCGGTTATCGGGAAGCTGTCATGAAAGCCTATCTGGAACTGTTGCAGCGCGTACGGGCTGCGGGCGCGCGCAAAGCTGATCGCACCGGCGTCGGCACGCTCAGTCTGTTTGGCGCGCAAATGCGCTTTGATCTGCGCGCCGGCTTTCCGCTGGTGACCACCAAGAAACTGCATCTGCGCTCGATCATTCATGAGTTGTTGTGGTTTCTGCGCGGGGATACGCAGTTGCGTTATCTGCATGAGCATGGCGTGAGCATCTGGGATGAATGGGCCGATGCCAATGGCGATCTGGGGCCGATCTATGGCCGACAGTGGCGCGCCTGGCGGACCGCCGAGGGTCAGCAGATCGACCAGTTGGCCGAGGCGATCGCCCTGTTGCGTCGGGATCCGGATTCGCGGCGCATCGTGGTATCGGCCTGGAACGTCGGCGAGCTGCCGCGCATGCGCCTGCTGCCCTGTCATGTTCTGTTCCAGTTTTACGTTGCCGGGGGCGCGCTGTCCTGTCAGCTTTACCAGCGCAGCGCCGACCTGTTTCTCGGCGTGCCGTTCAATATCGCCAGCTATGCGCTGCTGACTCACATCGTTGCCGAGCAGGCCGGTCTGACGGTAGGCGAATTCATCTGGACTGGCGGTGATTGCCACCTGTACCTGAACCATCTGGCCCAGGCCGATGAGCAGCTCAGTCGCGAGCCCTACCCGCTGCCGCGTCTGCATATTCAACGCCGGCCTGCGGATCTGGCCGATTACCGCTACGAGGATTTTCTGATCAGCGACTATCAGCATCACCCGGCGATCAAGGCGCCGGTGGCGGTTTAAGCGCCCTCATTTTTCAATACGGATTTTTCAACATGCCGAGAAACCGGGAATGACTGCACTGCTGATTGGTGCTACGCCGCCCGACCCGTTACTGCTGGATATTGCCGCCTACACACGGGACACGCAGCCCTCGGCGGCGGCGATCGTGGCCGCCCGTGATTGCCTGCTGGATGCACTGAGCTGTGCGCTACTGGCGCTGGATGATGTGGATTGTGTGCGCCGTCTGGGGCCGCTGGTGCCGGGCGCCGGGCTGGTCGATGGCGTGCCGGTACCGGGCGTGGCGCTGCGTCTGGATCCGGTGCAGGCAGCGTTCAACTGGGGCATGCTGATTCGCTGGCTGGATTTCAACGATACCTGGCTGGCGGCGGAGTGGGGTCATCCATCCGATAATCTCGGCGCGATCCTGGCCGCCGCCGACTACCACAGCCGTTGCCTGGAACAGGCCGGACAGCCGCCGCTCACCCTGCACGCGGTGTTGGCGGCGCTGGTCAAGGCTTACGAGATTCAGGGCGTGCTGGCCCTGGATCACGCCTTCAACCGGCATGGCCTGGATCATGTGCTGCTGGTGCGGGTGGCTTCGGCGGCGGTGGCGACCGCGCTGCTCGGCGGTGACCGTGCTGCCATCGCCGCTGCGGTTTCGCAGGCCTGGCTGGACGGTGCCCCGCTGCGTGCCTATCGGCAGGCGCCCTGCACCGGACCGCGCAAGAGCTGGGCGGCCGGCGATGCTACCCGCCGTGGCCTGCAATTGGCGCTGTTGACCCTGGCCGGCGAGCCCGGCTATGGCCAGGCGCTGAGCGCGCCGCAGTGGGGTTTTCAGGACGTGCTGTTTGGCGGCCAGCCGCTGACCCTGACGCAGCCGCTGGGCAGCCATGTAGTCGAGAACATCCTGTTCAAGATCGCCTATCCGGTCGAGTTTCACGCCCAGACTGCGGTCGAGGCCGCCATTCGCCTGCATCCCGGGCTGCACGATCGCCTCGACGAGATCACCCTGATCGACATCGAAACCCAGGAAGCGGCGCTGCGCATCATCGATAAGCGCGGGCCGCTGACTAACGTTGCCGACCGCGATCATTGCCTGCAATACGCGGTGGCGGTGGCGCTGCTCACTGGGCACTTGCAGGCCCGTGATTATCAGGATGCTGCTGCTGCCGATCCACGCCTGGACGCGCTGCGGGCACGCATGCGGGTAGTGGAAAATCCGGCTTTCAGTGCCGCCTATCGCGATCCGGCCCGCCGGGCAATTGCCAATGCCGTGCAGGTGACCTTTGGCGATGGTGGTCGCAGCGAACGGGTCGCCATCGATTATCCGCTCGGTCATCCGCGCCGGCGTGCCGAGGGTCTGCCGCTGCTGTGGCACAAGTTCCAGCAGGCCAGTCGCCGCCTGCCACCCTCGACCGCTGCCTGGCTGGCGGAGCTGTTCAGTGACCCTGTACGCCTGCAGGCTTGGCCGGTGCGCGATTTCATGACCCGGCTGAGCGTGCCGGCCTGAGCTTGCTTGACGCATCGGGCAAATTATGTTGCGATGCACAATCAAGATAAACAATGAGATGGCAGGCATGAACGATAAACTGGGTTTTGGGCGCTATCACCAGGCAAATCTGTTGGCGCTGCAAGGCGTGCTGCGTGTCAACGGCTTGATGGGCATCGGTGCGCTCAGTGCTTGGCGCAAGTTTCTGGATCTTTATCTGCTGTGCCTGCGGCCCCTGGCAGCGGCGGTGCCGGCTGCCGATGCTGCGGCGCGACCGGAGCAGGCGTTGGCGACTTATCTGGACACGCTCGGTGAATGCGTCGAGGCATCCTGGCAGGATTTTCGCAATCACCTGCAGATTGTGCTGCTCACACAGGATGAGAT
>DAITNL010000019.1:26551-27607 GCA_036834665.1 Candidatus Competibacteraceae bacterium | reverse complement strand
CGCCGCAACCCTATCCAACTCCAGCACCTGCCTATCCGGATGGCTATGGCCGGGCACCGGCTGCGCCGCAACCCTATCCAACTCCAGCACCTGCCTATCCGGATGGCTATGGCCGGGCACCGGCTGCGCCGCAACCCTATCCAACTCCAGCACCTGCCTATCCGGATGGCTATGGCCGGGCGCCGACTGCGCCGCAGCCGTATCCGCCGGCCAGCGGGGGCTATACCGCACCCACATATCCGCCGGGCGCTGCCACGCCACGCCCTACCTATCCGGATTATCCAACCGCGCCACCGACTGCAGCGCCGGGTTATGGCGCTACGCCGCAGGGTGCCCTGCCCGAACCACAGCCGGTGGTGCCGCGTGCCCCGGTGCGCCCGGTATTGCCGTCACCCACGCCAGCTCCAACGCCGGCTCCAGCTCCAACGCCCGCGCCAGTAGCGTCAATTCCAGCACCACCGGCACCGACTCCCGCAGCCCCGGCGCCGGCTCCAACCCCAGCGGTGGAAACGCCTGCGCCTGCGCCCGCGCCGGTAGCCCGTCCCGCGCCACGCCCGCGCCCGCCGACCGACCTGCCGCCCGCCGAAATCAACCGCGAAGGCAATCAGGCCGTGGTCGCGCTGCTGGACAGCGCCGACAAGTATGTCAAGAGCAACCAGCTCGACAAGGCTGGCGCGGCGCTGGAACGGGCGCTGCGTATCGAACCGCGCAACGCCGGTATCTGGCATGATCTGGCACAGATTCGCCTGCATCAGGGCGAATATCAGCAGGCCGAATCGCTGGCCAGCAAGTCCAACAATCTGGCTGCCGGCAACCGCTCGCTGCAGGCACGCAACTGGAAGCTGATCGCTGTCGCCCGCAAATCCACCGGCAACAGCGCGGGTGCCGAGGAGGCCGAGGCCCAGGCCACGCAATTGGCCAACTGAGCCGCCGCGCGCTGCCATGGATATCGCCCACCTCCTCGGAGCAGACGGCCCGCTGACCCGCTGGTTGCCGGGTTTTGCCCCGCGTCTGGCGCAGCAGCACATGGCGGCCGCGGTTGAAACCATCCTGAAC
>DAITNL010000019.1:22344-26541 GCA_036834665.1 Candidatus Competibacteraceae bacterium | reverse complement strand
GGCACGCTGGTGGTCGAGGCTGGCACCGGCACCGGTAAAACCTATGCCTATCTGGTGCCGGCCCTGCTGGCTGGCCGGCGGGTCATGATCTCCACCGGCACCCGCCACCTGCAGGACCAGCTCTATCACCGCGATCTGCCCCTGCTGTGCCAGGCCCTGCAGATCCCGGTGAAGACCGCCCTGCTCAAGGGACGGGGCAATTACCTGTGCCACTATCGCTTGGAAGCCACCGAGCGCGAAGGACGGTTGGCGACGCGCGAACAGGTCGCCGCGCTGCAGCGTATTCGCGACTGGGCCAGGCGCACCCGGAGCGGTGACATCGCCGAGGTTGTTGACGTGCCCGAAGATGCGTCGATCTGGCCACGGGTGACCTCGACCGTGGACAACTGCCTCGGACAGGAATGTCCGCGCTTACAGGAGTGTTTCCTGGCGCGGGCGCGGCGCGAGGCACAGGCAGCCGACCTGCTGGTGATCAATCACCATCTGTTCTGCGCCGACATGGCGATTCGTGAAACCGGCTTTGCCGAGATTCTGCCCGGTGCCGAGGCGATCATTTTTGACGAGGCGCACCAGTTGCCCGAGGTCGCCAGCTATTTCTTCGGGCGCTCGCTGAGCGGTCGGCAACTGCTGGAGCTGGCCCGCGATACCCGGGTTGAGCAGTTGCGTGATGCCGCCGATTTCGGCGATCTGCGCGTGCGCGCCGCAGCCCTGGAGCCGGCGGTGCTGGCGCTGCGCGAGGCGCTGGGTCTGGGGGATCGGCGCGCCTTGTGGCGGGACGTGGCGACCGGGCCGGCGCTGCGGGCGGCGGTCACGGGGGTGGCTACGGCACTGGAGCAGTTGCGCGCTGCCCTGCAGGAAGCAGCAGCGCGCGGCAAGGGGCTGGAGCATTGTCTGCAGCGCTGCGAGGACTTGGGGCAGCGCCTGGAATTGCTGAGCGAGCCGGCCGAGGATGAAGCACGGGTGCGCTGGTTCGAGACCCAGGGCCGCGGTTTCATGCTCAGCGCCACGCCGCTGGATATTGCGCCAGTGTTCCAGGAGCGCATGAATGCACTACCGGGCACCTGGATTTTTACCTCGGCAACGCTGGCGGTGGAGCAAAGTTTCACCCATTTTGCCGCACGCCTGGGCCTGATCGATTACACGGCGCTGCGCCTGGACAGTCCCTTCGACTTCACCCGCAACGCGCTGCTCTATCATCCGCCCGAGCTGCCCGATCCGGCCACGCCGCAGTACACCGGCGCGCTGGTGGAAGCCATACTGCCGGTGCTGGAGGCCAGCCGTGGCCGGGCTTTCCTGCTGTTCACCAGCCATCGGGCCCTGCAGGAGGCGGCGCGCCTGCTGGCTGGCCGGCTGCGCTATCCGCTGCTGGTGCAGGGCGAGTGCGCCAAGGCGGCCCTGCTGGCGCAGTTTCGTGCCCTGGGTAATGCGGTGCTGCTCGGTACCGCCAGTTTCTGGGAAGGAGTGGATGTGCGTGGTGAGGCGCTGTCCTGCGTGGTGATCGACCGGCTGCCGTTTGCCGCGCCGGGCGATCCCGTGGTGCAGGCGCGCATCGAGTCGCTGCGCCAGCGCGGGGAAAACCCGTTCCTGAGCTACCAGGTGCCGCAGGCGGTGATAGCCCTGAAGCAGGGGGCCGGCCGGCTGATTCGCGACAGCGGCGATCGCGGCGTGCTGGTGCTCGCTGATCCGCGTCTGCTCAGCCGCTTCTACGGGCGGTGGTTTCTGGACAGCCTGCCGCCGATGCCCCGCACACGCCGCCTTGACCGGGTGCGCACCTTCTTCGCCAGCGCTGACGCCGGGTCCAGTCCTGCCAGTTAATGGTTATTGGTTATAAATTTATGGTTAAAAAATTCTTTATTTGCATATAGGCGCAATGCTAAGGTGCGGCATAAATCGTCCAGCGCGGCATCTGAGCGCGCCGGAATGCCTGCAACGGATGTCCAGTAGGAACCCAAGACGATGTACCAGTACGACGCGTATGATCAGGCGCTCGTCGACGAGCGGGTAGCGCAGTACCGTGGCCAGGTGCAGCGCTACCTGGCGGGCGAGCTGAGCGATGACGAGTTCCGGCCGCTGCGCCTGATGAACGGCCTGTATCTGCAGCGCCACGCGCCGATGCTGCGGGTTGCCATTCCCTATGGCCTGCTGTCCTCGCGGCAGTTGCGCACCCTGGCGGCCATCGCCCGCCGCTATGACAAGGGCTATGGCCATTTCACCACCCGGCAGAATATCCAGTTCAACTGGCCGAAGCTGGAGGATACCCCGGACATCCTCGCCGAGCTGGCGCGGGTCGAGATGCACGCCATTCAGACCAGCGGCAACTGTATTCGCAACGTCACCGCCGACCATCTGGCCGGGGTCGCCGAGGATGAGATCGAGGATCCGCGCCTGTACTGCGAGATCATCCGCCAGTGGTCGACCTTCCACCCGGAATTCTCCTATCTGCCGCGCAAGTTCAAGATTGCCGTCACCGGTGCATCCCACGATCGCGCCGCCGCGCAGGTGCACGACATCGGTCTGAACCTGTTGCGCGATGCCGATGGTGGCCTTGGCTTTCGGGTGCTGGTGGGCGGCGGACTGGGGCGTACGCCGATCATCGGGCAGGTGATCCGCGAATTCCTGCCCGAGCGCGACCTGCTCAGCTACCTCGAAGCCATTCTGCGCGTCTACAACCAGCACGGTCGCCGCGACAATCTGTACAAGGCGCGCATCAAGATCCTGGTCAAGGCGCTCGGCATCAACACCTTCCGCGAACAGGTTGAAGCGGAGTGGATGCAGATCAGGGAGTCCGGTCTAGTGCTGGACGCCGCCGAGATCGAGCGGGTGCGCGCTTTCTTCAACCCGCCGCCCTATGACCCCAGCGCCGCCGCCGATCGCAGCTTTGCCGAGCAGCTGGGTCGCGATCCGGCCTTTGCTACCTGGGTGCGCTACAACGTTGCCGGCCACAAGGTCGCCGGCTATCGCAACGTGTTCGTGGCCCTCAAGGCTCCAGCGGTGCCACCGGGCGATATCACTGCCGAGCAGATGGACGCAGTTGCCGATCTTGCCGATCGCTACAGCTTCGGCCAGGTGCGCGCCACCCATCAGCAGAATCTGCTGCTGGCCGATGTGCGCCAGGCTGATCTTTATGCGCTGTGGCAGGCGCTTCAGGAGCAGGCGCTGGCGACGCCGGTGATTGGCACCCTGGCCGATATGATTTGCTGCCCGGGCCTGGACTTCTGCAGCCTGGCCAATGCCAGCTCGATCGCCATTGCCCGGCAGATCAACGAGACCTTTGACCGGCTCGATTATCTCTATGATCTGGGTGCGATCCGCCTGAACATGTCCGGCTGCATGAACGCCTGCGGTCACCATCACGTTGGCCACATCGGCATTCTCGGCGTCGATAAGAAGGGCGAGGAGTGGTACCAGATCTCGCTGGGTGGTTCCTCGGAAAACGAGGCGACGCTGGGCGATATCCTCGGTCCCTCGGTGCCCAAGGCTGAGGTTGCCGCGACCCTGGAGCGCATCCTGCGGGTTTACCTGGCGCAGCGCGAAGGCGACGAGCGCTTTATCGACACCCTGCGGCGGATCGGTCTGGAACCGTTCCGGGCTGGCGCCTATCGCGCGACGCCGCACAGCGAAGCAGAGGAGCGACGCCATGCGGCGCATCATTAAGGATCGGCAGATCATCGAAGACGTCTGGCAGCATCTGGCTGACGACGCCGAACGGGTAGAGGGCCCGGTGATCGTGTCGCTGGTCCGCTGGCGCCAGGATGAAGCCCTGCGCACGCGTGCCGAAGCGGTGGGTGTGCGCCTGCCCAATACCCTGGACCTGGCCACGATTGCCGCCGATCTGCCGCGTTGGGCGCTGGTGGCGCTGGAATTCCCCAAGTTTGCCGATGGTCGCGCCTATTCGCAGGCCCGGCTGCTGCGCGAGCGTTACGGCTTTCGCGGCGAGATCCGCGCGGTGGGCGATGTACTGCGCGATCAGTTGTTTTTCATGGCACGCAGCGGTTTCGATGCCTTCGAATTGCGTACTGACCGCAGCCTGGAGGATGCGCTGCAGGCGTTCACCGAGTTCAGCGACAGCTATCAGCCGGCTGTTGACCAGTCACTGCCTCTGTATCGACGCCGGGCGCGCTGAGCGGCACCCGCACCATGACCGGGCGCCGCAATCCCTGCGGCACCGGTTTGCTTACTGCATGTACCAGTCCGGCG
>DAITNL010000019.1:20919-22334 GCA_036834665.1 Candidatus Competibacteraceae bacterium | reverse complement strand
GGAGGATGCGCTGCAGGCGTTCACCGAGTTCAGCGACAGCTATCAGCCGGCTGTCGACCAGCCGCTGCCCCTGCATCGACGCCGGGCGCGCTGAACGGCGCCCGCGCCAATCCTCATGACGGGCGCTGCACTCCAGGCAGCGCCGGTTTGCTTACTGCATATACCAGTCCGGCGGAATGGGATTGGCCAGCGTCTGGCCGCCCACATTCTCATTGTCATCGGCCGGCGAGCTGGCATTCACATTCACCACTACCGTGGTGACGTTGTCGCTGGCATCGCGCATCAGCGCTAGATGAATGAAGGCCTTGACCGCTTCCTGACAGTTGTGGCGGCTGTTGGCCAGCAGACGGGCGATCTCCTCGTCGATGACGGTCTTGTTGAGGCCATCGCTGCACAGCAGGAACATATCGCCGGTCTGCAGCGGATACAACGCCTCGTCGATGCGCAGTTCCTCGGTCGAACCGACCGCACGGGTAATAACGTTGGCCAGCGGATGGCGATGCGCATCTTCGGCGGCGATCAGGCCCTGATCGACCAGATCCTGGACATGGCTGTGATCGCGGGTCATCTGCTGCAACTGACCGTCGCGCAGGCGATAGATGCGGCTGTCACCCACCCACAGGCAGGCGCACTGCGCGTCATAGGTCAACAGCACCACCACTGTGCTGCCAATGGTGCGGTGCTGATAGCGGCGTGCCGATTCCTCACGCAGGCACCGATTGACGTTTTGCAGGCAGTTGCGCACCGAGCTGAGGAAATCATCCCAGTTGCTCGGCGGCGGAATCTGCTGCAGATTCTCGATCACCATCTGGCTGGCCACATCACCGGCCTCGTGTCCACCCATGCCATCGGCAACTGCCCACAGCCCCAGTTCGGGCATGACCAGACAGGCATCCTCGTTGATGGCTCGCACCATGCCGACGTGGCTGCGCCCGGCCGACGACCATTGAAAAGGGGGTTTCTCACTCATGGGTGCTCCTCGGCGGCGGTGGTGGCGCGCTCGCTAGATGGCGGATCGATGCGGACAAGCGGTTTTTCCTCCCAGCCGGCCTGACGCCAGTCGCCAGACAGCAACGCCGCAAAGCCGCTGACCGGCGGCAGGCCGTCGCAGACCAGCAGGCAGCGGGCAATGCGGTCCGATCCTTCGGTCCACCAGAGACTGGGTTGTGGAAAACCGCGTCGCAGCAGATAGGTGGCCAGCAGCGGCGACTGGGATGCCGCAGCCAGTGATTCATCGTGCAGGGGACAGTACCAGGCCGCGCCGAGTCCGTCGGTCACGTCCGGGCCGGCCATCAGCGGGCTGCCCAGGGCGATCACCTGCTGGTCGAATTCGTCCAGGGCCAGATCGTCGCGCTCCAGACCGAGCAGCGCCAGAGATTCGGTGCGCTCAAACCAGTCTGCGGCGCGGGTCGGCA
>DAITNL010000019.1:7422-20909 GCA_036834665.1 Candidatus Competibacteraceae bacterium | reverse complement strand
AGCAGGTTGCCGGCGGAATGGTCGTCAAAATAGCGGGTCGGCAGGGTCAGCAGGGGCCAGTCCGGTGCCAGCGGCGCGGCGATCACCAGCGGGTAATAGCGGCCGACCCGGTCCACGCTCGGCATCAATACCCCGGCATAGGCCTGTGGCCCGCACACCCCTGCGCCGAGCGCAAAACGCCAGATTGGACTGGTGCAGTAGCATTCCCGCCAGGCGCCGCCCAGTTGCTGGCGGCTGCGGGCGATGGCGTTTTGCAGCCAGGCGTCCCAGGGATCGAGAAAGGCACGCGGCAAATGGCGGGCGATGAAGTCGCCCCGGCTGGGCAGCTTGCCAAAGAAACCGGGCGTGCTGCTCACAGTTGATCCGGGCACCGGAAGCCCTCCAGTTCACGCAGGCGGAATGGATTGAAATTGCCGCTGGTGCGCAATTCGTAGGTGCCCTGACGACCGCCGAACTGAAATACCACGCGGAAGCGGCCGGCGCCGGTGGCTTGCACCTGGGCCTGGTCGAGGAGGCGGAACCAGGCCCAGGGACCGCTTTCGCTGAGCTGCGCCGGACCCCCCGTCACCGGGGGCTGGATGTCGATATGGGCTTCGCCCCGCGCGCCGGGCCATTGCAGCTCAGCGCTGCGCGCCGGCTGGCCGACGGTGTAGGCGAAGGTCTGGCCGTCGATGCCGATGGTAAACTGGCTGACGCCGCCGCTGAATTCGATCGGTGTCATTTGAAAGCGGATCGCCGGGGTCGCATTGCCGCTCGTGAACAGAGCATCGCGGATCGTCGCCGCGCGCTGGAAGGTCTGCAGGGCTTCCGGACTGATGCTCTGATCGGCGCCGCTCGGGCCGCGCCAGCGCCAGGCGCCTGCCGTGATCTCGACATGGGGTTTGAGATATTGCTGGAAAAAGCGGTCCATCAGGCCATTGACGCCAAAGAAGCGGCCGAAGGCATCCAGGGCGGCATCCGGGGGACCGGCGGCAGGACGCGCGGCGGCCGATCCATTATCCTGACCGACCCATTGAATACTGTTGACCGGCACGGTGGCAGCCGCACCGCTGGCAGGCCCGGCGCCGCTCCATTGGATGGCGCTGCGCGCAAGCGGATAGCGGCCCTGCAGATTGTCCTGGAAAAAAGCGGCGATGCGCGCGGCCTTCCATTGCGCGTTCAGGCGGTCGCGCAGGCTGCGCACGGCGTCGGTGCTGTCACGGGCGAGCTGGTCGAGCAGGGTGTTGAACGGTGGTGGCTTGCGGCTGGCGTCGACCTGCAGCTGATTGATGACGCTGTCGAGCTGATCCTTGAGGGTTTGCGGCACGCTGCCGTCGGTGCTGGACTGGCGGGCGCGGGCGAGTGCGTTCATGTGCCCGTACAGGTCATTGATCGTGGACAGGGTTTTATCGAGTACGGGAATGGCGCCCTCGGCACCCTGGGTTTCGCGGCGATACTGGGCGCTGAAATCGAGAAAGCGCCCTTCCAGGGTGCAGGGCTGCAGCGCGGCAACGGGCGCGCCGGGTGCGAGAATGTCGCCGACGCGCTTGTCGAGTGGTGTATCGGTGGGTGCCGCCTTGCCGGGTTCCGCCGGGGCCGGTGGCTTGTCGAGCGCGGTTTCACGGCCGACGGTCTCGATCAGCCCGCGCAGCGGCGAGGCGGGCGCCGACAGCACCTGCAGGATGTCCAGCGCTGTTTCCAGGGTATCGAAGGGCTTGATGCGCACATCGTCCAGCAGCCCCTGCCACTGCTGCAGAAAATCGCCCAGATAAAGCCGGCAGACGCTGTCGGCGATGCGCTGGCGCTCGGCGGGGTTGGCGGATACCTGCTGCGTCGTGCCCAGGATCCAGCTCTCATCGGCCAGCCGGTCGATCAGCTTCGGGCTTTCGACGAGAAAAAACTGGTAATAGCCCTTGTAGGTGTACAGGCCGGGCACGCCGCTGTTAAGTGGCTGGCCGCTCTTGCGCGCGAACACCCGCGGCGTGTCGGGACCGGCCGCCAGGGTCAGGCCCATCTCAACCGGCGTGCCGGCACTGCGCTGCAGTTGCTGCAGCCGTTGGTAGATGCGCTGCGAGAGCGGCATCTGGTTGAGCAGGGTGCGGCTGTTCTGGATCAGGGCGCTGTCCAGGGCGATCGGCGATTGCAGCGGTGCCTGTTCCAGCAGGGCGTCGAGATGCGCGGCGAGCTGTTCGCGCTGTTCGCGGGTGGTGCTGGCGGGCAGATGGGCCTGCCATTCGCGCAGCATCCAGTCGCGCACCGTGGCGGCGTCGAAGCGCGTCGGGTCGTCAAACATCAGGTAGGCGCGCAGGGTGTCGTACAACTGGCTGGGATTGGCGGTGTTCTGGCGCAGGCGCTCTTCCATGCGCAGCACGATGCGCGGCAGCAGCGCCCGCGTCAGCAGCCGCTCATACAGCGCCCGCGCCTCGCCGCCGAGCTTGTCGCCCTGATACAGGCCAAAACCCATCAGCCAGGGCGTGCCGGCATCGCGATCGGCATAACCGCCGGGAATGGCGCGGGCCGCATCGAGCAGGGCCAGAGTCGCAGCCGGGTCGGTCTGGTCAGGTGAAAGCGCTGCGATCTGCTGCTCAACCTGTTGCCGCTGCTTTTCCACCGCCTGCACATACAGCTCGTTGCGGGCATAGCTGGTCAGCCACAGCACCGCCGCCAGCACGGTAATCAGCACCGCAGCGGCATAGGCACCGCGCTGCATCCAGGCCCGCCAGCGTTCCACGCGCAGATTGGCACCGGCGATCTGCGCTTCCGGGAAGATGACATCGCGCAGCAGCCGGGTAATGAAATAGCTGCGGCCCTTGCCGGAAAAGGCGCCGAGCGCCTGTCGGCTTAGGCCAAAGGTGCTGGCCAGCGAACTCATCAGCCGATCGATCGGTGTCCCTTCCTGGGTGCCGCTGGTGAAATACACCCCGCGCAGCAGCACCCGTTCCTCGTAGCGGCTGGGCCGGAACACCTCGTGCAGGAAGCGGTCGGCGATCTGGCGCAGCGAGCCGAACTGCTGTGGCAGGCTGTAGATCAGGTCGCGCCGCTGCGGGTCGCGTTCATTTTGCAGGCGCTCGACCAGCCGGTCATTGAGGCGCTGCTGCAGCAGATCGAACTCGGCGGCGAAGTGCTCGACCACACCTTCCGGATCGCTCGGATCGTCCATCGGCAGGGTCAGGCCCCAGACCTGCGCCCGCTCTTCCTGGCCAAGATCGCTGAAGAACTCGATGAACCCGGCGATCAGATCGGCCTTGGTGAACAGCACATAGATCGGGAAGCGGATGCCGAAATGCTCGTGCAGTTCCTGAATGCGCTGCTTGATGGCCAGGGCCTGGGCGCTGCGCTCTTCCTCGCGCTGCTGCATCAGGTCGGCGAGGCTGATGGCCACGAAGGCGCCGTTGATCGGCCGGCGCTTGCGGTGCTTTTTGAGCAGGTCGAGGAAACCGCGCCAGGCCGCCCGATCGACTTCCTCATGGCTGTCCTGGGTGGTGTAGCGGCCGGCAGTGTCGAGCAGCACGGCTTCGTCGGTGAACCACCAGTCGCAGTTGCGCGTGCCGCCGACGCCGCGCACCTTGCCGGCGCCGACCGGAAAACGCAGCCCGGAGTTGATCAGCGCGGTGGTTTTGCCCGAACCGGGCGGGCCAATGATGATGTACCAGGGCAACTGGTAGAGGTACTGGCCGCGACCGCTCTTGCCGCCGAGGCGGGCCTTCTTGAGGACGCCCAGCGCGTCATCCAGGCCCTGCTTGAGGGTGGCGATTTCCTCCGCTGAGGCGGCTTCCTGCTCCTGACGGCGCTGCTGCTGCTCGCGGGGACTCGGACCGGCTTCGCCACCGCCTGCACCTGCGCCTGCACCTGGGCTACCCGTGCCACCTACGCCCTGCCCGGCCAGATCGGCGAGCATGTCGCGATTCCGGCGCAGGGTATCGATGTAGTAGTAGAGCTGGTAGAGGGCATACATGCCGCCGACGGTCATGATGCTGAATACCCGGCCCAGATCGGAAGCGAGCGGCGTTTCCCCGGCAACCGCGACCAGTGGTCCGAGATACCAGATCAGGGCGGCGACCGCCAGCAGGCCGGTGATGCCGATAAACCAGCGGCTTTTGAGAATGTTGAGAATCGTGTTCATGGCCCCGGCCCTAGTTGATCCGCGCCAGCAGAATGATGTCAACGCGCCGGTTGAGGGCACGATTGGGTGCGGTATCGTTGGACGTGACCGGCTCGGTATCGGCGCGGCCCTCGCCAATGAAGCGACCGGGCTGGTTGCTGACTGCGGCCAGCAGTTTGACAACGCTGTCGGCGCGGGCCTTGGATAGATGCCAGTTGGATGGGAATTGCAGGGTGCGGATCGGCACGCTGTCCGAGTGTCCGGTCACCAGCACCCGGCCCTGCACCGTGTTCAGCTCCTTGCCGATCTGCGCCAGCAGCGGCGTGAAGGCCGGCTTGATGTTGGCGCTGCCGGAATCGAACAGGCCATCGCCGCGAATGCGCACTATGGTTTTATCAGCGTCTTCGAGCACATCGACCAGGCCCTGGCGGATCTGCGGGTCGAGGAAGGTGCGCAGGTCGCGGGTGACGCGGCTGAGATCGGCGGTGGCGCGTGGCTTGGGTGCGGGTGCAGCCACGGCAACACCGGCGCGGCGGGCCATGGCTACGGTCTCGCCGCGCACGCCGCTGAGCGCGGTCAGCGCCGGATCGGATGCGCTATTGAGCAGCCAGTTGAACAGGGCGTAGGCGATCAGCAGCAGCGCCGCCGCCACTGCTGCGACTACCCACAGCGGCACATAGCGGATCAGCGGATTGTGCTGCTCGACCACGCCGCGCCAGTGCGGTGACAGCTCGCGCTCGAACTCGCCGCGCGCGGTGCGGATAGCGTTGTAGACCCGCTCACGCTGTTCGTCCAGGCGGCTGCGGCCGTTTTCCAGCAGCCGGTAGCGGCCCTGGAAGCCGAAGGACAGGCACAGATAGAGTAATTCCAGCAGGTGCAGGTTCTTGCGCGGGTCGGGCAGCAGCGCATCCTGCAGCTCAAAGACTTTTTCGCCGCCCCAGGTTTCGTTGTGGAAGGTGATCAGCAGGCTGTTCTCGCTCCAGTCGCTGGCCCGGCCCCAGGGTGTGTTCAATACCACCTCGTCAAGCAGGGTGCACAGAATGTAGCGGGCGCGGAATACGGTTTTCTCCGCCATGCCCTGCTCGCGGGCGCGGGCGGTGAAGGTCTTGATCTCCTCGATCATGCGCAGGCGCAAACGCTCCGGGTCGGGATGCGAGGAGGTGTTCTTCAGGCGCATGACCAGCCCGAGCAGGGGCGCAGCGGCGCTTTCCAGCGGATTGAGGCCCGGACCGGTAGCGAGGGGCACGGCTTCGGCAGCCGGACCGGGTGATGGCTCGGGTGAGGGTGATGGCATGGCCGGGGGGGCGCGCCGCCCACCCGGCGCTGGACGGATCACGGTGCGGTCGCTGTCGCTGTCGTCACCGGCGTCGGTCGCAAAGGGGTCATCGATGGTCACGGTGCCTTACTCCGTCATTCCTTGATGGCCCAGAAGGCCATATCCAGGCCCGGGAACTCGCCGCCAACATGGAAGGCGAAACCGCCGGAGCTGAGCAACTGTTTCCAGAACTCGCTGCTGCGGTCGAGCCGGAAGTAGATGAAATCGGCCCGATAGGGGATTTCGCGCGGTGCGACCGGCAGGGCACTGACGCCGATGCCGGGTAGATGGTGGTTGACGAACTGGGCGATGCGCTCGACGGGGCCGATCTTCACCTGGGTCGGGAAACGGGCGCGCAACAGATCAGTGGCCATGTCGGCGCGCACCGCCAGGATAAAGGTGGCCTTGGTGAGCAGCGGGCGTTCGCGGTCGGTGATGATCGCCACGCGGATGCCGTACTGGCGTTCTTCGATAGGAATCTGAATCGCCGCCTGTTCCTCGACCAGGCTGAGCGAGCGGCGCAGTTCGGTCATCAGTATGTCGAAACTGCGCTGCAGATCATCATGATCATAGGCGGGGAACGGTGGCGGCCGGCGCCGGGTCTTGCCGGTGAAGGTGGCCATTTCGCCGGCCAGTTGCAACGCCGCCTGATAAAAGTCCGCCGGGTGCAGTCCGGGCATGATCGTCAGATGGGCGAACAGCGGTTCAAAGCGGTTGATGGCCTGCAGGCGCAGGAACTGGGCGATATCGACCCCGGCACCGCGTGCCGTGCCGGCGCCACTGACCCGTTCGGCCAGGGCATCGCCGCGCTGATGCAGCAGGCCCAGCACCTCGGTCACGAAACCGTTGAGCATCGGCACGCTGCGGCAATCCAGGCAGGGCGGCAGATAATCCGGGTCCAGGACCACGGTCTGATCCGGCCGCCGTTCCTGTACCCGGGCAATGCCGATGCAGGTGTGCTCGCTGGAGTCCTTGCTGTCCAGAAACAGGCGCAGACGCGGCTCGCCGATCTCGACGCAGGCGCTGTTGTTGGCAGTGTCGATGTTGTTATCGCGCACCTCGCTGGCCGTGACCCGATAGCGCGCGGCGGTGTCCTGACGCTCACCGCGCTCGACCTCGGCCATGCCCGAGCGCCGTAGCGGCAGGGCCAGCAGCACCCGGGTATCGCGGACACTGGCATCGATGTCCAGTGGCGGCGGCGGTGGATCATGGTCAGGGATGTTGAAGGGTGTGCCGTCCGGCAGCAGGCCGCGGGCCGTGGTGATGGCGACCTTGCCCAGGGCCAGGGCTTCGCGATCCAGAACCAGTTCAGCCACGCCCCAGGCATAGGGGCGCAGCAGGGAGCAGGATTGCCGAACCAGGGCTTCAATGTAGCGGTCCTGCTGCTGGAAATGTTGTGGGCGCAGGAACATGCCCTCGGACCACACGACCTTGCTATACCAGCTCATGACGGCATCACTCGTGCATCACTCAGGTTGGGGATGGGGGCGGTACTTGGCGTTGTCGATCTTCAGTAAATCTAGCATCCAAACGGCGTGCCGACGCGCCGAACCAGCAGTGCACGGGCGCGCGTCAGCGACCCCGCTGATGTTCTTCGTAGGCCCGGGCGAAGGCGTCGCCGAACAGCTTGTTGAAATCATCCTCGGCTTCACGGGCGATGGAGGCGTACTCAGCCTTGAACAGGTCCCAATACTTGGCCTTGCGATTCAGCGGCAGGATGCTGTCGAGCAGACCGTGTTCGAGGCGGGTTTCCAGGTTTTCCGGGTCAAAACGCTCCAGCAGGCGGGCCAAAGCGGCCTGGATGCCGGCCATGACGGCCAGTTGATGCGCCTTAATATCCGTGAAGCCCTCGCGCACCGCCTGTACGGGGGCCATATAGGCGCTTTGCTGGCCGAGCAGCAGCAGGGTCATGACTTCTTCGGCGCGCAGCGGTGGCTGGCCGGGCGGCGTCTTGAGCGGGTTGTTTTCAATCGGGCCGATGGCGGTGCGATCCAGGCGGAACTCACCCTTTACATCACCGCGCGCCAGCAGGATCTCCATCAGGCCCTGCACGGTCTCGCGGAAGATCGCGCCCAGGCGGATCATGAGTTCCGGCAACTGCTCGGCGGTGGCGTGCAGGTGCGGCAGACCGGCGCCGTCGCAGAAGGCGTATAGCAGTGCCGTGTCCAGCACTGGCCTGGCAGCCGGTGCGGGTTGGATTGGCGCGGGAGCGGGATGGCTGACCGGTGCGGGTTGGATTGGCGCGGGAGCGGGATGGCTGACCGGTGGCGCGACGTTCCACCAGTCATCGGGAATGAGCGCTTCGGCGGTCGGCACGGCTTCCGGTTCCGGCAGCGGTTCCGGCAGCGGTTCCGGTACGGGCGTTGGCGCCAGTTCTGGCCTGGTGATGGGTTTCGGCTCAGGCTTTGGCGTCGGTACTGGGCCGATTTGGGAGACCAGCACCGGCGGTTCGAAGGCAGCCCGGTCGGGACTGAGCAGATCGGCGGAGGGTTCGGTAATGGCCGCGCCCAGCGGTGAGGTGTCGCGCGGCCGCAGACCTAGGCTGTCCTCCGGTTCGCCGGATTCGCCGCTTTCCTCGGTCTCTTCGGCGGTATCGGTCAGGAGATCGGCGAAGGAAGGTCGGGCGATATCGACCGATGGCACCACCGGTGGCGTGATCTCGGGAATCGCGATATCCGGCATCGCTCCACTGACTGGCCTGGGCATGATATCGGTGACTGGCCCTTCTTCTTCAGTCGCTTGCGGTGCGACTGGGATGGTGCTGGCTGCGGTAGTGATGCTGACGGCGATTTCATACTCGCCAAGGATGAACCGGTCGCCATCATGGAGCGCAACCGTCTGCTCGCGGGTGATGCGTTCGCTGGAATCGTTGAGAAAAGTGCCGTTGGTGCTGGTATCGGTCAGGAAATAGCGGCCATCCTGGTGATGAACGGTACAGTGCTTGCTTGACAGGATCCGCTCGGGATCCTGCAGCACCCAGTCATTGGATGGCGCGCGGCCAATGCTGATCGAACCCCGTTCCAGAGTGCGGGTGACTTCCTGGCCCGGCGAGAGCCGCTGAAAGCTGGTGATGGTCAAGGTCAGGGGCATGGCGCGATGTCCGTGGGCAGGATGCCGCTGCAACTGTCCGGGCGGGAGAGACTGGATGGATCCAATATATGCATATGCAATATGCGATTTTGTAATGCGCAGTCTATACCGCGCGAACAGCTTGCGCCAAGCAGGCTATACTGAATCTGATAATGATTCTCAAATGATCATGTCCTATGGTCAATGACCGGATGAGGCCGACGAGCGATGAGTGTGATTGACGTTGAAGAGCTGCTCGGTGCCGTGAGCGCTGCAGCGCCCTGCGGCGAGGATCTTGAATACGATCCGGCCTTTGCGGAAATGGAGACGCTGGCACAGGAAACCCCGGAACGCCAGTACGGCGACACCATCATTCCCGCCGAACCGCCCGATTGGCGCACGGTGCGCAAGGCAGCGCTGGCCCTGTTCGAGCGCACCCGTGATCTGCGGGTGGCGGTGCTGCTGTCCCGGGCGCTGCTGCAGACCGATGGCCTGGCCGGGTTCAACGATGGCCTGGCGGTGGTCGAGGGCTTGATCGAGCGCTATTGGGAGACGGTCTACCCGCTGCTCGATCCGGACGATGATAACGATCCGACCTTGCGCATCAACATCATCGTAGCCTTGTGCGATGCCGAAACCACGCTGCGCAGCCTGCGCGAAGCGCCGCTGGTCAGTTCGCGGGCGCTGGGGCGTTTCAGCCTGCGCGATGTGCAGATAGCCGCTGGTCTGCTGACGGCGGTGGTCAGTGACGGCGAGGAGTTGCCGACTGCGGCACGTATCGACGGCGCGTTTCAGGATGCGCCGCTGGAGGATCTGCAGGCGACCGCCGCCGTGGTGGCCGAGGCCATGGAGCGGGTCACGCACATCGAAGCGCTGCTCACCGATTTGGTGGGTGTGACCCAGGCGCCGGATATGAGCGTGCTGCGGACGATGCTGCGCGATATCCGGCAGGTGCTGAGTGATCAGTTGCAGCGGCGAGGCAGTGGCCTGGGCGATGCAGCGGCCGCGGCGGCCGGTGAGGAGACAGTGGCGGGCCCCGGGGGGAGTGGCGGGGTGCAGCGCCTGGTGGTTGGCGAGATCACCAGCCGTGAGGATGCCATGCGCATGCTGGACCGGATTTGCGAGTACTTCGAGCGCTACGAGCCGTCCAGCCCGGTACCATTCCTGTTGAAACGTGCTAAAAAATTAGTGACCAAGGACTTCATGGAGATCCTGAATGATCTGGCGCCCGGCGGCACCGAGCAGGCTCACCTGATCTTTGGTCTGCGCGGTGAAGAGAGCAGTGGGTACTGAGCGCCGGCTCGGGAAGTGGACAGTGGCGACGATTGCGGACTGAGAGAGGTCATGTTCCGATGGCGATGAGCAGTCAGAAATTTATTGCCCGCAACCGGGCACCGCGCGTGCAGATTGAGTACGACGTCGAGGTGTACGGCTCGCAGAAAAAGGTGCAATTGCCCTTTGTGATGGGCGTGCTGGCCGATTTGTCCGGTAAGCCGGCCGATCCGCTGGCGCCGGTGGCCGATCGCAAATTCCTGGAAATCGATGTCGATAACTTCGATAGCCGCATGAAGGCGATGAAGCCCCGGGCAGCATTCCGGGTGCCCAATACCCTGACCGGCGAGGGCGATCTGAGTATCGACATCACCTTCGAGAGCATGGATGACTTCTCGCCGGCGGCGGTGGCGCGCAAGGTCGATTCGCTCAACAAGCTGCTGCAGGCCCGTCAGCAGCTCTCCAACCTGATGACCTACATGGATGGCAAGACCGGCGCCGAGGAACTGATTGCTAAGGTGCTGAACGATCCGACCCTGCTGCAATCGCTGGTGGCCGCGCCCAAGCCCCAGGACAGCACCAAGCCCGCCGAGGAGTGATGCGCCATGGCTGATACCGATGCAACTGTCCAGCTCCAGGGTGGCGCCACCGAAACACTGGAAGTCAACGAGTTTTCCTCGCTGCTGCAGCGCGAGTTCAAGCCCAAGACCGATCAGGCCAAGGAAGCGGTCGAGCACGCGGTGCGTACCCTGGCCGAGCATGCGCTGCAGCATACGACCCTGATCTCGCATGACGTGATCAAGTCGATCGAGTCGCTGATTGCCGCTATCGATCAGAAGATGAGCGAGCAGATCAACCAGATCATCCATCACGCCGATTTCCAGCAGCTCGAAAGTGCCTGGCGCGGTCTGCACTATCTCGTCAACAACACCGAAACCGACGAGATGCTCAAGATCCGGGTGATGAACATCTCCAAGAAGGAGCTGCACAAGACCGTCAAGAAGTTCAAGGGCACGGCCTGGGATCAGAGCCCGATCTTCAAGAAGGTTTATGAGGAGGAATACGGCCAGTTTGGCGGCGAACCCTTCGGCTGTCTGGTGGGCGACTACTACTTCGACCACAGCCCGACCGATGTCGAGCTGCTGCGTGAGATGTCGCAGATCGCAGCGGCCTCGCACACACCGTTCATCGCCGCCGCCGCGCCAACCGCCATGCAGATGGATTCCTGGCAGGAGCTGAGCAACCCGCGCGACCTGACCAAGATTTTCCAGACTCCCGAATATGCCGCCTGGCGTTCACTGCGCGAATCCGAGGATTCGCGCTACATCGGGCTGGCCATGCCCCGCTTCCTGGCGCGGCGGCCCTATGGTGCCAAGTCCGATCCGGTCGAGGAATTCGACTTCGAGGAAGAGGTCGAGGGCGCCGAGCATGGCCGCTACTGCTGGGCCAACGCGGCCTATGCCATGGCCACCAACATCACCCGCGCCTTCAAGATGTACGGCTGGTGCACGCGGATTCGCGGCATCGAATCCGGCGGCGCGGTGGAGAATCTGCCCACCCACACCTTCCCGACCGATGACGGTGGCGTGGACATGAAATGTCCGACCGAAATCGCCATCAGCGACCGGCGCGAGGCGGAACTGGCCAAGAACGGCTTCATGCCGCTGATCCACAAGAAGAACACTGACTTTGCCGCCTTCATCGGCGCGCAGTCGCTGCAAAAGCCGGCCGAGTACGATGATCCGGATGCCACCGCCAACGCCAACCTGTCGGCGCGGCTGCCGTATCTGTTCGCGACCTGCCGCTTTGCCCATTACCTCAAGTGCATGGTGCGCGACAAGATCGGCTCCTTCAAGGAACGCGACCAGTTGCAGCTCTGGTTGCAGGAATGGATCTACAACTATGTCGATGGCAACCCGGCCATTTCCAGCGACGAGACCAAGGCCATGAAGCCGCTGGCCGCTGCTGAGGTCGTGGTGGAAGAGGTGGAAGGCAACCCGGGCTACTACACCTCAAAATTCTTCCTGCGCCCGCACTACCAGTTGGAAGGCTTGACCGTGTCGCTGCGCCTGGTGTCGAAGCTGCCTTCGATCAAGGGCGGCTGAGGCCGGAGCATGGCCGGGCTGGGCCAGAATGGACTCCGCGCGGGTTCATTCTGGATGGGCGGCCCGCTGCCGGGAGCCTGAAAGGTCTTAAAACCAGGGTATTAGGGTTGGCATGCAAGCTGCAAATCCCTGAATTACGACGACGGCATTTCCCAGGTTCTTCCTGCGCGAAAGCGCACGGCAAGGCGACCGTCGGGCGAAGCGATGAATGACCCGTTTCACCGGACCACACTAGCGAGGATACGACGATGGCTGATGCATTTTTGAAGATCGGTGCTGTGAAGGGCGAGTGCAAGGACTTCGAGTACAAGGAATGGATCGAGGTGCTGAGCTGGAGCTGGGGCGCGTCGCAGTTGGGTACGGCGGGCCATGGTACCGGCCTGGGCGCGAGCAAGGTGAGCCTGAATGACTTCAGCTACACCATGCATTTCTGCTCGGCCTCGCCGGAACTGCTGCTGTCCTGCTGCTCGGGGCATCACTATCCCGAGGCAACGCTGGTGCTGCGCAAGCCGACCGGCAAGGATGGCGGACAGAAGAAGTTCCTGGAGTTCAAGTTCAAGGAAGTGCTGGTGAGCAGCTACCAGACCGGTGGCAGCGAAGGCGCGGGTTTGCCGGTTGAAAGCCTGTCGCTGAACTTCACCAGCATGACCCAGGAATACTTTAGCCAGGATGAGAAGGGCGCCACCAAGTCGGCCGGTAAGGCGGGCTGGGACGTCAAGGCCAACAAGAAGATGTAAACGGCAAGGCCAGGTGTATCGGACCTTGCGATGGAGCGCCGCGTACCCGGACCCGTGAAGGGGTGCGGGCGCGCGGTGATATCTCATCCGCCATCATAGGAAAAGCTCACTGATGCAGCAGCTTACGCAGGCCGAGCAGAGTCTACGCGCGGGACGCTTGCAGGACGCCCTGGCCGAGTTGCAGGCCCAGGTGCGCAAGGAACCGGCCAACGCTCAATACCGCGTCTTTCTGTTTCAACTGCTGGCGGTGCTGGGCCAGTGGGAGCGGGCGCTGAATCAGCTCAAGGTGCTGGGCGACATGGACCCCGCCCACATGCCGATGGCGCAGACCTACCGCGAGGCCATTCGCTGCGAACTGCTGCGCGAGGACATCTTCGCCGGTCGGCGTGCACCCCTGGTGTTCGGCGACCCCGAGCCCTGGGTAGCATTGCTGCTGGAAGCGCTGCGCCTGAATCATGCCGGCGCGCCCGAAGCTGCCGAGGACGTTCGCGCGCAGGCTTTCGAGGCCGCGCCGGCGGTGCCGGGCACGCTGGATGGCCAGCCGTTCGCATGGCTCGCCGATGCCGATCCGCGCCTGGGGCCGGTGCTGGAGGCGATCGTCGATGGCCGTTATTACTGGATTCCGCTGCAGCGCATCCGCAGTCTGATCCTGGACGCGCCGGTTGACCTGCGCGATGCGGTGTGGATGCCGGCGCAGTTCACCTGGGCCAATGGCGGCGAGAGCGTGGGCCTGATTCCGGCGCGCTATCCCGGAACCACGCGCAGCACCGATCCGCTGCTGCAACTGGGGCGCAGGACCGAGTGGCAGGAGGTGGCGGGTGTGACTGTTGGTTTGGGTCAACGCATGCTGGCGACCGATGCCGGCGAGGTTGCGCCCCGGGCGCGCCGCGTTCATCGCGCCAGCCATT
>DAITNL010000019.1:3157-7412 GCA_036834665.1 Candidatus Competibacteraceae bacterium | reverse complement strand
ATGCCGGCGAGTTTGCGCTGCTGGATGTTCGGCAGATCCTGCTGCAGGTCACGGATGCAGCGCTGGCGGACCAATCCGGCGGCACGCATGGCTGAACTGACGCCGAAGGAGCGCCTGCAGCCGTCGCTGCTCGACCGGCTGACCGATGAGGAGCCGGACAAGGCCCAGGAATCGCGTGAGCAGCGGGTGCTGTCGATGAATCGGCTGCGTCTGGGTGTGTTGCGCGATCTGGCCTGGCTGTTCAACTCCACGCGCATGCCTGAAAGCAGCGCTATCGAGCGCTATCCCTTCGCGGCGCACTCGGTGATCAACTTCGGCTTGCCGGCGCTGTCGGGCGTGACTGCGCGCAGTCTGGATGTGAACGCCCTGGAGCAGACCCTGCGTCAGGTCATCATCGATTTCGAGCCGCGCATCCTGCGCCAGTCGCTGCGGGTGCATGCCGCTTTCACCGAGGAGCGCATGAGCCATAACGCCCTGACCTTTGAGATCAATGGCGAGTTGTGGGGGCAGCCGATGCCCCTGCAGTTGTACTGGAAGACCGAGATCGATCTGGAAAGCGGTCAGGTCAAGGTCGAGGAATCCAATCGTCCCCGGGGAGCCTGATGGATCCGCGCCTGCTGGAATATTACAACCGTGAGTTGCAGCACCTGCGCGAGCTGGGCGGTGAGTTTGCCCGCGAGTTTCCCAAGATCGCCGGGCGGCTGGGCCTGGAAGGCTTTGAGTGCGCCGATCCCTATGTCGAGCGTCTGCTGGAGGGCTTCAGCTACCTGGCGGCGCGGGTGCAGTTGAAGCTGGATGCCGAATTCCCGCGTTTCACCCAGCATCTGCTGGAGATCGCCTATCCGCAGTATCTGGCGCCGACGCCGTCGATGCTGGTGGCGCAACTGCAGCCCGATGCGACCCAGGGCGCGCTTGACCAGGGTTTCAAGGTGGCGCGCGGCAGCGAGTTGCGCAGCCTGCTCGGCAAGGGTGAGCAGACCCCCTGCGACTATCGCACCGCCCACGATGTCACCCTGTGGCCGCTGGAGCTGAGCGCCGTGCAGTACTTTGCCGGCAAGGAGCCGGTCGCGGCGCTGGATCTGCCCGGTCTGTCCCGGGTGCGCGCCGGCATCCGCCTGCGCCTGCGGACTACGGTGCCGGATCTGCCCTTTGCCCGGCTGGCGCTGGAGCGCTTGCCGCTGTTTCTGTCTGGCAGCGATGCCCTGCCGGGACAGCTCTATGAGCAGCTCCTGAGCAATGCGGTGCTGCTGGTGGCACGGCCCGGCGAGCGGCCGGCACCCTGGTACGAAAGCGTGCCGGCGGTACGTGCGATCCGTCACCTCGGCCTGAGCGATGACGAAGCACTGTTGCCACGCACCCCGGCCTCGTTCCAGGGCTACCGCCTGCTGCATGAGTATTTCAGCTTTCCGCAGCGGGGCCTGTTCATCGAACTGGCCGGACTGGGACCGGCGGTGCGCCGCTGCACCGGGCGTGAACTGGAGATTCTGATTCTGCTCGACCGGGCCGAGCCGGCTCTGGAACAGGGCTTGAATCTGGGGCATTTCGCCCTGTTCTGCACCCCGGCCATCAACCTGTTTCCGAAGCGCGCCGATCGCATCCATCTCAGTGATCAGGTCGCCGAGCACCATGTGGTGGTCGATCGCGCCCGGCCGATGGATTTCGAGATCTATCAGATCAGCACGGTCACCGGCATCGGCGCCGATGGCGAGGAACAGGAATTCCTGCCCTTCTATGCCAGCTATGACCGGCTGGGCCTGCAGCAGCAGCGTGCCTATTACACCCTGCATCGGTTGCCGCGTCTGCTGTCGAGTCGCCAGCAGCGCCAGGGGCCGCGCTCCACTTATGTCGGCAGCGAGATTTATCTATCGCTGGTGGATGCCGACGAAGCGCCCTATCGCGGCACGCTGCGCCAGTTGGCGGTGACTACGCTGTGCACCAACCGCGATCTGCCCCTGCACATGCCCATTGGTCGTGGCGACACTGACTTTACCCTGGTGTCGGGGGCGCCGGTGGGTGTGGTGCGCTGCCTGGCCGGACCGACCCGGCCGTATCCATCGCCGGCGCATGGCGATAGTGCCTGGCGCCTGATCAGCCATCTGACGCTGAATTACCTGTCGCTGGCCGACAGTGACGCGCGCCAGGGCGCTGCAGCGCTGCGCGAGCTGCTGACGCTGTATGGGCCGCTGGCGGAGCTGTCAGTGCGGCGGCAGATCGATGGCGTGCATTCAGTGCAGGCGCTGCCGGTGACGCGGCGCGCGCCGATTCCCGGTCCGATTGCCTTTGCCCGTGGCCTGGAAGTGACGCTGACCCTGGACGAGGCCGCCTTTGAAGGCAGCGGCGTGCTGCTGCTTGGCGCGGTGCTGGAACAGTTCTTCGCCAAGTATGCGTCTCTCAATTCCTTCACCGAAACGGTGATCCGTTCGACTGAGCGTGGAGAACTGATGCGATGGCCAGCCCGGATCGGACGGCGACACACGCTGTAGAGGCAGAGGACGACGGGTTCGCGGCCCTGAGTCGTGCGCCCTATACCTTTCATTTTTTTCAGGCGCTGCGCCGGCTGGAATGCCGCTACCGTGATCGGCCCCGGCTGGGCAAGGCAACCCGTCTCGATGACGATCCGCTGCGCCTGGCGCAGGAACCGTCGCTTGCCTTTGCCCCGGCAACGCTGGCCGCGTTCGATCCTGGTGGCGACGGCCGGCCGCCGCGCCTGTCGGCCTATTTCCTCGGCCTGTTCGGGCCGCAGGGACCGCTGCCGCTGCACCTGACCGAATACGCCCGCGACCGCTGGCGCAATCACAACGATCCGACCTTCGCCCGTTTTGCCGACCTGTTTCACCATCGCATGCTCAGCCTGTTCTACCGGGCTTGGGCGGACGCGCAGCCAACAGTCAGTTTCGACCGGCCCGAGAACGACCGCTTCAACGTCTATGTCGGTGCTCTGTGCGGACTGGGTATGCCGGCGCTGTGGCAACGCGACAGCGTGCCCGATCTGGCCAAGTTTCATTACGCCGGACGGCTGGCCAATCAGACCCGTAATGCGGAGGGCCTGCAGGCCATTCTGGCCGACTTCTTCCGCCTGCCGGTGACCATCGAGAGCTTCGTCGGTCACTGGCTGCCGCTGGATGAGCGCAGCCGCTGCCGGCTGGGTGAAACGCCGGCCACCGGCCTGCTGGGCGTGACGGCAGTGATCGGCGAGCGGGTGTGGGATTGCCAGTCCAAGTTCCGCATTGTCATCGGGCCGATGCGGCTGGCCGAGTTCCAGCGCTTTTTGCCCGGCAGCGCCAGCCTGCGCCGCCTGGTTGACTGGGTGCGCAACTACATCGGTGACGAACTGCTCTGGGATGTCAACCTGGTGCTGCGCCGCGATGAAGTGCCGCCGCTGCAACTGGGTGCGGGCACGCAACTGGGCTGGACGACCTGGCTGAGCAGTGGCGTGCTGTCGCGCGATGCCGATGATTTGAAGCTCGATGCGCTTACCTACTGCACCTGATTATCCATTCGCTGCTGGAGTTCTGAATCATGGCCGAAATCAGTCGCGTTGCCCTGTTCGGGAAGCTGAACAGTCTCGGCTACAAAGCCATTGAAAGCGCTACCGTGTTTTGCAAGCTGCGCGGCAATCCTTATGTGGAACTGGTGCACTGGCTGCATCAGGTGCTGCAACTGCAGGATTCTGATCTGCACCGCGCCATTCAGCACTTTGGCTTGAATCCGTCACGGCTGGCCAAGGACTTCACCGAGGCGCTGGACCGGCTGCCGCGTGGCGCAAGCTCGATTTCCGACCTGTCGGCGCATGTCGATGCGGCGGTGAAGGAGGGCTGGGTATACGCGACCCTGCTGTTTAACGAGTCGCGGGTGCGCACCGGGCATTTGCTGGTGGGGATGCTGAAAACCCCGGATCTGCGCAACGCGCTGCTGGCGATCTCCCGCGAGTTCGAGCGAATCAAGCTTGATGAACTGACCGAGCGCTTTGCCGACATCGTGGCCGCGTCCCCGGAAACCGGTCTGCGTGCCGGTGACGGCTCGCAGATCGGTGGCGGCGCCGCACCGGGCGAAACCAGCGAGGCACTGGCGCCGGCGCAGATGGGCAAGCAGGAGGCCCTGCAACGCTTTTCGGTCGATCTGACCGAACGGGCGCGCAGCGGGGAACTCGATCCCATCGTCGGTCGTGACGAGGAGATCCGCCAGATCGTCGATATCCTGATGCGCCGCCGCCAGAACAACCCGATCCTGACCGGTGAGGCGGGCCTGGGCAAAA
>DAITNL010000019.1:0-3147 GCA_036834665.1 Candidatus Competibacteraceae bacterium | reverse complement strand
CAGTCGTCGAGGGTTTCGCCCAGCGTATCGCTTCCGGGGACGTGCCGCCGCCGCTGCAGGATGTGACGCTGCGGGTGCTGGATGTGGGCCTGCTGCAGGCCGGGGCCAGCATGAAGGGCGAATTCGAAAACCGCCTGCGCCAGGTGATCGACGAGGTCCAGTCCTCGCCCAAGCCGATTATCCTGTTTATCGACGAGGCGCATACCCTGATTGGTGCCGGCGGCGCGGCCGGCACTGGCGATGCCGCCAATCTGCTGAAACCGGCCCTGGCGCGCGGCAAGCTGCGCACCATCGCCGCCACCACCTGGGCCGAGTACAAGAAGCATATCGAGAAGGACCCGGCCCTGACCCGGCGGTTTCAGGTGGTGCAGGTCGGTGAGCCGAGCGAGGAGAAGAGCCTGCTGATGATGCGCGGCATGGTGACGACCATGGAAAAGCATCATCGGGTGCAGATTCTCGACGAGGCGCTGGACGCCTCGGTCAGGCTGTCGCATCGCTACATTCCGGCCCGGCAACTGCCGGATAAGGCGGTCAGCCTGCTGGATACTGCCAGTGCCCGGGTGGCGATCAGCCTGCACGCGGTGCCCGCCGAGGTCGAGGACTGCCGCCGCCGCATCGAGGGCCTGAATACCGAACTGGCGATCATCGCCCGCGAAAGCGCGGTCGGCATCGATACCGCCCAGCGTCAAGCCGAAGCCGCCGAAAAACTGCAGACCGAGCAGGCGTTGCTGGCGCAACTGGATGCCCGCTGGCAGGAGGAAAAGACTCTGGTCGACCAGATTCTCGACCTGCGTGCCCGCCTGCGCGATGGCGGCGCTACAGTCGAAGCGGACACCGTGACCGAACCCGATCCGCAACGGCAGGCTTGGCTGGCGGAGCTGCAGGCATTGCAGACGGCCCTGCACGGCCTGCAGGGCGAATCCCCGCTGATTCTGCCCAGTGTCGATGCGCAGGCGGTGGCCTCAGTAGTCGCCGACTGGACCGGCATCCCGGTCGGACGCATGGTGAAAAACGAGATCGAAACCGTGCTGAAGCTGGCCGATATTCTCAACCGCCGCATCATCGGTCAGCGCCATGCCCTGGACATGATCGCCCGGCGCATTCAGACCTCACGCGCTGCACTGGACAATCCCAGCAAGCCGATCGGCGTATTCATGCTCGCCGGGCCATCGGGCGTGGGCAAGACCGAAACCGCGCTGGCGTTGGCCGAGGCGCTGTATGGCGGTGAGCAGAATGTCATCACCATCAACATGAGCGAGTTCCAGGAGGCGCACACGGTCTCGACACTCAAGGGCGCGCCGCCGGGCTATGTCGGCTATGGCGAAGGCGGGGTGCTGACCGAGGCGGTAAGGCGGCGCCCCTACAGCGTGGTGCTGCTCGACGAGGTGGAAAAGGCCCATCACGACGTGCACGAAATCTTCTTCCAGGTGTTCGACAAGGGCTGGATGGAAGATGGCGAAGGGCGGCATATCGACTTCAAGAACACCCTGATCCTGCTCACGACCAACGTGGGCACCGACCTGATCATGGGCATGTGCCAGGACCCGGAACTGCTGCCCGAGCCGGACGGTCTGGCCAAGGCGCTGCGTGAGCCGCTGCTGAAGGTGTTTCCACCGGCCCTGCTCGGTCGGCTGGTGACCATTCCCTATTACCCGCTCAGCGATGCCATGATCGGCGATATCGTGCGCCTGCAACTGAGGCGGATCGAGAAGCGGATTCGCGAAAACCACAAGGTGCCATTCGGCTACGACGACGAAGTGGTCAAGCTGATCATCAGCCGCTGCACCGAACTGGAAAGCGGCGGGCGCATGATCGATGCCATCCTGACTAACACCGTGCTGCCGGCGATCAGTCAGGAATTCCTCAACCGCATGGTCGCCGGGCAGCCGGTGTCGCGGGTGCAGGTGCGGGTCGCGGAGGGCGAGTTTGCCTTCGACTTCACCTGAGCGCGGCGCGGAGGGCGGAAATGGGCCGGTTCAGAATGGACGGCCGGTACCCGTTCCGGCTCGCTGTGGCCGGTGCGGGTGAGTGCCACACTGTGGAATAGCGGCGCTGGACGGACGGATCCGTGATCGGCATGGAATGTGCTCTCCTAATCATAAAACCAAGCGTTTTTCTTTGCCTTTGTGAGCGGCATGGCCATGCCGCCAGGTGCATGGCGCATTCTGCCGGGTTGGGTTGGGGTGAACTTAAATAACGGTTTTCGAGGAGGAGGTGTCTCATGGGCATGCAGATCAATATGGGCGATCATGTCAGTCCCCAAGCCGGCTACGCGGCGATTCCTAATGAATATCTGGGCAGCATGCGCTGGGCGCGGACCAAGGCCCGGTGGATTGCCAGCAATATCCAGTCGGCCAATGCCTTTTTCCGCACTCTGCCCGATGGCCGCTCGCTGACCGATCTGCTCGACGATAGCTCGATCTGGATCAACTACCACGCCACCATGCCGTACTACGGTGAGACCAACCGGGTCAGCGGCAAGGAGATCGCCATTTCACGCATGGCGTTTCGCATCGGTCGCTGGACGGTGCTGGCGACCCTGGTGCATGAGTTGGCGCATGCCGATGGCGCACCCGGCGGCGCCGACAAGCAGGCCGAGCGAGCAGTGCTGGCCTGCAAGCTGGGCAAGCAGTCGGAGCTGGATACCGGCATCGACGATCCCTACACACCCTTCAACCCGAACATTTCCGGGTGAGCGTCATGAAGCTGCGTGGCATCGCCGGCTGGCTAACGGGCGCATGTCTGCTGCTGACGCTGGTGGCACCCGCCTGGGCCTGTCGCTGCCCGGCGGAGCCGTCTGCGGCCACCGCCTATCAGCGCGCCGATGTCGTCGTGCAGGCTACGGTGCTGGCGGTGCAGGGCGATATCAACCAGGATGGCGCGACCGCGCGCCTGCGCGTGCTGCGGGCCTGGAAGCGGCCGGTCGGCGCCGAAATCGAGGTGCGCACCGCGACCACCTGTGCCTTCGAGTTCCAGGGGGGCGCGTCGTATCTGCTCTATTTGACCGTGTCCGCCGATGGCGCGCAGTACAGCACCAAACGCTGCATGGGCAATCTGCCGCTGGCCGGGGCGGACAAGGCCCTGGACTGGCTGCAACGGCATGGCGCACCCGTGTCCGTCGAGGGACGCGCGCCATGAAGTTAAGCC
>DAITNL010000018.1:10634-27996 GCA_036834665.1 Candidatus Competibacteraceae bacterium | reverse complement strand
CTTCTTGACACAACCGCATACCCTAACCGAAAGTGATTTTATCATGACCCCGCGCGACGTTCACGGTGAAGCAGCCTGCGGATTCGCCCGCGCGCGCTCTGCTCCGTTGCGCTACGCAACCGGGCTCGGGGGGCGTCATCCATCCATGGATTCCTTCAACGCTACTCTAGCGAAATCCTGCCCCAGCAGAAGGTCCCATCACAATGAAATATTGCAGCCAGTGCGGCGCGCCGGTCAGCATGCGCGTTCCCGAGGGCGATCACCTGCCCCGGCATATCTGTGACGCCTGCGACACGGTGCATTATCAGAATCCAAAAATCGTCGCCGGTTGTATTCCGGAATGGCAGGGACGCATCCTGCTGTGCCGGCGGGCGATTGAGCCACGCTATGGCCTGTGGACGTTGCCGGCCGGTTTCATGGAGAACCATGAGTCCGCAGTAGCAGCGGCAGCCCGCGAGGCGCGCGAGGAAGCAAATGCCGTGGTGGAGGATCTGCGCCTGTATGGTCTGTACTCGCTGGTGCATGTCAGTCAGGTTTATCTGATGTTTCGTGGTCGTCTCAAGGACGGCCAGGCCAGCGCCGGTGCCGAGACCCTGGAACTGCGCCTGTTCGCTGAGGAGGATATTCCCTGGAATGAGCTGGCGTTTACGGTGGTTGAGGAAACCCTGCGCCAGTATTTCGCTGAGCGCCGCCAGGGGGCGTTCAGCGTGCATGTTGGCGATATTATTCGCACCACGGACAATCAGATGCACATCCACCGCTATGCCGGAGTGTGACCGGGCTATAGTTGCGGTACGGACCCGGTTGTGGTCTGGTCTGTGGAGGTGGAACATGAAACCGTACCTGATTGTTGTTGAGGAACCGGCTTCCGGAGCGCTGCGCAATGTCGCCGTGATCCGCGCCGAGAACGAGCAGCAGGCGGAAAGCGGCGCGCGACGCCTGTTTCCCGGCCTGCCTGAGCAGGATCTATGTCTATACGATATTCACGAATTGAATCGCGATTACCCCGACGGCTGGGTTTTTGCCGAATGAGGCTGATTCTGGCAGGTCCGCTAGGGCGCGTGGTCCCTGAACGGAGGGTGGAACGTGGATCCACACGGTGATGACCATGGCAGCGCCGCTGCGGACCCGGCCAGTGCGCGACATGTCGCGTATGGCGCTGAGGAGGCGCCTGTCGAGCTGTGGAGTGCCCGGGATCAGGTCGCGCATGAGCAGACGCTGGGGGCTATCGATGCCGACATGGCCGCGCTGCATACGCGTTGCATAGCGCTGCGCCAGCGGATCGAGCCGCTGTGGGAGCGGTTCTTGACGCTGAGCCTGGAGCAGATCCTGGCGCATCAGGTGCGTGCTTTTCTGGAGCCGCTGCTGGATGCCGTGCAGGATGTCAATGTCGCGCTGGTCGCGGCCGATTGCGAGCTGGATCGGTTGCGCCGGCGCATTGGCGAGCAGCAGCGCCTGCTGGATGAGTGGGTGATACAACTGGAGCCGTTGGCGCACCGCACGTCGACCCAGAGCTATCTGGGCATGATGCTGGCGCGGGTGGAACGGCTGGAGGCGGCGCTGTATAGCGGTGGTCCACTGGCGGTTGAGGAGCTGGCTATTGACCTGCGCTACCTGCGCATCCGCCTGCGCACCACGCGCGCGGCGCTCGAAGCCGCCAATGACAATGCACAATTGCGCGGCCTGGCAGCAGCCACCGCCGCACGCCTGCTTGAAGCCGACAGCCTGAAGGCGGAAGTAGCGGCCTTGACAGCGCGCGGCGAGTGCCTGAGTGAGCTGTGCCGCTACTGGCTGATGTATCTGCAGATCACCGGCCTCGCCGACGGGGATTGAGCTACCCGGCCTCGTCGGCACGCTGTTAGCGGATTTATAGGACCCGTGCGCTCAGCACGCCCTGCACAGCGGCGATCTGCGTGACCACCTCGGGCGCTACCGCGCCATCGGTATCCACCACGGTGCAGGCGATTTCGCCCCGCGACTTGTTCAGCATGTCGAGGATATTGATGCCGGCGGTGGAAATCGCGTTGGAAATCCGCTCGATCATATGCGGCACGTTAGCGTTGACGATGACCAGGCGCGGCCCGCCGTTGCGCGGCATGGCAACTTCCGGGAAGTTCACCGAGTTATGCACCGTGCCGTTTTCCAGGTAATCGCGCACCTGATCAGCCACCATGATCGCGCAGTTATCCTCGGCCTCGCCGGTGGAGGCGCCCAGATGCGGCAGCATGATGACGCGCGGATGGTCTTTTAAGCGGTTGGTGGGGAAGTCGCAGACGTAGGCTTTCAGCTTGCTGGCCTGCAGGGCATCGTGCAGCGCCTCTTCATCCACGACGCCCTCACGCGAGAAGTTGAGCAGGGTCAGGCCCGGCTTGGCGTTCTTGAGCAATTGCGCGTTGATTAGATGCCGGGTAGCGTCGTTCAGCGGCACATGCAGGGTGATGAAGTCAGCCTGCGCTGCCATCTCGTTGACGCTCAGCACCTGCTCGACCTGCGAGGACAACTGCCAGGCATTGCTGACCGTGATGTGCGGATCGTAGCCAATCACGCGCATGCCCAGCGCCCGCGCCGCGTTGGCGACCTTGACGCCGATCGCGCCCAGGCCGATCACGCCCAGGGTGCGGTTGGGCAGTTCAAAACCGACAAACTGCTTCTTGCCGGACTCAACCTGCTTGGACAGTTCCGCATCGCTGCCCTGCAGCTTGCGGGCATAGTCCCAGGCCGGGCAGATATTGCGTGCCGCCAGCAGCATGCCGGCCAGCACCAGTTCCTTGACCGCGTTGGCATTAGCGCCGGGTGCGTTGAACACGCAAATGCCCCGGGCGGTCATCTGTGCGACGGGAATATTGTTGACCCCGGCCCCGGCGCGCCCAATCGCCTTCAGGCTGGCCGGCACCGGCCAGTCGTGCATGCTGTAGGAACGCAGCAGCACAGCATCGGGATTCTGGATTTCCGAGGCGATCTCATAGCGGTTGCGGGGCAGGCGCTCCAGACCGGAAACGCTGATGTTGTTCAGAGTGAGAATCTTGTACATGACGGGGCAACCTGTTTCCTGAAAAAGAACACCCCGGACGCGCCCGCCCGGGGTTAAAGACATGGAGCGAGCAGCGGGTTAAGCGTGGCGCTTCTGGAAATCGGCCATGAAGTCGACCAGCGCCTGCACACCTTCCAGCGGCATGGCGTTGTAGATGCTGGCGCGCATGCCGCCAACCGAGCGGTGCCCGGCCAGCGTGACCAGTCCGGCGGCCTTGGCCTCGGCCAGGAAGGGCTTGTCCAGCGCCGCATCGGGCAGGGTGAAGGGCACGTTCATCCACGAGCGATAGGCCGGATCAACCGGATTCTTGTAGAAACCGGATTCATCGATGGCCTTGTACAGCAGCCCGGCCTTGGCCTGGTTGCGCGCGGCGATGGCGCTCAGGCCGCCCTGCGCCTTCATCCACTGGAACACCAGCCCGGCGATGTACCAGGCATAGGTCGGCGGGGTGTTGTACATCGAGCCTTCCTTGGCCATGACCGCGTAGTCGAGCATGGTCGGGGTGCCGGCTACGGTCTGGCCGAGCAGGTCCTCGCGCACGATGACCAGGGTCAGGCCCGCCGGACCGATGTTCTTCTGCGCGCCGGCATAGATCAGCCCAAAGCGGCTGACATCCACCGGCCGCGACAGCAGGGTCGAGGAGAAGTCCGCGACCAGCGGCACGTCCGCATCGGGCACCGTGTGCAGTTCGACGCCGCCGATGGTCTCGTTGGGCGTGTAGTGCAGATAGGCGGCCTCGGCATCGCATTTCCAGGTCTCACGCGCCGGCACGGTGCTGAAGTTGACCGCTTCGGAACTGGCGACTACGTTGACCTGGGCGAATTTCTTGGCCTCGGAAATCGCCTTCTTCGACCACATGCCGGTATTGAGATAATCGGCTTTGGTCTTGCCACGCAGCAGGTTCAGGGGGATCGCCGCGAACTGGCTGGACGCGCCGCCCTGCAGGAACAGGACCTTGTAATTCGCCGGGATGGCGAGCAGTTCGCGCAGGTCAGCCTCGGCCTGTTCGGCGATGGCGACGAATTCCTTGCCGCGATGGCTCATTTCCATCACGGACATGCCGGAACCGCGCCAGTCGAGCATCTCGGCCTTGGCCTGTTCCAGAACTGCCTCGGGCAATTGGGCGGGACCCGCGCTGAAATTGTAGGGACGTGGCATTCAGTTAATCCTCGTTCAAGTCGGGCGGCTGGCCGGGACGGGCGCGGTACCCGCGTGCGCCAGCGGGGCGGAAATCCGCAAAATAAAAAATGCACCGCAGCAAAAAATGCGGTGCATTTTATCAGGCTTTTGCGCGAAAGACCCCGTCCTTACTTCGGCTGCGCTCAGTACCAGTCAGGGCGGGGATGTAGAGCGTGGCGCTTCAGCTATACTGGCTATGTCGGCCATCGCGATTACGCCACCGACGGCAGTTCGCTCTTTGGCAATTTAAGATTTACGGTTCTGCCTAAAAGATAGGCAGGTAAAATCTTAATCGCGTTCAAAAGCATTGGTTTTGGCCGACCTGTCGCCGGTCGGTTGTGCCACCGGTGCGGCGTGCTGCACCGGGGCGATCAGAGAGCATTCAGTGTTCTCGGTACGGGGCATCGTACCCTCTACAGAGGAATCCTCGCCCTTTAGGGCGGGGAGGATGTCAAACCAGATCAGGCCCGTATTGCGCTG
Source organism: Candidatus Competibacteraceae bacterium (assembly GCA_036834665.1). Taxonomy (GTDB): domain Bacteria; phylum Pseudomonadota; class Gammaproteobacteria; order Competibacterales; family Competibacteraceae; genus RXIX01. The sequence goes on along the minus strand of DAITNL010000018.1, from coordinate 23,306 downwards.
CATCAGCGGCGCCGGCAACGGCTACAGCATGTTCAGCTCCAGTTTGGCGCGCATCGACATTCGCTCCGGAGTCCATGGCGGCTCCCAGACCAGCTCGACCTTGACCGATTCCACACCGCCCTGATGGCGGACGGCGTTTTCCACCCATTCCGGCATCGAGCCGGCCACCGGGCAGCCGGGTGCCGTCAGGGTCATGTGCACCTCGGCGTGGTTGTTCAGGGCGTCGAGGTTCAGTTCGTAGATCAGGCCCAGTTCGTAGATATCCACTGGAATTTCCGGATCATAGACGGTCTTCAGCGCGGCGATGACCCGCGCCTCCATCTCGTCGACATCGGGCGCGGCAAGGGCTTCGGCGGTCGCGGTCATGGCAGCTCTCCTGACGGGTGACGGGGTTTACTCGGTGGCGACCGGCTGCTGGTGCTCCTGCAGCGCCGCGCGCACCGCGTGCCAGGCCAGTGTGGCGCACTTGACCCGACTGGGATAATCGCGCACCCCGGCCAGCACGCCGAGCTTGCCCAGGCCCTTGGGGCAGTCGCATTCGCCGGTGACCACGTTATGGAAGGCCTCGAACAGATGCTCGACCTCGACAACCGATTTGCCCTTGAGGGCTTCGGTCATCAGGGAAGCGGATGCGCTGGAAATGGCGCAGCCAGCGCCCTGGAAGGCGATGTCCCGGATCACACCGTCCTGAATATCCAGGAACACGCTGACCCGGTCACCACAGAGCGGATTGACGCCATCGGCGCGGTGGGTCGCCTGCTCGATAATGCGGAAATTGCGGGGGCGCTTGTTGTGGTCCAGGATCACTTCCTGGTAGAGATCGCGCAGATCGCTCATGCGAACAACTCCTTGACTTTACAGAGAGCTTTGATCAGGGCATCCACCTCGTCGTGGGTGTTGTACACCGCGAACGAGGCACGCGCGGTCGCCGGCACGCCATAGCGCTGCATCACCGGCTGGGCGCAGTGATGACCGGCGCGGATGGCGACGCCCTCGCGATCGAGAATGGTGCCGATGTCGTGGGGGTGAACGCCTTGCAGGGTGAATGCCACCAGCGCCGCCTTGTCGCGCGCCGTGCCCATGATGTGCAGGCCGGGAATCTCGTTCAATTGCTCAGTGGCGTAGTCCAACAGAGCGTGTTCATGGGCAGAAACAGTGTCCAGCCCAATCGCATTCAGCCAGTCCAGCGCCGCGCCCAGGCCGATCACCCCGGCGATGTTGGGCGTGCCGGCTTCGAACTTGTTGGGCAGGTCGGCGTACTCGGTTTTCTCGAAGGTCACCAGGCGGATCATGTCGCCGCCACCTTGATAGGGTGGCATGGCCTCCAGCAGCGCCTTCTTGCCATACAGCACGCCTACGCCGCTTGGGCCATAGAGCTTGTGGCTGGAGAAGGCGTAGAAGTCGCAATCCAGCGCCTGCACATCCACCGCCAGATGCGGCACGGACTGCGCGCCATCGACCAGCACCGGAATGCCGCGGGCATGGGCCAGATCAATCAGGGTTTTGGCCGGGTTCAGCGTGCCGAGGGCGTTGGAGAGATGGACAAAGGCCACCAGCCTGACCCGGCCACTGTTCAGCAGCCGCTCGTATTCTTCGAGAATCAGCTCGCCGGCATCCGTGAACGGTGCCACCTTCAGCAGTGCCCCGCTGCGCTCGCACAGCATCTGCCAGGGCACGATGTTGGAATGGTGTTCCATGGCGGTGATGAGGATTTCGTCACCGGCCTTGACGGTGCTGCCGCCGAAGCTGCTGGCCACCAGATTGATGCTTTCGGTGGTGTTGCGGGTGAAGATGATTTCCTGAACGTGGGCGGCGTTGAGAAAGGCCCGGACCTTCTCGCGCGCACCTTCGTAGGCCACTGTCGAACGTTCCGACAGCAGGTGCACGCCGCGATGGATGTTGGCGTAGTAGTCGCTGTAGCAGTCGCTGATAGCGTCGATCACCGCCTGCGGTTTTTGCACCGAGGCGGCATTGTCCAGGTACACCAGCGGCTTGCCATGCACCCGCTGGCGCAGGATCGGAAAGTCGGCGCGGATGCGGGCCAGATCAAGGGTCGGAGTCAGCGCGCTGGGCAGTGCGTGCGGGGCGCTCATGCGGGTCGATCTCCAGTCAGGGTATCCAGGGCCAGCCGCTCGGCCAGCACCCCGGCCAGCCGCTCGCGCAGCGGCACCAGTTGAATGCGATCCAGGCTGTCGTTGGCGAAGGCGTGAATCAGCAGCATGCGCGCCTCGGCAGCGGGAATGCCCCGGGCGCGCAAATAGAATTCGGCGTCGGGGTCGAGGAAGCCGGTGCTGGAACCGTGGCTGCACTTGACGTCGTCGGCGAGAATTTCCAGACGCGGATTGGCCTGGGCCTGGGCCTGGCGCGACAGCAGCAGGTTGCGGCTGAGCTGGCGGGCGTCGGTTTTCTGCGCGTGCTGGCTGACGTGGATCAGGCCGTCGAACACCGCCCGTGCCTGGCCGTCGAGGACGCTTTTGAAAAGCTGTTCGCTGCTGCCCTGCGGCTGGGCGTGATTAATGCGGACATGCACAGCGCTGAACTGGCGGTCACGGCCCATGATCAGGCCGTTGAGCGTGCAATGTGCACCCGTGTCGTCCAGCACGGTTTCCAGATCGCAGCGAGCCAGTTGACCACCAAAGCCGAGCAGGTGCAGATGCGCGGTGCTATCGCGTTGCTGGCGCAGGCGCAGGCTGCCGAGGTGAACGGCCTGTGGCGCTTCCTCCTGCACCTGATGGTAATGCAGGGTGGCGCCGGCGCCGAGTTCGATTTCCGCCAGCGGCGTATCCAGATAGCGGTCCGTACCGCGATACTCGACCACGACGCTGGCCTGGGCGCCGTCTTCGAGCACCAGCAGCAGGCGCGGTTGCAGGTGCATGTCGCCGCCGCTGGCGTGGAACACCAGATGAATCGGCGTGTCCAGCGTCGTGCCGCGCGGCAGGTGAATAAAGGCGCCATCCTCCCAGAACGCACCATTGAGCGCAGCGAACGGGTGCTGATCGAGGCCCGGCACTTGATCCAGCCAGGGTTCGATGCGCTCGGGGTGGGTGCGCAGCGCCTGGCCGAGGCTGGCGACCAGCGTCTGGCCGGGCAGATCACCCAGCCGCGACAGCGCCGGTGCGAACCGGCCATTGACGAACACCAGCCGCTGCGTCGGCATATCCAGGGTCGGCAGGGTTCCGGCATCGACCGGTGCCGCACTGGGCGCGTGCCAGGCGATGGCCTGCGGGGCGCTCAGGTCGGTCAGCCGCCAGGCTTCCTGCTGGCGCGTGGGCAGGCCTAGCTGTTCAAAACCGGCGAACGCGGCGCGGCGGCGCTGGATGAACACGTCGGGGTCATGGCGCTGCGCCAGAAAGGCGGCGAAGCGATCGCGATAGGGATCGGTGAACTGCGCGGCGACGGCGGTCATGGCATCGTCTCTCAGGCCGCCGCCCGGCGCGCCCGGCCCGGCTCCTCGTTGTACAGGGCATAACCCTGATCTTCCAGTTCCAGGGCCAGTTCCTTGCCGCCGGAGTGGGCAATCTTGCCGTTCACCAGCACATGGACATGATCCGGGACGATGTAATCGAGCAGGCGCTGGTAATGGGTGATGACCAGGAAGCCACGGTCCGGATTGCGCAGGGCGTTGACGCCGTCGGCCACCACTTTCAGCGCGTCGATGTCCAGCCCGGAATCAGTCTCGTCGAGCACCGCAAAGCGCGGCTGCAGCACCGCCATCTGAAAGACTTCGTTGCGCTTTTTCTCGCCTCCGGAAAAGCCTTCATTCACCGAGCGCTTGAGCATCGACTCATCCATCTTCACCAGGGCCATGCGCTCCTGAACCAGTTCCCAGAAATCCATGGCATCGACTGCGGGCTCACCGCGATATTTGCGCACCGCATTGACCGCTGCCTTGAGAAAATACAGATTGGCCACGCCGGGAATTTCCACCGGATATTGAAAGGCCAGGAATAATCCCTCGCAGGCACGGGTTTCCGCCGGCATATCCAGCAGGTTCTTGCCATCGAACAGAATTTCACCCTGCGTGACGGTATAGCCTTCGCGCCCGGCAATGACATTGGCCAGCGTGCTCTTGCCCGAGCCATTCGGGCCCATGATGGCGTGAGTCTCGCCAGGCCGGATACTCAGATCGATGCCCTTGAGAATCTCCCGGCCTTCGACGGTGACGTGCAGATTGCGGATTTCCAGCATGGGATTCATATCCTCGGTTCTTGGCTTGCGCTGTTCAGTGATGCTCAGCCGACGCTGCCTTCCAGCTTCAGCTCGATCAGTTTTTGTGCCTCGACGGCGAATTCCATCGGCAATTCCTTGAATACATCCTTGCAGAAACCATTGACGATCAGGCTGACTGCGTCCTCGGCACTGATGCCGCGCTGCTTGCAATAGAAAATCTGGTCATCACTGATTTTCGAGGTGCTGGCTTCATGGGCAACCTGGGCGCTGGGATTGTGCACGTCGATATACGGAAAGGTGTGCGCGCCGCAGCGGTCGCCCATCAGCAGTGAATCGCACTGCGAATAATTGCGCGCGTTCTCGGCGGTCGGCAGGATTTTCACCAGTCCGCGATAGGCATTCTGGCCATGGCCGGCGGAAATACCCTTGGAAACAATGGTGCTGCGGGTATTCTTGCCGATGTGGATCATCTTGGTGCCGGTATCGGCCTGCTGATAATCACGGGTCAGGGCGACGGAATAGAATTCACCGACCGAGTTTTCGCCGCGCAGGATGCAACTGGGGTATTTCCAGGTAATCGCCGAACCGGTCTCGACCTGAGTCCAGGAAATCTTGGAATCACGGCCCTTGCACAGGCCGCGCTTAGTGACGAAGTTGTAAATGCCGCCCTTGCCGTCCTTGTCGCCCGGATACCAGTTCTGCACCGTGGAATATTTGATCGTGGCCTTATCCAGCGCGATCAGTTCCACAACCGCCGCATGCAACTGGTTTTCGTCACGCTGAGGCGCGGTGCAACCTTCGAGATAGGAGACATAAGCGCCTTCGTCGGCAATGATCAGCGTCCGCTCGAACTGCCCGGTATTGCTGGCGTTAATGCGGAAATAGGTGGACAGCTCCATCGGACAGCGCACGCCCGGCGGGATATAGACGAAGGAGCCGTCGGAGAATACTGCCGAGTTCAGGGTGGCGTAGTAATTGTCACGATAGGGCACCACCGTGCCCAGATATTTGCGCACCAGTTCAGGATGTTCGCGCACCGCTTCCGAGAATGAGCAGAAGATGATGCCCTTTTCCGCCAGCTTGCCCTTGTAGCTGGTCGCGACCGATACCGAGTCGAACACCGCATCGACAGCGACGCCGGCCAGGAAAGCCTGTTCCGCCAGCGGAATACCGAGCTTTTCATAGGTGCGCAGCAGTTCCGGGTCGACTTCATCCAGGCTTTTCGGGCCATCGCCTTTCTGCTTGGGCGCGGCATAGTAGGAAATAGCCTGATAGTCGATCGGCGGATAGTGCACCCGCGCCCAGGTCGGTTCGCGCTGGGTCAGCCAGTGACGGAAGGCTTCCAGCCGCCAGGCCAGCAGCCAGTCCGGTTCCTGTTTCTTGGCCGAGATCAGCCGGATGACGTCTTCGTTCAGCCCCGGTGCTACGGTGTCCTGTTCGATATCGGTGACAAAACCGTATTTGTAATCGCTGTTGGCCAGACCTTCGAGAGTGGACGTGCTGTCGGTCATGTCGGGATTCCTGTGTGCAGAATTCGGCGGCTTAGATGGGGCGGTCGAGGTGATGCGCGCCGGTCGGATGGAGCGAGTGAAAGTGCAGCGGACGCGGTGGGTTGGGCTGGCTGAGGTCGTCCAGGCTGATATCTTGCAACGCGGTGTAAATCGCCTGATTGATGCGGGGCCAATGGCCGCTGACTTCGCAATGCTCCTGGCGTGCGCAGCCGTCATGGTGCTCGCTGCTGCATTCGGTGATGGCCAGCGGTCCTTCCAGGGCGCCGATAATATCGGCAGCGGAAATCTCGCTGGCCGGTCGTGCCAGGCTGTAGCCACCCTGCGCACCGCGTTGCGAGTTGAGTAGACCGGCCCGGGTCAGGGCCTTGAGGATCTTACCGACCATCGGCAGTGGCAATCGACGCTGCTGCGCCAGAGCAGCAGCGCTGCGTGGCTGGCCTTCGGCCTGGGCCAGTCCGGTCATCAGCAGAATGCCGTAGTCGGCTTCCCGGGTGATGCGAATCATGAACACTCCGCACGGTTGCTCTAATCAGTACTGGATTAGTTCTATTTGTGGCTAGAATAGTTCCAAAAACGGCGCTTGCCAAGAGGGGGCAGTATTAGCGGGAGGGCGACGGGTGCAGGTGATCGGGGTGCATCTATCCGGCGGCGGCGATCAGCGCCAACACCCTGGCCCAGCCGCTGCTCCGGATTGCAACAGCAGCATGGGCCAGTTCAATACGGTTGCCAGCCACCGCATCCGGCCCGTAGGGATGCAGATGCGGGTGATCGCCATGGGCGTGCGTGGCCAGCGGGATGCGCGCTCAGGCGTTCAACAGCGCCTTGATCTCTTCAATCGACAGCACCTTGCCAGCGCTCCTGATCTGGCCGTTCACTGCCAATGCCGGTGTACGGGTTACGCCGGCGTCAATGATGGCGTTCATATCGGTGACTTTCTCCAGTTCATACTCCAGTCCCAGCGCCTGCGCGGCGGCTTCCGTGTGTTGACCGAGGGTCTTGCATTTCGCGCAACCGCTACCGAGAACCTGAAACTTGATCATGGCTTGCCCTCCTCAGGGATAGAATGCACCGAACACCACGCCGGTCAGTGTCGCCATGACCACCACCAGCGAACAATACACTGCAGTCTTTTGCGTACCGAGAATGCTGCGAATCACCAGCATGCTCGGCAGGGACAGGGCCGGGCCGGCCAGTAGCAGCGCCAGTGCTGGACCCTTGCCCATGCCCGCGCCGATCAGACCCTGCACAATCGGCACTTCAGTCAGGGTAGCGAAGTACATGAACGCCCCGACCAGCGCGGCCAGGAAATTGGCGGCCAGCGAATTGCCACCCACCGCTGCGCTGACCCACGCAGACGGGATGATGCCTTCATGACCGGGCCGGCCCAGCAGGAACCCGGCCAGCAATACCCCGCCCAAGAGCAATGGCATAATCAGCTTAGCGAAATCCCAGGTCTGACCGAGCCATTCCTCGCCCTCGCCGGGTTGCAGCGCAGCAGTCAGGGTCAGGCCGATCAGCCCGGCGCTGAACACCAGTTCAGGGTGATGCGGAACCAGCGCGGCCAGGATGGCAACGGCGGCAGCCGTGATCGCTAAGGGTTGCCAGTTCCAGTTCCAGCGCCAGATCAGCAACCCGGCCAGACCCGCACTCGCCAGTGCTGTCAGGGGCCATTTCCAGGCGAAGATCGTGTGCCAGATGGCGCTATCTTCAGCACTGGCCGGCGCCCAGTTGGCCAGCACCAGCACCGCAATCATCAGCGCGAAAAAACCCGCCGTATCGCTCAGGGGCCGCCCTTCATCGGCACCCAGCACAAACCCTTGCTGATTCGCGGCCCGCGTCTGTTCTTCACGCCGGTAAATCCAGTGCATGATCAGACCGATCACCAGCGCGAAGCTGATCGCGCCCACCGCCCGCGCCACCCCCAGTTCCACGCCGAGAATCTTGGCGGTCAGCACGATGGCCAGCACATTGATCGCCGGACCGGAATAGAGAAAGGCAATCGCCGGTCCCAGCCCCGCGCCACGCCGGTAAATGCCGCCAAACAGCGGCAGCACGGTGCAGGAACACACCGCCAGAATCGACCCGGACACCGAGGCAACACCGTAAGCGGCAACCTTGCGGGCGGCGGGACCGAGGTATTTCATCACCGCGTCCTGGCTGATGAACACCGCAATCGCGCCGGCAATAAAAAAGGCCGGCACCAGGCATAGCACCACATGTTCGCGGGCGTACCAATTCAGCAGCGCCAGCCCTTCCAGAACGGCGTTATCGAAGCGCGCCGTACCGACCGGCATGAAGAACACCAGCAGAAACACGCTGATGATGCCGCCCAGCCATTTGCATTCGGTCGGGTGGTCCTGTACCAGGGTGCGTAATCGTTGCAGGGTATGGGTCAGGGCAGGCGTTGTAGAACCGGTTGACATGATGCAGTCCCTCAAGGATGCGTGACCTCGTGCGGTGCACGCCAGATCAGCCAGCTCAGCCGCGCTAGCAGCACCGCGCCGACCGCGCACAGTACCGCACCGATCAGCAGCAGCGCTGGATCAAAATCAATGGCTTCCAGGTTGGGCATGCGGATTGCGTATACCGCGACCTCGATGAACAGCCCTACCAGGAGCAGCAACAGACCGTAGCCGTGGCAATGGTGGTCGATGCGACTTTGCATCGGGGTCAGATCCGCCGGATAGACGCCAAAGAAGCGCAGCAAGGTTTCCCGTTCCTCCAGAGCCACGCCCAGTGCCACCAGAATGGTGCCAAGTCCTTCCAGAATATCTTCCATGCGATGCTGCAAGATGCTCACTTGCGGCACGCTGACCAGCACCTCGTAAACCCCTTGAATCAGCAGCAGAATCAGCAGGATGTTCACGATATTCATGGCGGTGCGGCTGGTCAGGGTACGCAGCACGATTCGGGACATGGCGGCAACCTTGTAAATGGTTTTCAGGGAGGCCCGATTGTGCCTAGTGAACCGTATGTGGTCGAGGACGCGCGCCGCTTGCACTGTTCAGCGGGGCGATAAATCAGCCTCGTACCAGCCCTTGGATGAATTGACCACCTTCACCACCAGCAGCATCACCGGCACCTCAATCAGCACGCCGACCACGGTTGCCAGCGCCGCGCCGGATTCAAAACCAAACAGGCTGATCGCGGCGGCAACGGCCAGCTCGAAGAAATTGGACGCGCCGATCAAGGCCGAGGGGCAGGCAACGCTATGCTTCTCACCTAAAAGGCGATTGAGCCAATAGGCCAGGGCGGAATTAAAAAACACCTGAATCAGAATCGGCACTGCCAGCAGGGCGATAATCAGCGGTTGCTTTAGAATCGCCTCGCCCTGAAAAGCGAACAGCAGCACCAGCGTGGCCAGCAAGGCAGCAATCGACCAGGGGCCGATTTTTGCCATGGTCGCGTCGAAAGCGGCCGGTCCACGGGCCAGCAGGGCCTTGCGCCAGAACTGGGCCAACAGCACGGGAATGACGATATAGAGCAGGACCGAGGTCAGCAGCGTATCCCAGGGTACCGTGATCGCTGAGATGCCGAGCAGGAAGGCGACGAGTGGTGCAAAGGCAAACACCATGATCGTGTCGTTCAGCGCCACCTGCGAGAGCGTGAACAGCGGGTCGCCATTGGACAGGCGGCTCCAGACAAACACCATGGCGGTGCAGGGCGCCGCTGCCAGCAGAATCAGGCCGGCGATATAACTATCGATCTGGTCCGCCGGCAACAGCGGGGCAAACAGGTGGCGGATGAATAGCCAGCCGAGCAAGGCCATCGAGAATGGCTTGATCAGCCAGTTGATGAACAGGGTGACGCCGATTCCCCGGACATGTTGCCGGACTTCATGCAATGCCCCGAAATCGACCTTCATCAGCATCGGGATAATCATCACCCAAATCAGTAGGCCGACCGGCAGATTAACTTGGGCAATCTGCAGATGCCCGATGGCCTGGAACAGAGCGGGTGCGACTTGTCCCGCCAGAATCCCGGCGACAATGCACAGAAACACCCAAACGGTCAGATAGCGATCGAAAACGCTCATGTGACCGGTGGCGGCTTTGTCGCTGACTGCGCAGACCGCATTCATGATGCCGTGTCCAGCACGGTCTGGCCGATGTCATCGAGCCGGGCCTGCAGTGTGAGCCTGTCCAGCGAAGGGATTGGCAGGCTGGTAAAAATCCGGATGCGGTTTTCCAGTTCACGGAAGGCGCTGCGAAAGGCCAGCATCTTCAGGGCATCGTCACCTTCCGCCGCTGCCGGGTCGGCTACGCCCCAGTGCGCGGTCAGCGGTTGCCCCGGCCAGAATGGGCAGACTTCGCCGGCGGCGTTGTCACAGACCGTGAACACGAAATTCAGTGTCGGCGCATCGGGCGTAGCGAACTCGTCCCAGCTCTTGCTGCGCAGGCCATCGGTGGGCAGGCCCTGCAGTTCCAGGAGCCGCAGCGCGTAGGGATTCACCCGGCCGGTGGGATGACTGCCGGCACTGAAGGCGCGGAAGCGGCCTTGGCCGTGGTGATTCATCAGCACTTCGGCGAGGATGCTGCGCGCTGAATTGCCGGTGCATAGAAACAGGACGTTGTAGGTTTTGTCGGGCATGGCGATAGGGCTCCGGGTCAGATTTTCCAGGGGAATAGTGCTGCTAGAGGGCATCGCGCAGCAGTGCTCGGTTAAATAGGCGAGCAGGTCGACGATCACCGCACAGCGCGCCTGATAGATCAGTTGCCGGCCCTCACGGCGACAGTCGAGCAGCCCGGCCTGTTGCAGGGTTTTCAGGTGAAACGACAGCGTCGCTAGCGGCAGGCCAAACGCTTCACCGATCTGCCCCGCCGGCTGCGGTCCGCTTTGGGCCAGATGGCGGAAAATACGCAGGCGGGTGTCCTGGGCCAGCGCGCTGAGCAGGGTTATGGCGGTTGATATTTCCATATTTCCAATTTTATCGAAATAAAAACTGGTGTCAAGTTTCCAAGAGCGGTCATCCCTAAGCTGGCGGGGATCCGGTGCGGTGTTTTGCTCGGTTGAAGCGATGTTGTGGTTGGAAAACGCGCCGCTGGTGGTCGAGGAGGCGCTTACCGCGCGCCGGCCCATCATTTGCAGTGATATTGGCGGCCTGAAGGAAAAGGTCGCTCCGGGCCGGGATGGTTTGCATTTCCGGGCGGGCGATTTCCACCATCTGGCGGATACGCTGAGCCGCGCCGCCACTGAAACGGCGCTGTGGCCGGCGCTGCAGGCCACGCTGCGGCCACCGACCCCCTTGGCCGAGAGTCTGGCCGGTCACGCGGCGCTCTACCAGTCCCTGCTGGACTGAGCCTTTTCGCCGCGCGGCGGCTGGGCACGGCAATGCCCCGTGACGAGGCTGGCGGACGTTCACGGACCGGCCGCGAACGTCCCGACGATCAACCCGCCTTACGCCCCGGCAGCACATCCTTAAGCTTGGCGTGAGCCTCGCGCAGCATCGCCTCAGTGGTAGCCCAATTGACGCAGGCATCAGTGACCGAGACGCCATACTTGAGCTGCTTGAGATCAGCGGGAATCGGCTGATTACCGGCACCGATATTGCTCTCGATCATCAGCCCGACGATGGAGCGGTTGCCTTCCATGATCTGATGCACACAGTCGCGCATCACCAGCGGCTGCATGGTCGGATCCTTGAAGGAATTGGCGTGGCTGCAATCGACCACGATGTTTTCCGGCAGCTTCTTGTCGCGCAGCGCTTTCTCACACAGGGCAATCGACACCGAGTCGTAGTTGGGCCGGTCGCCGCCGCGCAGCACCATATGGCCGTAGCGGTTGCCACCGGTGCGAATCACCGCCGACTGACCGAGCTGGTTGATGCCCAGAAAGCTGTGCGGGCTGGCGACCGACTGCAGGGCGTTGATCGCCACGTCCAGGCTGCCGTTGGTGCCGTTCTTGAAGCCGACCGGAGTGGACAGGCCGCTGGCGATTTCGCGGTGGGTCTGCGATTCGGTGGTGCGCGCGCCAATCGCCGTCCAGGTGATCAGGTCGTGGATGTACTGCGGGATGATCGGATCGAGCGCCTCGGTGCCGGCCGGCAGACCCATTTCCGCCAGATCGAGCAGCAGGCAGCGCGCGAGTTGCAGACCCTCCTCGATACGGAAGCTGTCATCCATGCGCGGGTCGTTGATCAAGCCCTTCCAGCCGACCGTGGTGCGTGGCTTCTCGAAATAGACGCGCATGATCACAAACAGGGTTTCCTGCACCTCATCAGCCAGGGCCTTGAGACGCAGGGCATAATCGCGGGCCGCGGCGACATCGTGGATCGAGCAGGGACCGACCACCACGAACAGCCGCGGATCCTGGCGATCGAGGATGTTCTGCACCACCTGGCGGCCTTCGAGCACGGTAATTTCAGCGGCCTCGCTCATCGGCAGGCGCTGCTTGATGTCATCGGGCGTCAGCAGCACATCCTGGGCGGTGACATTGATGTTGTTGATCAGATTGGGGCGCATGGGTTTTCCTGCACAGAGTGAACGGGGGAAGTCCGGTGTGGCGGGCGGCCAGGCCGCACCACGGTGCCACCGGCTGGAACGCGGAATGTTGAGTGAAACCTAAGGGAAAGCGCGGGATGGTGCAAGCCGTCCGTGGCGTGGTTCAGTCGCGCAGGCTCATGATGGGCCAGCCACAGGACCGGGCATGCTCGGTCAAGGTGGCATCAGGGTCAACCGCCACCGGGTAGCTCACCTGGCTGAGCAGGGGCAGATCATTGTGGGAATCGCTGTAGAACCAGCTTTGCGCCAGATCATGGCCGGTTCGCGCCAGCCACTCATGCAGCCGTACGACCTTGCCGTGCTGGAAACAGGGTGTACCAGTGGCGCGCCCGGTATAGCGCCCCTCGATCAGCTCCGGTTCGGTGGCCAGCAGGTGCGGCACGCCCAGGCGCGCGGCGATCGGCTCGGTGAGAAAGCGGTTGGTGGCGGTGATGATCAGCAGCACATCGCCGGTGGCACGGTGCCGCTCCAGCAGGGCCAGCGCCTTGGGC
>DAITNL010000018.1:0-10624 GCA_036834665.1 Candidatus Competibacteraceae bacterium | reverse complement strand
CACGATCGGCTCGATCTTCTCGGCCAGAAAGCGCGCCCGCCAGGCCTGCAGTTCGGCCATCGGCCGCGCTGCCAGCGGTTGCAGCACGAAGGCCAGGAAGGCATGAATATCGAGCGTCCCGGCACGGTAGTCATCGTAAAAGCGCTGGTTTTCGCGCGCGTAATGGGCGCCATCCACCAGTTGTTGCTCCACCAGAAACTGCCCCCACAGGTGGTCGCTGTCGCCTCCTAGCAGGGTATTATCAAGATCGAAAATCGCCAGGCTCATCGCTTCGGGCTCGGTTGCAGGTTCAGCAGCGGGCAGTTGCGGACTATCCGGCAGGACAGGCCGCCGCGGTTATAGTTGTTCAATCCAGCCCATACTGGCGCAGCTTCTTGCGCAGGGTGCCACGGTTGATGCCGAGCAGGTCGGCGGCCTTGGTCTGGTTGCCGCGGGTGCGCTGCAGGACGATCTGCAGCAGCGGTGGCTCTACCTCGCGCAGCACCAGATCATAGAGATTGCTGGGCTGCTGCTGGTCGCCGAGGTTATGAAAATAGATGCGCAGGGCTTCATAGACATGATCGCGTAACGGCGTGGCGGGCAGCAGATCAACCGGGGTATCGTTGTCGTGAATGCTCATGCGGCCAGGGGCTCCTCGTCGGCCAGGCGCTCAAAGAAGTCGCGGACCAGCGCCCGTTGCGCGCGGCCGCTGTCGAGGGTATTCATGCGCGCCCGGAACGCGTTGCCCGCCGGCCAGTGCTGGCTGTACCAGGCCAGATGCTTGCGGGCGATGCGCACCCCGGCGGGTTCGCCATAGAAGGCGTGCAGATCGCGCAGGTGTTCCAGCACCCAGGCGCTGATGGTGGCGGGCGAAGGCGGCGGCAGGGGTTCGCCGCCGGCCAGCATGTGGGCGATTTCGGCAAAGATCCAGGGCCGGCCCTGCGCCGCACGGCCGATCATCACCGCGTCGGCCCCGGTCATCTCCAGCACCTGCCGGGCTTTGGTCGGGCTGTCGATGTCGCCATTGGCGATCACCGGGATGCGCACCGCCTGCTTGATGGCGGCGATGCTGGCATAGTCGACCGGGCCACGGTAGCCACAGGCGCGGGTGCGGCCATGCACGGCCAGGGCCTGGATGCCGGCCTGCTCGGCGATAACGGCGATGGCGACGCCGTTGCGCTGCTGCAGGTCCCAGCCGGTGCGGATCTTCAGGGTCACCGGCACCGCTACCGCTGCTACGACCGCGTCAAGGATGCGCCCGACCAGGGCCTCGTCGCGCAACAGGGCGGCGCCGGCTTGCGTACCACAGACCTTCTTCGCCGGGCAGCCCATGTTGATATCGATGATCTGCGCGCCGTGCGCAACGCTGGCGCGGGCCGCCTCGGCCATCAGGCGCGGCTCGGTGCCGAGAATCTGCACGCTGCGCGGCGCCGCTTCATCGCCGTTCGCCAGGCGCAGCCGGGTCTTGCGGCTGTCCCAGAGCTGCGGCTGGGCACTGACCATTTCCGAAACCGCCAGGCCCGCGCCCAGCCGCCGGCACAGGCGGCGAAACGGCAGGTCGCTGACACCGGCCATCGGCGCCAGCAGGACGGGCGGTGAGACAGAATAGGGGCCGATGCGCATGCTGGGAATCGCCTGGGGGAAAGGCCGATCATGATACCGGAATGCGCTAAGCGGTTGAAGCAAGCCCTGCAGCGCAGGTGGCGACCTGTTCTGGGTCTCTTGCCCTGGGTTACTGTAGCGGCCTTTTGGGCCTGGAGAGTGGGTGCTGTCGATGAGTCTTGAGCCGCTGCTGACCGTTATCGAAGTCGCCGCTACGGTGGTGTTCGCCATTTCCGGCCTGATCGAGGCGCTGCGCAAGCGCATGGATGTGGTCGGGGTGTTTGCGGTCGCGTTCGTCACCGCGTTTGGTGGCGGCACGCTGCGCGATGTGCTGCTCGACCGCCGGCCGCTGTTCTGGGTGCAGCATCAGGAGTATGTCTGGCTGGTGCTGGCGCTGACCCTGATCGCGCCGCCGCTGCTGCGGCTGGCCCGGCACCAGTGGATTGATCGACTGATGCAGGTGACCGATGCCCTGGGCCTGGGGCTGTTCGCGGTGTCGGGGGCTTCGCTGGCGCTGGCGGCGGGCATGCCGGCGCTGGTAGCGGCCCTGCTGGCTGTGGTGACTGGGGTGTTTGGCGGCGTGCTGCGCGACGTGCTATGCAACGAGATTCCGCTGGTGTTCCGCGACCATCAGCCCTATGCGGTCTGGGCCTTTGTGGGTGGCTGGGCCTATATCGGCCTGCAGGCAGCGGGGGCCGGGCCGGTGATCGCATCGACGCTGGGCATTGTGCTGGCCTCGGGCTTGCGATTGCTGGCCGTGGCACGCGGCTGGCGTATCCCCCCTTGGCCGCGGGATGCCGCCTGATCCGGCCGCATCAGGATCAGGCGGCGCGGCGCGTGCCGTCCAGCAGCACCCAGTCTTCGCGCTGGCGGATCGGCGCGAAATTGAAGTCGTGTGCGAAGGCGGCCTGTACCGCGTCGGCGTGGCTGTCGAGAATTCCCGACAGTATCAGCCGGCCACCGGGGCGCACGCGGCGCGCGAATTCAGGGGCCAGCCGCACCAGTATGCCGGCCAGAATGTTGGCCAGCAGCACATCCACGCACAGCGTCGCCGGCAGTTCGGCCGGACTGGACAGTTCGATCCGCGCTTCGACCCCATTTTCAGCAGCGTTGGTGTCACTGGCCAGCAGCGCCTGCGGGTCGATATCCACTGCCCAGACTTTTTGCGCGCCGAGTTTGGCAGCGGCAATGGCCAGAATCCCCGAGCCGCAGCCGTAATCGAGCACGGTTTGCGCGCCCAGATCCGCGCCATCCAGCCATTCCAGGCACAGCGCGGTGGTCGGATGGGTGCCGGTGCCAAAGGCCAGCCCCGGATCAAGGCGGATATTGACCGCGTCCGGTGCGGGCGGTGTCTGCGCGGTCGGGCAGATCCACAGCCGCTGGCCAAAGCGCATCGGGTGGAAATTGTCCATCCAGGCCCGCACCCAGTCGCGTTCCTCCAGCGCGGTCAATCGGCATTCCGGCAGGGTCGCAACATGCAGGAAACGCCGTAACTGCCGTTTCACCACTTCGATATCGGTCTGGGCATCGAACAGGCCGGTGACGCGGGTATGCGCCCACAGCGGCGTCTCACCGGGCGCGGGCTCCAGCACCGGTTGATCGCCGCCATCTTCCAGCGTCACCGCCAGCGCGCCGGCCTGCAGCAGGGCATCTTCCAACTGCTCAACAGTGTGGTCGATGGCCTCAAGGGTCAGTTGCAGCCAGGGAGCTGTAGCCTCGTCGCACATGGGCAATACCTTCGCGGGTGGAGCAGGGGAATCAGCGGCTGCCGAGCAGTTGCTTTTCCAGATAATGAATATCGGTGCCACCGCTGATGAAGCGGGCGTCGCCGAGGATACGCCGGTGCAAAGGCGCATTGGTCTTGATGCCGTCGATCACCAGCTCGGCCAGCGCGCCGCGCATCCGGGCGATGGCGGCCTCGCGGGTTTCGCCGTGGGCAATCAGCTTGCCGACCATTGAGTCATAGTTCGGCGGCACCCGATAGCCGTTGTACAGGTGCGAATCGACCCGGATGCCCGGTCCGCCCGGTGCGTGGTACTGGGTAATGGTGCCCGGCGAGGGCGCGAAGGTGTCTGGATCCTCGGCATTGAGCCGGCATTCCAGGGCATGACCGTTGATGCCGATGTGCGCCTGCTGGTAGCTAAGCGGCGCGCCCGCCGCAATGCGCAACTGCTCCTTGACGATATCGACGCCGGTGATCAGTTCGGTGATTGGGTGCTCGACCTGGACGCGGGTATTCATTTCAATGAAATAGAACTCGCCGTCCTGATAGAGGAATTCGAAGGTGCCGGCGCCGCGATAGCCGATGCGCTGGCAGGCTTCAACGCAGATCGCGCCGATGCGCGTGCGCTGTTCGGCGCTGATGCCGGGCGCGGGCGCTTCTTCGATCACCTTCTGGTGGCGGCGCTGCATCGAGCAGTCGCGCTCGCCAAGATGGATGGCGTTGCCGTGGCTGTCGGCGAGCACCTGAATTTCGATGTGACGCGGATGATCGAGGTACTTTTCCATGTACACGATCGGATTGCCAAAGGCGGCGTTGGCCTCGCTGCGGGTCAGGTCGAGCGTGGTCAGCAGCGCCGCTTCGCTGTGCACGACGCGCATGCCGCGCCCGCCACCGCCGCCAGCCGCCTTGATGATGATCGGATAGCCGATCTCGCGGGCGATGCGCAGGTTTTCGGCGTCGTCATTGCCAAGCGGGCCGTCCGAGCCGGGCACGCAGGGCACGCCGGCTTCCTTCATGGCCCGGATCGCGGACACCTTGTCGCCCATCAGGCGGATGGTGTCCGGGCGCGGCCCGATGAAGATGAAGCCGCTTTGTTCGACGCGCTCGGCGAAATCGGCATTTTCCGACAGGAAACCGTAGCCGGGATGAATCGCGACCGCGTCGGTGACCTCGGCGGCGCTGATGATCGCCGGCATGTTCAGGTAGCTGTCAGCGGCTGGCGGCGGGCCGATGCACACGGTCTCGTCGGCCAGACGCACATGCTTGAGTTCGCGATCCACCGTGGAATGCACGGCCACGGTGCGGATGCCAAGTTCGCGGCAGGCGCGCAGGATGCGCAGGGCGATTTCCCCGCGGTTGGCGATGACGACTTTTTCGAGCATGGCGGGCGGTTTACTCGATGATCAGCAGCGGCTGGTCGTATTCGACCGGCTGGCCGTTCTCAACCAGGATGCGGGTGACGGTGCCGGCGTGGTCGGCCTCGATCTGGTTAAACATCTTCATCGCTTCAATGATGCACACCGGGTCGCCGATATTGACGTGCTGACCGATCTCGATGAACGGTTTAGAACCCGGTGATGCCGAGCGATAGAAGGTGCCGACCATCGGCGCGCGCAGCAGGTGGCCTTTGATCGCTTCGGCTTCGACTGCAGGCACGGGCGCGACGGGCGCGACCGGGGCGGAGGGTGCGTAGGCGGGCGTGGCCCAGACCGGTTGCGGGGTCATCGCCAGCGGCGGGTGGCCGTTCGGATGACGGCTGATGCGGACCGATTCCTCGCCTTCCTTGATTTCGATTTCCGAGACGCCCGAGCTTTCGAGCAGTTCGATGAGTTTCTTGATCTTGCGAATATCCATGGGCATGGCGGCGACTACCGGCGGGAAGTGGCGAGAAACTGGTCAGCAGCGCGCAGGGCCAGTTCATAGCCGTGCGCGCCGAGGCCGCTGATCACTCCGACCGCGATATCCGACAGGTAGGAATGGTGGCGGAACGGTTCGCGGGCGAACACGTTGGAAAGATGCACCTCGATGAACGGGATGGCGACACCGAGCAGGGCATCACGCAGCGCGACGCTGGTATGGGTGAAGGCAGCCGGGTTGATGACGATGAAGGCGACGCCTTCGCTGCGGGCGGCGTGAATGCGCTCGATCAGGACATGCTCGGCATTGCTTTGCAGGTGCAGCAGTTCATGGCTGCCCAGATCGCGGGCCAGACTCACGCAGCGCTGTTCGATCGCGGCCAGCGTGTCCGTGCCGTAGCGCTCGGGTTCGCGGGTGCCGAGCAGGTTGAGGTTGGGGCCATTCAGCAGCAGCAGTTTTGCCATCGGCTTCCGATCCTTGTATGGGGAGTGAGCCTTCAATCCCGGTTTATCCAATGATTCTGCATGACGGCGCCGGGCTTGTCCACTTGTCCAGTGGGAAAAACCGTGCTTTCGCCGCTGATGGGCGCATGTTTGCCGCTATTTGCTGCAGAAATGCCGCGGGCATGTCAGCCGCGCGCCTTGTCCACCCGCCGCAGATGGGTGGCGAAATCGGCCGCGTTCATGAAGCCGACCACGCGATCGGTGCGCTGTTCATGGCCCTGCCGATCGAAGAACAGGATCCCGGGCGGACCGATCAGGCCAAAGTGCCGCAGCAGCGCCTGATCGTCGGCATCGTGGGCGGTGACATCCGCTTGCAGCACCACCCGGTCGGCGAGCAGGGCGCGCACCTCGGCCGCGCTGAAGGTGTTGCGCTCCATTTCCTTGCAGCTCACGCACCAGTCGGCATAGAAATCCAGCATGACCGGTCGCCCGGCGGCCGCGCGCAGCGCCTGCTCCAGATCGGCGCGGGTCTTGATCTGGCGGAAGGTGGCCGCAGCCGGTTGGGCGGCGGCGCTGAAGCTCACACCCCGCAGCGGCTGCCAGGGATCGCGGCCGCCGGCGGCAACGCCGACCAGGAGCAGCATGCCGTAGATCAGCAGCACCACGCCCAGGCCCTTGATCAGGGTCCGCCAGGGCGGTGCGCCATGCACCAGCGGCTGCAGCGCACCCATGTAGGTGGCGGTGACGATCAGCAGCGTCGCCCACAGCAGCATCATCAGCGCTGCCGGCAGGATGCGTTCCAGCAGCCAGAGCGCCAGCGCCAGCAGCAGCACGCCAAAGACCGCCTTGATGCGTTCCATCCAGTGCCCGGCGCGCGGCAGCCAGTGCCCGGCCGAGGCGCCGATCAACAGCAACGGCGCGCCCATGCCCAGGCTGAGCACGAACAGCGCCAGCGCGCCCAGGGTGACATCGCCGGTGACCGCGATGAAACTGAGCACGCCGATCAGCGGCGGTGCCACGCAGGGCCCGACGATCAGCGCCGACAGCACGCCCATCACCGCTACACCCAGATAGCGGCCACCGCGCTGGCGATTGCTCCAGGCGGTGAGCCGTTGTTGCAGGCTGGCCGGCAGTTGCAGCTCATAAAAACCAAACATGGCCAGCGCCAGGGCTACGAACAGCGCGCTGAATGCGCTCAGGATCCACGGATTCTGAAAGGCCGCCTGCAGGTTTTGCCCAAGCAGCGCCGCCAGCAGCCCGGCCCCGGTATAGCTCAGCGCCATGGCCAGTACATAGACCAGCGCCAGTGCCAGCGCCCGCCGCCGCGTGAGCGTGCTGCCCTCACCGGCGATCAGGCTGGACAGAATCGGAATCATCGGGAACACGCAGGGTGTAAAGGCCAGCAGCAGACCGAGGCCAAAAAAGGCCGGAATCGCCAGCAGGCGCTGTTCACTCAGCAGCCGCGCCAGCCGGTCCTGTTCAGCTTCGCTGGCCTTAGCAGGTGTTACGGGAACTGCGGGAACTGCAGTCGTCTCAGGCGTTGCGGATGCGGCGGCGCGGATCACGTCGGGCGCCACCCGCGTCACAGGTGCGGTGGTCAGTTCCGGCAGGTTCACGGTGAGGGTCGTGCTCAGCGGCGGGTAGCAGACCCCGATCTCGGCACAGCCCCGGTAATCGGCCTTGAGGCGCAGCTCGCGTGCCGGCCCCGGTGTGCGCTGCAGGTGGGCCCGCAGCACCGCCTCGCCATGGAACACCGCCTGCCGGCCAAAATAGGGATCCTCCTTGATCTCGCCGGGCGGCAGCTCGCTGCTGGCAATGCTCGGATCTGGTGTGTCGAGCACGCTCAGGCGGAACTTGTCGCGATACAGGTAATAGCCCGGGGCGATGGTCCAGCGTGCCTCCAGCGTTAGCGGATCAACGACGTTGACGATCACTTGAAAGGCCTGCTCAGCGTCGAGAATGCGCGGCTGGCCCGTGTTGCCGAAGCGCTCGAACAGGTTAAGGGCCTGTGCGCCGCTGCTCAAAAGCACAAACAGCAGCGCCAGCGTCAGCGTCCATCCCGGCCATGCCACGCGTTGCAGCTTCATATCGGCGCGTTTACTGCGGTGCTGGCCGCGATCCAGTCCAGATAGGCCGGCAGTCCAGCCTGAATCGGCAGGGCGATGATTTCCGGTACCTGATAGGGGTGCAGCTCGCGCAGGCGCGCTTCCAGGCGCGGATACAGGGTGGAAGCGGTTTTGAGCATCAGCAGCAGTTCGCTATCGCGCTGCACCGCGCCTTGCCAGCGATAGATCGAGATCAGGCCCGGCACGATGTTGACGCAGGCGGCGAGCCGTTCATCAACCACGCAGGTCGCGATGTGTTCGGCGGTGGCCAGGTCCGGGCAGCTGCAATAAATCACCAGAGGCGGCGATTGGGTGTCCATCGGGGTTTCCTTTGCGAGAGGCGCAAGCCAGTTCAAACGCGCGGCGGGCGCTGCCGAGCGTAACGGTAGACCGCACGGCACGGCAATTTTCTTCGCCGTGCCTCTTGAAATCAGCGCCGCATACCCTACTTCAGCGCCAAGCCCTTGACAGGGTGGTTGCGCTGAATATGATTAGCACTCACTAAGGGTGAGTGCTAACAAAACGGCGCCAACCTCAAGTCACCGAACCTTACTGCTTACAGGAGATGTCATCGATGAACATTCGGCCCCTGCATGACCGCGTGCTGCTCAAGCGTGTTGAGGAAGAAACCAAGAGCCCGGGTGGTATCGTTCTGCCGGGCGCGGCGGCTGAGAAGCCCTCGCGCGGCACCGTGATCGCGGTCGGCCGCGGCAAGCTGCTGGAGAACGGCGATGTGCGCCCGCTGGATGTCAAGGCCGGCGACCACGTCCTGTTCGGTAAGTACTCGGGCAGCGAAGTCAAGGTGGACGGCGAAGAGCTGATCATCATGCGCGAAGACGAGATCATGGCGATCATCGAGAAGTAAGCGCGTCCGCGAACCGCATTCTCCTTATTGCGTATTGCATTAACCCCGAATTCAGAAATTCAGAGGATCGATCCCAATGGCTGCAAAAGACGTCAAGTTTGGTGATGATGCCCGTGTACGCATGGTGCGCGGCATTAATGTCCTGGCCAACGCGGTCAAGGTGACCCTGGGCCCGCGTGGCCGTAATGTGCTGCTCGACAAGGCCTTCGGCGCCCCGACCGTGACCAAGGACGGCGTCTCCGTTGCCAAGGAAATCGAACTGGAAGACAAGTTCGAGAACATGGGCGCGCAGATGGTCAAGGAAGTCGCCTCCAAGACCTCCGACGTCGCCGGTGATGGCACCACTACTGCCACCGTGCTCGCCCAGGCGATCGTTCGCGAAGGCATGAAGGCCATCGCCGCCGGCATGAACCCGATGGACCTGAAGCGCGGCATCGACAAGGCGGTCACTGCTACGGTCGAGGAACTGCGCAAGCTGTCCAAGCCCTGTGCCGATGACAAGGCCATTGCCCAGGTCGGCACCATCTCCGCCAACTCCGACGAGGCCATTGGCCGGATCATCGCCGACGCGATGAAGAAGGTTGGCAAGGAAGGCGTGATCACCGTCGAGGAAGGCAAGAGCCTCGACAACGAGCTGGATGTGGTCGAAGGCATGCAGTTCGATCGCGGCTACATCTCGCCGTACTTCATCAACAACCAGCAGAACATGACCGCCGAGCTGGAAGCGCCGTTCATCCTGCTGTACGACAAGAAGATTTCCAACGTCCGTGATCTGCTCCCGGTGCTGGAAGGCGTTGCCAAGGCCAGCAAGCCGCTGCTGATCGTCGCCGAGGATATCGAAGGCGAGGCGCTAGCCACCCTGGTGGTCAACACCATTCGCGGCATCGTCAAGGTGGCCGCGGTCAAGGCGCCCGGCTTCGGCGACCGCCGCAAGGCCATGCTGCAGGATATCGCCATCCTGACCGGCGGCCAGGTGATCTCCGATGAAGTCGGCCTGAGCCTGGAGAAGACCACCCTGGCCGATCTGGGCACCGCGCGCAAGGTGGTGATCGCCAAGGAGAACACCACGATCATCGACGGCGCGGGCCGCGTCGAGGAGATCCAGGGTCGCGTCGAGCAGATCCGTCGCCAGATCGAGGAGGCCACCTCCGACTACGATCGCGAGAAGCTGCAGGAGCGCGTCGCCAAGCTGGCCGGTGGTGTGGCCGTGATCAAGGTTGGTGCCGCGACCGAGATCGAGATGAAGGAAAAGAAGGCGCGCGTCGAAGACGCCCTGCACGCGACCCGTGCTGCAGTCGAGGAAGGCGTGGTTGCCGGCGGCGGCGTAGCGCTGATTCGCGCGCTGGAAGCCATCAAGGGCCTCAAGGGGATCAACGAGGATCAGAACCACGGTATCGCCATCGCCCTGCGCGCCATGGAAGCGCCGCTGCGCGAGATCGTTGCCAACGCCGGCGAAGAGCCGTCGGTGATCCTGAATAAGGTGCTGCAGAACGATGGCAACTACGGCTACAACGCTGCCACCGGCGAGTACGGCGACATGGTCGAGATGGGTATTCTGGACCCGACCAAGGTCACCCGTTCGGCGCTGCAGAATGCCGCGTCCGTGGCCGCGCTGCTGATTACCACCGAGGCGATGGTCGCTGAGCTGCCGAAGAAGAACGAGCCGGCGATGCCGGGCGGCATGGGCGGCATGGGCGGCATGGGCGGCATGGGCGACATGATGTAAGACGTCCCCGCCAGCCTTTCCCGGCTGCAAAAAGGCCCCGCTTCGGCGGGGCTTTTTTCGTTGGACTATCTTTGCTGGGCTATCTGCACCGCAGCCCGGTACGCAGTGTTGGCAGCCGCGACCCTCGAGCGGGCTTGGTTCCGCTGGGTTCTGGCAGGAGCGGCCATTTGGCCAGCGGTTGTGAAATAATGAACGAATTCAAAAATAGCCCCCGGAGCAAAGCAGGATCATGAACAAATCATTAGGTGTAGCGGCGGCGGTCGTGGTTCTGGCCGGTGGTGGTTGGGTCGGGGCGTCATACTGGGCGGGTGTGCAGGCCGAGCG
>DAITNL010000017.1:15594-28587 GCA_036834665.1 Candidatus Competibacteraceae bacterium | reverse complement strand
AAGATGTTGGGGTCGAAAATGATGTCCTGAGGCGGAAAGTCGAGTTGCTCGGTCAAAATCCGGTAAGCGCGCTGGCAGATGGCGAACTTGCGCGCCTCGGTGTCGGCCTGGCCCTGCTCGTCAAAGGCCATGACGATGGCGGCCGCACCGTAACGGCGAATCAGCCGCGCCTGACGGATGAACTCGGCCTCGCCTTCCTTCATGCTGATCGAGTTCACCACCGGCTTGCCCTGAATGCACTTCAGGCCGGCTTCGAGAATCTCCCATTTCGACGAATCGATCATCACCGGCACCCGGCTGATGTCCGGCTCGGCGGCAATCAGGTTCAGGAAGGTCACCATCGCCTCTTTCGAGTCGAGCATGCCTTCGTCCATATTGATGTCGATGATCTGCGCGCCGTTGTCGACCTGCTGGCGGGCGATATCGAGCGCGGCACTGTAGTCGCCGGCCTTGATCAGGCGCTTGAACACCGCCGAGCCGGTGACGTTGGTACGCTCGCCGACGTTGAGAAAGCGGATCGGCGGACCGATGTTCATCGGTTCCAGCCCGGCCAGCCGGCAGCGGGGTTCGATGCGTGGAATCGGTCGTGGCGGCAGGTTCTGCACTGCCTCGGCGATGGCGCGGATATGCGCCGGCGTGGTGCCGCAGCAGCCGCCGACGATGTTGAGAAAGCCGCTCTCGGCGAACTCGCGGATCACCGCTGCCATCTGTTCCGGGGTTTCGTCATACTCGCCAAAGGCATTGGGCAGGCCGGCGTTGGGATGGGCGGAGACATGGGTGTCGGCAATGCGCGCCAGTTCGGCGATATAGGGCCGCAGTTGCGTTGCGCCGAGCGCGCAGTTCAGGCCAAAGGACAGCGGGCGGATATGCGAGAGCGAATTCCAGAACGCCTCGGTGGTCTGCCCGGACAGGGTGCGCCCGGAGGCATCGGTAATCGTCCCGGAGATCATCACCGGCAGGCGGCTGCCGGTAGCGTCGAAAAGCTGCTGAATGGCGAACAGCGCCGCCTTGGCATTGAGGGTGTCGAAAATGGTTTCGACCAGCAGCAGGTCAGCGCCACCCTCGATCAGTGCCTGGGCCGCTTCGGTATAAGCGCTCACCAGGGTGTCGAAGTCGATGTTGCGAAAGCCGGGGTTGTTCACATCCGGCGACAGGCTGGCGGTGCGGTTGGTCGGGCCGAGCACGCCGGCGACAAAGCGCGGCCGCTCCGGGGTGCTGTATTGCGCGGCGACTTCGCGCGCCAGCCGTGCCGCTTCCCGGTTCAGCTCCGGCACCAGGCTTTCCATGCCGTAATCGTGCATGGAGACCGTGGTGGCGTTGAAGGTATTGGTTTCGAGAATGTCGGCGCCGGCGTCGAGATAGGCGGCGTGAATCTCGCGGATAATCGCCGGCTGGGTCAGGGTCAGCAGGTCGTTGTTACCCTTCAGGTCGCTGGGCCAATCGCGAAAGCGCGCGCCGCGATAATCGGCCTCCTGCAGGCGATAGCTCTGGATCATGGTGCCCATGGCGCCGTCGAGGAGCAGAATGCGACGGGTGAGCAGGGCGGTCAGTTCAGCGGTGCGGTCAACGGTCATCGGCAAGGTACTCGGCAACTGCGGCGGTCGGTCGGGAATTCAATTAAGCTGGAAAGCGTCGCGGATCCAGTCGATGCGCGGTGCGCTGCCGTCCTGCAGGATCGCGACCACGTCGAAACGGCAGGGCAGATCCAATGCCTGGCGCTGCAGATACAGGCTGGCGGCGTGGATCAGGCGCTGCTGCTTGATCGGGGTCACAGTCTCGGCGGGCGTGCCGTAACTGCTCTGGCGGCGGCTGCGCACTTCAACAAAGACCAGCGTTTCGCCCTCGCGCATGATCAGGTCCAATTCGCCGCCCCGGTAGCGGACATTGCGCGCGATCAGGACCAGGCCCTGGGCCTCCAGGTACTGACAGGCCAGGCTCTCGGCGGTGCTGCCCTGGGCGACGCGACTGATCACGGATTGCCTCCAGCCAAGCGATTCAGGATCGGGCTTTCCAAAAAATTGACGCATTGTAGAGGTTTGGATCATGACCGTCGAATCCGGCGCCCTGTATGTGGTGGCCACGCCGATTGGCAATCTGGAGGATATCAGCGCCCGTGCCCTGCGCGTGCTGCGCGAGGTCGATGCCATCGCCGCTGAGGATACCCGCCACACCGGGCAACTGCTGGCCCATTTCGCGATCGTAACGCCGCTATTCTCGCTGCATGAACATAATGAGCGTGCCCGCCTGGAGTCGGTAGTGGCTCGGTTGCGCGCGGGTCAGGCGCTGGCGCTGGTGTCCGATGCCGGCACGCCGCTGATCAGCGATCCGGGCTTTCCGCTGGTGCGTGAACTGCGCCGGCAGGGCTTGCCGGTGATTCCGGTGCCGGGACCGAGCAGCGTGCTGGCGGCCCTGTCGGTGGCGGGCCTGCCGACCGACCGCTTTGTTTTCGAAGGCTTTCTGCCGGCGAAAAGTCACGCCCGCCGCGAGCGCCTGCGGGAACTGGCCAGTGAACCGCGCACCCTGGTGTTTCTCGAAGCCAGCCACCGCATCGCCGAAACCCTGGCTGATCTGGCGGCGGAACTGGGCACCGCGCGGTCAGCGGTGCTTGCCCGCGAGCTGACCAAGCGCTTTGAGGAGATTCAGGGCGCACCGCTGGCTGAGCTGACGGCATGGCTGGTGGCGGAACCGCAGCGCCAGAAGGGCGAATTCGTGCTGGTGGTGCAGGGCGCGGCGGCGGTCGATGAGACCGATACGCCGGAAACGCGGCGCCTGTTGACAGCGCTGCTGGCGGAATTGCCGATGGGGCGGGCGGTCGCGCTGGCCGCGCAGGTGACCGGTCTGAAGCGCAAGGCATTGTATGAACTGGCGCTGCGCCTGGCTGGCCGGCAGCCGGAAGCGTCCTGAGCGGCTTGATTGGCATGATCGGCTTGTCAAATGCTGCGCCGCAATAGACACTATGCCCCGGGAACCGGCTGGACGGTCGCTGCATCGCCTCGCGGTGTGGAGGAAAGTCCGGGCTCCATAGGACAGGGTGCCAGGTAACGCCTGGGCGGCGCGAGCCGACGGACAGTGCCACAGAAAACAAACCGCCTACGCTCGCAAGAGCCGGCAAGGGTGAAAAGGTGCGGTAAGAGCGCACCGCGCGGCTGGCAACAGGCGCGGCACGGTAAACCCCACCCGGAGCAAGACCAAATAGAGGAGCGCTGACGTGTGGTCCGCACGGCTCCTGGGTAGGTCGCTACAGGCACCTGGTGACAGGTGTCGCAGATGAATGATCGTCCTCGACAGAACCCGGCTTACAGGCCGGTTCCCACTTCCCGTGCTTTGCTACCGTTTTCCGGGCGCCATCCGCCCGCACCACCCCTGATCCATGGACCGGTTCCGGACCATGCCCTGATTTTATCCTGATTTTTAAGGTATTGTGTTTAAAATAATTTTTCTGGAATTGGCCCGGTGCCTTTTCTTGACAGCACCCGACCGTGCTCCCTATAGTCTAGTGGTGAAAAGTGGGATAAAGTGGCGCGCAGAAACGGCAGGGTGTCCGGGGAGGAGCGGTGTTGTTCCGGGGTATCAGTCCGCTCACGCTGGATAGCAAGGGTCGCCTGTCGATACCGGCCAAGTACCGCCAAGCGTTGCAGGATGCCGCCGCCGGGCAGGTGATTGTTACCGTTGATCAGGACCGTTGCCTGCTGTTGTATCCGCTGCCGGTCTGGGAAGGTATCGAGCGCCAACTCATCCAGCTCTCCAGCACGCATGCGCGTGCTCGTGCGCTCAAGCGGCTGCTGCTGGGGCATGCCGAGGAATGCTGCCTGGATGCCAGCGGTCGCGTTTTGCTGCCGGCTCCCCTGCGGGAATTTGCGAATCTGGACAAGCGGGTGGTGCTGGTGGGGCAGGGCAACAAATTCGAGATCTGGAATGAGCAAGCCTGGCAGGCGTGGCGTGATGCGCTGCTGGCTGATGGTGCCGGTGGCGCTGTGCTGCCGGACCTGGATGCGCTGGCGTTCTAGCGCATGTTCAGTGCTCCCTCCTCACCATTATCCCACCAGCCGGTGCTGCTGGACGAAGTGCTCGCCGCGCTGAACATCCATGCCGATGGCCACTATGTTGATGCGACCTTCGGGCGCGGTGGGCATTCAGCGGCGCTGCTGGCAGCACTGGGTGCCGAAGGGCGGTTGCTGGCTCTGGATCGCGACCCGGCGGCTGCCGCCTGCGCCTTCGCCCGTTTCGCATCTGATGCGCGTTTCCGTTTCGTGCGCGCCGCCTTTGGTCGCCTGTCCGAGGCGGTCGCTACCGCCGGCTGGCTTGGCCGGGTGAATGGTGTGCTGCTCGATCTGGGGGTGTCCTCGCCACAACTGGACGATCCGGCGCGCGGTTTCAGCTTCATGCACGATGGGCCGCTGGACATGCGCATGGACCCGGAGAGTGGCCCTAGCGCCGCCGCGTGGCTGGCCAGAGTGGATGAGGCGGAGCTGGCGCGGATCCTGGCTGACTATGGCGAGGAGCGCTTTCACCGTCGCGTAGCCCGGGCTATCGTCGCCGCCCGCCAGCAGGCGCCGATCGCGACCACGGCGCAACTGGCAGCGATCATTGCCGCGGCGGTGCCGACCCGCGAGCCTGGCAAACATCCCGCTACCCGCGCTTTTCAGGCGATCCGGATCGCGGTCAATCACGAACTCGACGAACTGCATGCGGTGCTGCCGCAAGCGGTGCAACTGCTGGCACCCGGCGGGCGGCTGGCGGTGATCAGTTTTCATTCCCTGGAGGATCGGGTGGTCAAGCAGTTCATGCGGGAGCAGGCGCGGGGGCGGGAGCTTCCGCTGGATTTGCCGGTGATGGGTGTCCCCGAGGGCATGACCCTGCGTCTGGTCAGTCGGGCGCTGCGGGCCGGTCCCGCCGAAGTCGCCGCCAACCCGCGCGCGCGCAGTGCCACCCTGCGCGTGGCGGAGCGCCTGGCATGAAAAGCCGAGTTCTGCTGGTCACCGTGCTGACCGTGGCGGTGCTCACTTCCGGGATTGGCGTGGCCTACACCGATCATCTCAATCGCCAGTTGTTCGTGCGCATGCAAAAACTGCAGGCCGAGCGCGATACGTTGGAGATCGAATGGGAACTGCTGCAACTGGAACAGAGCACCCTGGTGACGGATATCGTGGTCGAGCAGCGGGCGCGGGCGCAATTGCACATGCGCACGCCGGAACCCGATGAAGTCCTGTACATCACCCCGCGATGAAACCCGTGAACAAGACCTTCAATGCTTCCCGGACACGGCCGCGCACCGCCAAGGCTACCGCTACGCCATCGCGTGGGTCGCGCCTGGCAAATCTGACCCGGCCCGGTCTGCTCATGGCCCTGCTCGGTCTGGCAGCGACCGGCATTGTGGCGCGCGCCGCCTATCTGCAGCTCATCGGCAACGACTTCCTGCAGGATCAGGGTGAGGAGCGCTTTCTGCGCGTGGTCGAGGTGCCGGCACACCGGGGCATGATCGTCGACCGCAACGGTGAGCCGTTGGCGGTCAGTTCACCGGTGGACTCGATCTGGGCGCAGCCTGCCGAGCTGCTTGAACAGCGCGCGCGCTGGGCACAATTGGCTGCAGCGCTGGACATGCCGCTGGCCGAGCTGGAAGCCAAGCTGGCCCCCGATGCGGAGAAGCAGCAGCAGGCCAAGCAAAGCGAGCTGGAAGCCAAGCTGGCCCCCGATGCGGACAAGCAGCAGCAGGCCAAGCAAAGGCCCCGTCAGTTCCTGTACCTGCGTCGTCATCTGGCGCCGAGCGTGGCGCAGAAGATTCTGGATTTGAAGATCGCGGGCGTGTACGCGCGGCGCGAATATCGCCGCTACTACCCCGATGCCGAGGTCACCTCGCACCTGCTCGGTTTTACCAATGTCGACGATGTCGGTCAGGAGGGCCTGGAAAAGGCCTTCGATGTCCAGTTGCGCGGCATCCCCGGGCAGAAGCGCGTGATCAAGGACCGGCTTGGCCGCATCGTCAAGGATGTCGAAAGCATCCGCGTGCCGCAGCCCGGCCAGAAGCTGGTGCTGAGCATTGACCGGCGCCTGCAGTATCTGGCCTATCGCGCCCTCAAGACAGCCGTGCTGGAGAACAAGGCCAATGCTGGTGCGGCGGTGATTGTTGATGTGCGCAGTGGCGAAATCCTGGCCATGGTTAACCAGCCGGCCGGCAATCCCAACAACCGCACCGAGCTCAAGGGCGAATTGCTGCGCAACCGTACCGTCACCGACGTCTATGAGCCGGGCTCGACTGTGAAACCCTTTGCAGTTGCCATGGGTCTGGAAAGCGGCAAGTGGACGGCAAGTACGATGGTCAATACCGCGCCGATGCGCATCGGCCGCTACATGGTGCGCGACACGCATAACTACGGCACCATCGATGTCACCCGTGTCATCAGCAAATCCAGCAACGTCGGCACCAGCAAGATCGCCCTGTCGATGCCGGCGGAACGGCTGTGGAGCCTGTACAAAAGCATCGGCTTTGGCGCGCACACCCAGCTTGGCCTGACCGGTGAGCAGACCGGTGTGCTGCGTCACTTCAGCAAATGGGCTGAGATCGGCCACGCCAACCACTCCTTCGGTTATGGCTTTTCGCTCACCGTCCTGCAACTGGCCCAGGCTTACTCGGTGCTGGCTGCCGATGGCGTGCGCCGGCCACTGACCCTGTTCAAGCGCGAGCAGCCGCTGAATCCAGCCGACGAGCGCCGGGTGCTGGCGGCCAGCGCAGTGCGTCAGGTGCGGTCGATGATGGAAATGGTGGTGACCAAGGAAGGCACCGGCTACAAGGCCCGTATCCCCGGCTACCGGGTAGCGGGCAAGACCGGTACGGCGCGCAAGCTGTCCGGTGGCCGCTATACCAGTCGCTACTTCGCCCTGTTCGCCGGCATTGTCCCGGCCAGCGATCCGCGTCTGGTGATGGCCATTCTCATCGACGAGCCGACCGGCGGCGCCTACTACGGCGGCACGGTGGCGGCGCCGGTGTTTTCCGCGACCATGAGCGGGGCGCTGCGCATTCTCAACATCACCCCCGATGACCTGCCGAGCATGAAGATCGCCGGCGCTACCGGCTCAGCGCCGGAGGGAGCAACGCCATGAGCAGCGCAAGCGCGATGCCGCTGACCCTGGGCGAACTGCTGGCGGACTTCGTGGAGGTGCCGGCGAGCCTGGCCAATCGGCCGGTGCTCGGCCTGAGCCTGGACAGCCGCCGCGTGCGTCCTGGCGACCTGTTCCTGGCTCTGTGCGGTGGCCAGCGTCATGGCCTGGAGTTTCTCGACGCGGTGCGTGCCGCAGCGCCACTGGCGGTGCTGTGGGAGCCGCCCTGGACCGGCGCGGCGCTGCCGCAGGATCAGCAACCGCCGCTGCTGGCCGTGCCGGAGCTGCGCCAGCGGCTTGGGCTGATCGCTCGCCGCTTTTATGGCGAGCCAACGCGGCGCCTGCGCGTGGTCGGCATCACCGGCACCGATGGCAAGACCTCCTGCGCCCATTTCATCGCCCAGGCACTGAGCGTGACCGGGCAACCGCCCTGCGGCATCATCGGCACCCTGGGCACCGGCGTGTATGGCCAGACCGAACCCTCGGCGCACACCACGCCCGATGCGCTGAGCGTGCAGCGCCTGCTGGCCCGACTGGTGGCCGGTGGTCAGCGCCATGTCGCCATGGAAGTGTCCTCGCATGCCCTCGATCAGGGCCGGGTCAACGGGGTCGATTTCACCGTGGCGGTGCTGACCAACCTGACCCGTGATCACCTCGATTACCACGGTACCGTTGATGCCTATGCCGCTGCCAAGCGCCGGCTGTTTCTCAGTCATGCCCCGCGCGGGTCGGTGCTCAATCTCGACGATGCCTTTGGCCGTAGTCTGGCTGCCGAGCTGCGTGGCTGGAATGGTCTGATTGGCTATGGTCTGGGGCCGCGCCCGGCGCGTCTGGACAGCTTTGTCTGGGGCGAGGATCTGCGCCTGACGCCGTCCGGGCTGGCGCTGCGGGTGCGCTCCTCCTGGGGCGAGGGTGAACTGCGCAGCGGCCTGCTTGGTCGCTTCAATGCCCATAACCTGCTGGCCACCTTGGCCACCCTGCTGGCGCTGGAGCTGCCCTTTGAGGAAGCGCTGGCGCGGCTGGCACACGCGGCTACCGTGCCGGGGCGGATGGAGCGGATCGGTGGCGGGCCGGGCCAGCCGCTGGCGGTGGTCGATTACGCCCATACGCCGCATGCCCTGGAACAGGCGCTTGGCGCCCTGCGCGAGCATGGCGCGGGCCGGCTGTGGTGCGTGTTCGGCTGTGGCGGCGATCGCGATCCCGGCAAGCGGCCGCTGATGGGCGCGGTTGCCGAGCGCCTCGCCGACCGGGTGGTGATTACGGACGACAATCCGCGCACCGAAGATCCCGAGCGGATCGTGCGCGATATCCAGACGGGCCTACATACGCCGGACACAGTGACCGTGCTGCGCGATCGGCGGCAGGCCATTGTCCAGACCCTGGCTGCCGCTGCTCCCGGCGACATCGTGCTGATTGCCGGCAAGGGCCATGAGGATTATCAAATCATCGGCACCGAGCGGCTGCCGTTCTGCGATCGCGCTACGGCGCGGTCCTGCCTGTTTCCCGATTCTCAGGATGGATGATGTACGGATGAACGACGCTTTCCCCCCACTGCGCCTGCAGGAAGCCGCTCGCCTGCTGCAAGGTGAATGCCATGGCGACGATGTCGCCTTTGACGCGGTTGGTCTTGACAGCCGCCGCCTGCCGACCGGCGCGCTGTTCGTGGCCTTGCCGGGCGCGCATGCCGACGGTCACGAGTTCCTTGCCGCCGCCCGTGCCCAGGGCGCCGCGGCGGCGCTGGTCAGCCGGCTGGTGGACGATCCGCTGCCGCAACTGCGCGTCGCCGATACCCGGCTGGCCTTGGGCCAGCTGGCGGCGGCCTGGCGCACGCGTTTCACCGGGCCGCTGATCGCCCTGACCGGTAGCAATGGCAAGACCACACTCAAGGAGATGCTCGCCGCCATCCTGAGCCAGCGTGGATCGACCCTGGCCACGGCCGGCAATCTGAACAACGATCTTGGCGTGCCGCTGACCCTGCTGCGCCTGCGCGGCGAGCACGGTTATGCCGTGATTGAAATGGGCGCCAACCATCATGGCGAAATCGCCTATCTGACCACGCTGGCGCGGCCGGATGTCGCAATTCTCAATAACGCCGGGCCCTGTCATCTGGAAGGTTTTGGCGACATCGCCGGGGTGGCGCGCGCCAAGGGTGAGATTTTCCAGGGCCTGAGCGCAGCCGGCGTGGCGGTGATCAACCGCGATGATCCTCATGCCGACTACTGGCTGGGCCTGAACAGTGCGCGGCGGGTGATTGATTTTGGTCTCGATCAGCCGGCAGCGGTCAGCGGCCAGATCCTGGACGCGGTACACAACCGCTTTCGCCTGGCCACCCGCGCCGGCGCCATCGAAATCAGTCTGCCGCTGCCCGGTCGCCACAACGTGCGCAATGCCCTGGCGGCGGCGGCGGCGGCGCTGGCGGTGGGCGCGACTCTGGACGAGATTCGCGCCGGTCTGGAAGGCTTGCAAACGGTGGGTGGGCGGATGCAGACCCTGCCCGGCCGGCACGGCGGCGCGGTGATTCACGATGCCTACAATGCCAATCCGGCCTCGCTGGCGGCGGCACTGGCGGCGGTCAGCGTCGAGCCGGGCCGCACGTGGCTGGTGTTGGGCGACATGCGCGAGCTGGGTCCGCTAGCCGATGAATTGCACGCCCAGTCCGGTCGCGAGGCCCGCGCGGCGGGTTTCGAGCGCCTGTATGGTCTGGGCGAACACAGCGCGGCGGCGGTACAGGCCTTTGGCCCCGGCGCGGTTCATTTTGCCACGGTGGAAGCACTGGTGGCCGCTCTGGAACACGATCTGCAGGACGATGGCCCGGCGCCGCTGGTTCTGATCAAGGGCTCGCGGGGCATGCGCATGGAACGGGTGGTGGCGGCGCTGGCGGTTGCGGACGCTGGCCGCGCGGTGCAGGGAGATCACTGATGCTGGTGCTGTTATCGGAATGGCTGGCCGCGAACGTCTACAGCGGCTTTAACGTTTTTCAATACCTGACCCTGCGCGGCATTCTGGGCGTGCTCACCGCACTGCTGCTGTCGCTGCTGATCGGGCCGGCGATGATCCGCTGGCTGTGCCGCTACCAGATCGGTCAGCCGATCCGCGAGGACGGTCCAAAGAGCCACTTTTCCAAGGCCGGCACACCGACCATGGGTGGGGCGCTGATCCTGGTGGCGATCGCCATCGCAACCCTGCTGTGGGCGGATCTGCGCAACCGCTATGTCTGGATCGTGCTGCTGACGACCCTGGCCTTTGGCGCCATCGGCTGGGCCGATGATTACAAGAAGCTGGTGCTGCGCAATTCCAAGGGCCTGTCGGCGCGCTCCAAGTATTTCTGGCAGTCGGTGGCCGGACTGAGCGCGGCACTGCTGCTGTTTTTCACCGCGCAGACCACGGTCGAGACCGAGCTGATCGTGCCGTTTTTCAAGAACGTGGCGCTGCAACTGGGCTGGCTGTTCATTCCGCTGACCTACTTTGTCATTGTCGGGTCCAGCAATGCCGTCAACCTGACCGACGGTCTGGATGGACTGGCGATCGTGCCGACCACCATGGTTTCCGGGGCGCTGGCGGTATTCTGCTATGCATCGGGCAACCGGATTTTCGCCGAGTACCTGGGCATTCCGGCGGTGCCCGGTGTGGGCGAGGTGACGGTGTTCTGCGGCGCGCTGGTCGGTGCCGGGCTGGGCTTCCTGTGGTTCAACGCCTATCCGGCGCAGGTGTTCATGGGCGATGTCGGCGCGCTGGCGCTGGGCGCGGCACTGGGCGTGATCGCCGCTTCGGTGCGTCAGGAACTGGTGCTGTTCGTGATGGGCGGGGTGTTCGTGATGGAAACCGTGTCGGTGATTCTGCAGGTGGCCTCGTTCAAGCTCACCGGCCGGCGCATTTTCCGCATGGCACCGCTGCATCACCATTTTGAGCTCAAGGGCTGGCCGGAGCCGCGGGTCATCGTGCGCTTCTGGATCATCACCATCGTGCTGGTGCTGGTTGGCCTGGCCACGCTGAAGGTTCGCTAGGGGAGGGGAGGGCATGCTGGATGGAATGACGCTGGTGGTCGGCCTGGGCAAGAGCGGTCTGGCGACGGCGCGGGCGCTGCGCGCGCTGGGCGCGACCTTTGCCGTGACGGATAGCCGCGCCGATCCGCCCGGGCTGGCGGCGCTGCGTGCCGAGTGTCCCGCTGTCCCGCTGTATCTGGGCGGCTTCGACCCGGCGTTGCTGGCGGGTGCTGATCGCCTGCTGGTCAGTCCGGGGATTGCGCTGGCGACGCCGGCGATCGCTGCTGCCGTGGCCGGCGGTGTGCCAGCCTGGGGTGATATCGAACTGCTGGCGCGCTTGACGCAGGTGCCGGTGGCGGCGATCACCGGTTCCAACGGCAAGAGTACGGTGACCACCCTGCTCGGCCTGATGGCGGAACGGGCCGGGGTGCGGGCGGCGGTGGGCGGCAATCTGGGCACACCGGCGCTGGAACTGTGGCAGCACAGCGAAGGCGCGGCCAAGCCGGCTGAACTGTATGTGCTGGAACTGTCCAGCTTTCAACTGGAAACCACCCACAGCCTGAACGCGCGGGTGGCGACGGTGCTGAACATCAGCCCCGACCATATGGACCGCTATGCCAGCCTGGATGATTACCGCGCCGCCAAGCAGCGCGTGTTCCACGGTGACGGCGTGATGGTGATCAACGCCGATGATCCGGCGGTGCTGGCCATGGTCGAGCCGGGGCGCGTGGTATTGCGCTTCACGCTCGATGCACCGGGCGCGGGCGATTTTGGCCTGCGCCGCGAGGGTGGTGAAACCTGGCTGGCCCGTGGTGAGGAACGCTGGATCGCCGCTGACGAATTGCGCATCAGGGGCGACCACAATCTGGCCAATGCCCTGGCGGCGCTGGCCATGGGCACGGCGCTGGGCTTCGAGCGCGCGGCGATGCAGACGGCGCTGCGCGAGTTTCCCGGTCTGGCGCATCGCACCACGCTGGTGGTCGAGCATAACGGGGTGCGCTGGTTTGACGATTCCAAGGGCACCAATGTCGGCGCAACGGTCGCGGCGGTGCGTGGCCTGCCCGGTCAGGTGGTGCTGATCGCTGGCGGCGATGGCAAGGCTCAGGATTTCACGCCGCTGCGCGCTGCGCTGACCGGCAAGGCGCGCGCGGTGGTGCTGATTGGGCGCGACGCACCGCTGATTGCCGCCGCGCTCGGCGACAGCGTGCCGTTGCAGCGGGCAGTCGATCTGGAACAGGCCGTAGCGCTGGCCGCGCAACTGGCCGTGCCGGGCGATAGCGTGCTGCTGTCGCCGGCCTGTGCCAGCTTCGACATGTTCAGCGGTTACGAGCAGCGCGGCGCACTGTTCGCGGCTGCAGCGCGGAGGCTGGCCGGATGCTGAATGCTAACGCCGCCGTCGCTACTACTGCGGCTGATGTGCCGCATGTGCCTGAGCCGCGCGCCGCGTTGCCGTTCCCCGATCCCTGGGTGCTGGTGGCGACGCTGCTGCTGCTGTCGCTGGGCCTGTTGATGGTGGCGTCGGCTTCGATGCCCATCGCCGATCGGCAGACCGGCCAGCCGTTCTATTTCCTGATCCGTCAGGGCACCTTTGCCCTGGCGGGTCTGTTCGTGGCGGGACTGGTGTTTCAAGTGCCGGTGGCGCGCTGGCAGCGCCTGGGGCCGACGCTGCTGCTGGCGGCGGTGGCCATGCTGGTGCTGGTGCTGGTGCCGAAGGTGGGCAAGGAAGTGAACGGCAGCATGCGCTGGATCGGCGTTGGGCCGATCAATATCCAGGTCTCGGAAATGGCCAAGCTGTTTGCCCTGATCTACGTCGCCGATTATCTCAAGCGCCATGGCGGTCAGTTGCGCGCGGCCCGCTTTATCCCGTCGGCGCTGGCTTTGCTGCGGCCGATGGCGGTGTTGGCGGTGCTGGCGG
>DAITNL010000017.1:0-15584 GCA_036834665.1 Candidatus Competibacteraceae bacterium | reverse complement strand
CGGCAGCGTGGTGGTGCTGATGGCGGTGGCGCTGGGCATGGTGTTTCTGGCCGGCGTCAATCTCTGGCAGTTTGGCCTGCTGCAGATCGGCACGGTAACGGCCATGGCGGTACTGATCCTGTCCTCGCCCTATCGCCGCGACCGCCTGCTGGGATTTCTCAATCCCTGGGACGATCCGCTGGGCAAGGGCTATCAGTTGACCCATTCACTGATCGCCATCGGGCGCGGTGAGCTGTTCGGCGTTGGTCTGGGCGAAAGCGTCGAGAAGCAGTTCTACCTGCCGGAAGCGCATACCGACTTTCTGTTCGCGGTGCTGGCCGAGGAATTCGGGCTGGTGGGCATCCTGCTCGTGGTGGCGCTGTTCATGCTGCTGGTGTGGCGGGCCTTTCTGATCGCGCGCCAGGCCGAGCGGCTCGGGCGGCCGTTCGCGACCTATCTGGCCTATGGCATTGGCCTGTGGTTTGGTATCCAGTCACTGTTCAATATGGGAGTCAACATGGGTGTGCTGCCTACCAAGGGCCTGACCTTGCCGCTGATGAGTTATGGCGGCAGCAGCGTGATGGTGATGTGCATGACGCTGGCGCTGCTGCTGCGCATCGATGTGGAAAATCGCGCCGCCAGCCTGGATGCTCACCCATGAGCGGGTCAGACGGCCTGCCGCAGCCGCGCACCACCGACAGACCGGTGCTGATCATGGCCGGCGGCACCGGCGGTCATGTGTTTCCGGCGCTGGCAGTGGCCGAGCGGCTGCGCGCGGCCGGTGTGCCGGTGGTGTGGATGGGCACCCGTCAGGGTCTGGAGGCGAAGCTGGTGCCCGCTGCGGGTATTACCATCGAGTGGATTGGCGTGGCCGGTCTGCGTGGCAAGGGCCTGCGCCGGCTGTTGACGCTGCCGTTCATGCTCGGCCGGGCGCTGCTGCAGGCAAGGACGATTCTGCGCCGCCTGCGACCGCCAGTCGTGCTGGGCATGGGTGGCTTTGCCAGCGGTCCCGGTGGCCTGGCGGCGCGCCTCTTGGGTATTCCGCTGGTGGTGCATGAACAAAATGCCATTGCTGGCCTGACCAATCGCTGGCTGGCGCGGCTGGCCAGCCGGGTGCTGGAGGCCTTTCCCGGTACCTTTCCGGCGTCGCGCCGGGCGCTTGCGGTAGGCAATCCGGTGCGCGATGCCATCGCTGCGCTGCCGCCGCCGGCACTGCGCTTTGCAGGTCGCGAAGGTCGCCTGCGCCTGCTGGTGCTGGGTGGCAGTCAGGGCGCGCTGGCCTTGAATCAACTCGTGCCGCAGGCGCTGGCGCAACTGCCGGAGG
This sequence comes from Candidatus Competibacteraceae bacterium, assembly GCA_036834665.1. Classification (GTDB taxonomy): domain Bacteria; phylum Pseudomonadota; class Gammaproteobacteria; order Competibacterales; family Competibacteraceae; genus RXIX01. Next base: position 14,281 of record DAITNL010000017.1, on the reverse strand, counting down.
CGGCCCGCCCCGAGGTCTGGCATCAGGCCGGTGGCCGGCTGCATGATGCCGCCGCCGCTGCCTATCAAGAGGCTGGGGTTACGGCGCGGCTGACGCCCTTTATCGACGATATGGCCGCAGCCTATGCCTGGGCGGATCTGGTGCTGTGCCGGGCCGGTGCATTGACCATTGCGGAACTGGCGGCGGCTGGCGTCGCTGCGCTGCTGGTGCCGTTCCCCTTCGCCGTGGACGATCACCAGACCGCTAATGCCGCGTTCCTGGTCCGGGGTGGCGCAGCGCGGGTGGTGCAACAGGCCGATCTGGATGCGGCGACGCTGGCGGCGCTGCTTGGTGAACTGCTCGCCGACCGTCAGGCCTTGCTAACCATGGCCGAGGCGGCACGCGCCCTGGCGCAGGTCGATGCCGCGGCGCGGGTCGCGGCAATCTGCCTGGAACAGGCGGGCCTGGGTGACGCGGCTGGCCGGTCGGGCCGTGCATGCTGATGCTGATGATGATTAAACGTAGGAACCTGGAGACGTGGATAAACCGATGTTGACGAGCATTCCGGAAGCGTGGCGCGATATGCGCCGCATCCGCCACATTCACTTTGTCGGCATCGGCGGCGCCGGTATGAGTGGAATCGCCGAGGTGCTGCTGAATCTGGGCTACAGCGTGTCCGGCTCCGACCTGCGCGCCAGCGCGGTCACGGCGCGGCTGGCCCAACTGGGTGCGGTGATTCGCCCCGGCCATGCCGCCGAGCATATCGCCGGCTGCGATGCGGTGGTGATTTCCAGCGCGGTCGCCGAGGATAACCCGGAAGTGGTCGCAGCGCGCGCGGCGCGCATCCCGGTGGTGCCGCGCGCCGAAATGCTCGCCGAGCTGATGCGCTTTCGCTATGGCATCGCCGTGGCCGGTACGCACGGCAAGACCACCACCACCAGCCTGATTACCAGCCTGCTCGCCGAGGGCGGCCTGGACCCGACCTTTGTCATCGGCGGCCGCCTGAACAGCGCCGGGGCCAATGCCCGCCTCGGCGCCGGGCGCTATCTGGTCGCCGAGGCCGACGAGAGCGACGCCTCATTCCTGTTCCTGCAGCCGATGATCGCGGTAGTCACCAATATTGACGCCGATCACCTATCGACCTACGGCAACGACTTTGCCCGTCTGCGCGAGACCTTCGTCGAATTCCTGCACCACCTGCCGTTTTATGGGCTGGCGGTGCTGTGCGCCGATGATCCCCAGGTGCGCGCGATCCTGCCGCGCCTGACCCGGCCCGTGCTGACCTACGGCACCGGCGAGGACTGCGATGCCCGCGCCACCGATATCGTTCAGGAAGGTCTGCGCACCCGCTTTCTGGCGCACCTGCCCGGGCTGAGCGCGCCGCTGCCGATCACCCTGAACCTGCCCGGCCGGCACAGCGTGCTCAATGCCCTGGCGGCGCTGGCGGTCGCGCGCGAGCTGGGCGTGGCCGAGACCGCGATCCGCCGCGCCCTGCAGAATTTCCAGGGCATTGGCCGGCGCTTCCAGCAGCATGGCGAACTGGTCCTGCCCGGTGGCGGCCGCACTACGGTGATGGACGATTACGGTCACCACCCGCGCGAGATTCAGGCGGTGCTCAACGCCCTGCGCGGCGCCTGGCCGCAGCGGCGGCTGGTGCTGGCGTTTCAGCCGCACCGTTTCAGTCGCACCCGCGACCTGTTCGACGATTTCGCCCAGGTGCTTTCCGAAGTCGATACGCTGATTCTGCTCGACGTCTACCCGGCTGGAGAAAAGCCGATCGCCGGCGCCGATGGCCGCAGCCTGAGCCGGGCGATCCGCACCCGGGGCAAGGTCGATCCGGTGTTCGTCGAGCACAGCGCCGATCTGCCGGCGGTGCTGCCGGGGCTGCTGCGCGATGGCGATTTGCTGCTGCTGATGGGCGCTGGCGATATCGGGGCGATGGCGGTGCAGCTGGGACGTGACGGGCTGCCGGGCGGCGCGCCGTGATGGCGACGAATTCAGGTTTAACGGAGAAACGCGGATGCAACAGACACAAGGGCATACGGTGAGCGATCCGGCCGCATTCGGCAAGGTAGCGGTGCTGATGGGCGGCTGGTCGGCAGAGCGGGCGGTATCGCTGCGCAGCGGTGCAGCGGTGCTGGCCGCCTTGCAGGCGCGCGGCATTGATGCGCACGGCATCGATGCCGGCCGCGACATCCTGACGGTGCTGGCCGGGGGCGATTTCGACCGCGCGTTCATCATCCTGCACGGGCGCGGTGGCGAGGATGGCGTCATCCAGGGGGCGCTGGAGATTCTGGGCCTGCCCTACACCGGCAGCGGCGTACTCGCCTCGGCGCTGGGCATGGACAAGCTGCGCACCAAGCAGATCTGGCAGAGCGCCGGCTTGCCGACGCCGCCCTGGCGGCTGGCGAACAGCCTGGCGGAGCTGACCGAGGCCGCTGCCGCGCTTGGCCTGCCGCTGGCGGTCAAGCCCTCCTGCGAGGGTTCGAGCATCGGCATCAGCCGCGTCGATGATCCGGCGCAGCTCGCCGGCGCCTGGGAGCGCGCGACCGCCTGCCATTCGCCGGTGCTGGTCGAGCCCTGGATCCCGGGTCGGGAATACACCGGCGCTGTGCTTGCCGGGCAGGCGCTGCCGCTGATTCGCCTGGAAACCACGCGCACGTTCTACGATTACGAAGCCAAGTACCACGCTAACGATACCCGTTACCTGTGTCCCTGTGGCCTGCCGGCGGAACAGGAGGCGCGCCTGCAGCAGCTGGTCGCTGCGGCCTTTGCTGCGGTCGGCGGCTATGGCTGGGGGCGGGTCGACCTGATCGTCGATGCCCAGGACCAGCCCTGGCTGCTGGAAGTGAACACGGTACCGGGGATGACCGATCACAGCCTGGTGCCGATGGCAGCGCGAGCGACCGGCCAGAGCCTCGAGGATCTGGTCTGGCGGGTCCTTGAAACCAGTCTGGTCCGACCGGACTGAACGGGAGGCGCGATGCGCTTTGCAAAACGCCGCCGCCGCGGCGCTACCACGCTACAGCCGCGAATCCCGCCCACTCCGGGGCAGTGGAAAGCGCTGTGGGGCGCGCCGCTGCGCTGGCTGGGCGTGATGCTGGTGCTGGCGATCGTGGCCTGGGCGGGATATGTCGGTAGCGAGCGCCTGCAGGCGCCGGATGCCTACCCGCTGCGACAGGTGCGTATCGAGGGTGAATTGCGTAATCTGGCCGAGGTGGACTTGCAGCCGGTCGCCAGTCCCTATCTGGGCATTAATTTCTTCCGTGCCGATCTGGACACGCTGCGCGATGTGCTGGCGACCAACCCCTGGGTGGAGGATGTCGCCGTGCGGCGCAGCTGGCCGGATACCGTGGCCATCGCCCTGCGCGAGCGAATAGCGTTCGGCTATTGGGGCGAGCAGGAGATGGTCGATGTCAACGGCCAGCGCTTTCGGCCGACCCAGATTCGTCAGGCTGGACCCTGGCCGCGCCTGGCCGGCCCCGATGGCCACGAGCGCAGCCTGATCCAGACCTATCAGCAGGTTCGGGCACTGCTTGACCCGGTGGGCCTGAAGCTGGTGCGGCTGGTGCAGGATCAGCGTCGGGCCTGGTGGCTGACCTTTGATAACGGCCTTGAGGCGTATCTTGGGCGGGAGCAGTTTGAACAGCGCCTGCAGCGGCTCGCGGACGTGTATCCGCGTTTTCTGGCTGGGCAGGCGGAACGGATCGCGGTGGTGGACTTGCGCTATGTCAATGGGTTCGCCGTGCGTTGGAAAGTGGAACCGCCCCCGCCGGCTCCGGCGGCGGGCTAGAGGGTGGGGGAAAGGGAGCGGTCATGGCGAAAAGAGAAGATATCAACTTGATCGTCGGTCTCGATATCGGCACCTCGAAAGTGGTGGTGGTGGTCGGTGAGGTCCACGCCGATGGCCATATCAACGTGGTCGGGTTTGGCAGTCAGCCCTCGCGGGGCTTGAAGAAGGGCGTGGTGGTCAATATCGAGGCCACGGTGCAGTCGATTCAGCGTGCCGTCGCCGAGGCTGAAGCCATGGCCGGCTGCCGCATTCACTCGGTGTATGCTGGCATTTCCGGCAGTCACATCCGCGGCCTCAATTCCCACGGCCTGACCGCCATTCAGGATAACGAAGTCACCGCCGAGGATGTCGAGCGGGCCATCGAGGCGGCGCGGGTGGTGGCGATTCCGGCCGATCAGAAGATCCTGCATATCCTGCCGCAGGAATTCGTCATCGACGGCCACGAGGGCATTCAGGACCCGATCGGCATGTCCGGGGTGCGCCTGGAAGTGCGGGTGCATATTGTCACCGGGTCGATCAGCGCGGCCCAGAACATCGTCAAGTGTGTACAGCGCTGCGGGCTGGAGGTGGATGACATCATCCTGCAGCAACTGGCCGCAGGCCGGGCGGTGCTGAAGCCGGATGAGCGGGAACTGGGGGTGTGTCTGCTGGATATCGGGGGCGGAACCACTGATCTGGCGGTGTTCACGCATGGCTCCATCCGGCATACCGCGGTCATCCCGATTGCCGGCGATCAGGTCACCAATGACATCGCTACCATATTCCACGCGCCTACTGCCGTCGCCGAGGAGATCAAGATCCGCCAGGCGCGCTGTCTTGGGCAATTGGCCCGTCCGGATGAGCAGATCGAGGTGGCGGGCGTCGGCGACCGGCCGGCGCGGATGATCGCCTCCCACGAGCTGGTCGAGGTGGTGCAGTCGCGCTACGAGGAGTTCTTCGACATGGTGCGGGACGAACTCCAGCGTAGCGGGTTTAAAAAACAACAAATTGCGGCAGGGGTGGTGCTGACCGGTGGCAGTGCGCGCATGGATGGCGTTCTGGATCTGGCCGATGAAATGTTGCGCATGCCGGTGCGGCTGGGTGTGCCGTACGAGATCGGCGGTCTGGATGTGGCGCGTGATCCGGCCTGCGCAACCGCAGTGGGTCTGCTGCTGTTTGGCAATGAAAACCGCTCCTTTGTCGCGAGCGGTCCGGTATTGCGCGGGGGGCGCAAGGGTCTGTGGACCCGAATGAAGAGCTGGTTTCAGGGAAATTTCTAGTCTGATCGGGGGATTGGGCAACGGGGTGCTGGGGTTTGGGTCGAGAATAGCGGGTCGAGAGTCACTGATTTGGAGAAGCCACAATGTTTGAACTGATGGATGCCAAGACGGAAAGCGCGATCATTAAGGTGATCGGCGTTGGCGGTGGGGGAAGCAACGCGGTTCACCACATGCTCAACGCGGATATTGAGGGCGTGGATTTCATCTGCGCCAATACCGACGTGCAGGCACTCAAGACCTGCGCGGTGCCGATTGCCCTGCAACTGGGCGCTAACATCACCAAGGGCTTGGGTGCGGGCGCCAATCCCGACGTTGGCCGGCAGGCGGCACAGGAGGATAGCGAGCGCATCCGCGAGGTGCTGCAGGGCGCCGACATGGTGTTCATCACCGCTGGCATGGGCGGTGGCACCGGCACTGGCGCTGCGCCGGTGGTGGCGCAACTGGCCCGCGAGATGGGCATCCTGACGGTGGCGGTGGTCACCCGGCCCTTCCCCTTCGAGGGTAAGAAGCGCATGGAAGTGGCGATGCGCGGGGTGCGCGAGCTGAGCGAAACCGTGGATTCGCTGATCACCATTCCCAACGAGAAGCTGCTGACCGTGCTCGGCAAGAGCGCCAGCCTGCTCGATGCCTTCAAGGCCGCCAATGACGTGCTGCTCGGCGCGGTGCAGGGCATCGCCGAACTGATCACCCGACCGGGCCTGATCAACGTCGATTTCGCCGACGTGCGCGCCGTGATGTCGGAAATGGGCATGGCGATGATGGGCACCGGGCGTGCGGTAGGCGATGGCCGTGCCCGCGAGGCGGCCGAGGCGGCGATTGCCAGCCCGCTGCTGGAGAATGTCAATCTGGCCGGCGCCAAGGGTCTGCTGGTCAATATCACCTCGGGCATGGACCTGAAGATTGGTGAGTTCGAGGAGGTCGGCAACACCATCAAGGAACTGGCCTCTGATGACGCCACCGTGGTGGTGGGCACGGCGATTGATCCGGAGATGCATAACGAGCTGCGGGTGACCATTGTCGCTACCGGCATCGGCCAGGGCGCGCCGGTCAAGCAGGCGAGTGCGCGCGACCGCGAGGCGTCGGTACCGCCCTTCAAGCTGGTGCAGCGTGGCATTGAGACCGAGACGCATGGCCGTGACCGGACCAGTGGCCGTGGCAAGGCCGGTGGGGATAGTCCCGAGCGTGCTGAGGAACAGGACTATTTGGATATTCCAGCGTTCCTGCGCCGGCAGGCGGATTGAGGAGCTCCGGCCCGGCGAACTGGCTTGCCAAGGGAGGAAGCCCGCCGGGTCCCGGGGCGGCTGCGGAGTGATTCTGGGGCACAGACTTTCGCAAGTTAACAACAAAATCAGTTGCGAAAGAGAAACAAAAGTTGCAGTATCGCTACGAACTGCGGTATCTTGACTGCAACGCACGGCGATGGTGTGGTCACTGGGCTGATCCAGACCACTGAAGCAGCGGGCGCGCGATCCGCGCCCGTTCAGCGGGCTACGCCATCATGCTCCAGATTCATTGACTGTTGGGGGACCTAACATGATTAGGCAGCGTACCTTGAAAAATGCCATCCGGGCGACCGGCGTTGGCTTGCACACGGGCGAGAAAGTTTATTTGACCCTGCGGCCGGCGGCGCCGGATACCGGCATCGTCTTCCGGCGCATTGATTTGCCCGAACCGGTCGAGATTAAAGCCTGTCCGCAGAATGTCGGCGATACGCAGCTCTCAACCTCGCTGGTGCGTGGTGCTGCCCGCATTGCTACGGTCGAACATCTGCTATCGGCCTTTGCCGGGCTGGGCATTGATAATGCCTATGTCGACGTCAGCGCTGCCGAAGTGCCGATCATGGACGGCAGCGCCGGTCCCTTCGTGTTCCTGATCCAGTCGGCGGGCATCCAGGAGCAGAATGCACCCAAACGCTTTATCCGCATCAAGCGGCCGGTCGTGGTCGAGGATGGCGACAAATGGGCGCGCTTCGATCCCTTTGCCGGTTTCAAGGTTGCCTTCACCATCGCCTTCGATCACCCGCTGTTCAAGGGTCGTAACCAGCACGCAGTAGTGGATTTCTCCACCACCTCCTTCGTCAAGGAAGTCAGCCGGGCGCGCACCTTTGGTTTCATGCGCGATCTGGAGTACCTGCGTGAACGGCGCCTGGCGCTGGGCGGCACCCTGGATAACGCCATCGTGGTTGACGACTACCGCATCCTCAACGAGGACGGCCTACGCTACGAGGATGAGTTCGTCAAGCACAAGATTCTCGACGCCATCGGTGATCTGTACCTGCTCGGGCGCAGTCTGATCGGTGCCTTTACCGGCTACAAGTCCGGTCATGCCCTGAACAATCGCCTGCTGCGCGAACTGCTCGCCGACAGCAGTGCCTGGGAAGAAGTCACCTACAGCGACGAGCGCCAGGCGCCGATCTCCTACCTGCAGCCTGCCCAGGCAACCCGCTAAGGCATCCGGCCCCGCATTTCCCCAGCCGTCACTTCCGCGCGGTCTTCCAGCAATCCTGGAGGGCCGCGTCTTCCTTTTGCGTCCTGCCGGCTGTCCCGCGCAAAAACAGCGCTGCTGGAGTATTATTTCCGGCATTTTTCCCAGAGCGACGAAGCAAAAGGCGCCCGATTGATGAATATCCTGAAAAGTATTTTTGGCAGTCGCAACGACCGCGTGATCCGGCGCATGCGTAAGGTAGTGGAGCGGATCAATGCCCTGGAAGCGGGGATCGCGGCCCTGGACGACGCGGCGCTGTGCGCGAAGACTACTGAATTCAAGCGCCGTTTGAACGAAGGCGAAACGCTTGATGCCCTGTTGCCGGAAGCCTTTGCCGTGGTGCGCGAGGCCGGCAAGCGGGTGCTGGACATGCGCCATTTCGACGTGCAGTTGATCGGCGGCATGGTCCTGCACGAAGGCAAGATCGCCGAGATGCGTACCGGCGAAGGCAAGACCCTGGTGGCGACCCTGCCGGTGTATCTGAACGCGCTGACCGGCAAGGGCGTGCATGTGGTCACGGTCAACGATTATCTGGCCCGGCGTGATTCGGAGTGGATGGGTCAGATCTACTGCTTCCTGGGCATGAGCGTGGGCGTGGCGGTAGCCGGGATGAGTCCCGAGGAAAAGCGTGCCGCTTATGGTGCCGACATCACCTACGGTACCAACAATGAATACGGTTTCGACTACCTGCGCGATAACATGGCCTTTGGTCTGGAGCAGAAGGTGCAGCGCGAACTGCACTATGCCCTGGTCGATGAGGTCGACTCGATCCTGATCGACGAGGCGCGCACGCCGCTGATCATTTCCGGCCCGGCCGAGGAAAGCTCCGAACTGTATCGCAAGGTCAATACCCTGGTGCCACGGTTGGTGCGGCAGCAGGAAGAGGAAGGGCCGGGCGACTACTGGGTCGATGAAAAGGCCAAGCAGGTGTATCTGACCGATAACGGTCATCAGCACATCGAGGAACTGCTGCTGGAAGCGGGCCTGCTGCACGGTGGCGAGAGTCTCTATGACGCGGCCAATCTCGGCGTGTTCCATCATCTGAATGCCTGCCTGCGCGCCCATGCCCTGTTCCACAAGGATGTCGAATACATCGTGCGCGGCGGCGAGATTGTCATCGTCGATGAGTTCACCGGGCGCACCATGTCTGGCCGGCGCTGGTCCGATGGTCTGCATCAGGCCATCGAAGCCAAGGAAGGCGTGGCGATCCAGGCCGAAAACCAGACTCTGGCCTCGATCACCTTCCAGAACTATTTCCGTCTCTACCAGAAGCTGGCCGGCATGACCGGCACCGCCGACACCGAAGCCTTCGAATTCCAGCAGATCTACGGGCTGGAAGTGATCGTAGCGCCGACCCACATGCCGATGATCCGTAAGGACATGGGTGATCTGGTGTTCCTCACCCAGCAGGAGAAATACGAGGCGGTGCTGGAGGATATCCGCGACTGCCAGAAGCGCGGCCAGCCGGCACTGGTCGGCACCACCTCGATCGAGGTGTCGGAACTGCTGGCCAGGCTGTTGGCCAAGGAAAAGATTCCGCATCAGGTGCTCAATGCCAAGCAGCACGAGCGCGAAGCGGAAATCATCGTTCAGGCCGGCCGACCGGGCGCAGTGACCATCGCCACCAATATGGCCGGTCGCGGCACCGACATCGTCCTCGGCGGCAACCTGCAGGCGGAACTGAAGGCACTGGGTGCGGATGCCGACGAGGCGGCCCGTGCCGCCGTGCGCGCCGCCTGGCAGCAGCGTCATCAGCAAGTGGTCGCCGCCGGTGGCCTGCATGTGATTGGCACCGAGCGCCACGAATCGCGCCGCATCGATAATCAGTTACGTGGCCGCTCCGGCCGTCAGGGCGATCCGGGTTCCAGCCGCTTCTACCTGTCGCTGGAGGATAACCTGCTGCGCATTTTTGCTTCCGACCGGGTGTCGGGGCTGATGCAGAAACTGGGCATGCAGAAAGGCGAGGCCATCGAACATCCCTGGGTCACCAAGGCGATCGAAAACGCGCAGCGCAAGGTTGAAGCGCACAACTTCGATATCCGCAAGAACCTGCTGGAGTTCGATGATGTCGCCAACGACCAGCGCAAGGTCATGTACGGCTGGCGCAATGAGTTGATGGAAGCCGAGGATGTCGCGGCGACCCTGAGCGAGCTGCGCCTTGAGGTGCTCAAGCACGCCATTGATCCCTATATTCCGCCGCAAAGTCTGGAGGAGCAGTGGGATCTGGCCGGGCTGGAACAGGCTCTGGAGCGCGAGTTTGGCCTGCAGGTGCCGGTGCGCGCCTGGCTGGATGCCGACCACAACCTGCACGAGGAGCCGCTGCGCGAGCGCATCCACAGCGAACTGGAGCAGCACTACGCCGCCAAGGAAGCGCAGGTCGGGTCGCCGTGGATGCGCCAGTTTGAAAAGGCGGTGCTGCTGCAGGTGCTCGACAGCCACTGGCGCGAGCATCTGGCGGCGATGGATTACCTGCGTCAGGGCATTCATCTGCGCGGCTATGCGCAGAAGAATCCCAAGCAGGAATACAAGCGCGAAGCCTTCGAGATGTTCCAGGCCCTGGTGCAGCGTATTCACCATGAAGCGATCAGTTTTCTGGCGCGGGCGCAGTTCCAGACTGAGCCGGAAGCGATCCCCGAACCGCGCCAGCCGGCAGCGGTGACCATGCACTTTGAGCATGCTCCGGCCCCGGCGCTGGCCGAGAGTCCGCCCGAGGGTGCGACCGACGGCTCCGGCATTGAAATCCGCCACCAGATCGAGGATGCCGAGGCTCATACCCCCTTCGTGCGCGAGGGACGCAAGGTGGGTCGCAACGAGCCCTGCCCCTGTGGCTCGGGCAAGAAGTACAAGCATTGCCATGGCCAGCTGGATTAGGGAGCGGACACCATGCAAGCGCTGACCGTCACTGGAATTCGTCTGGGCGTGGCCCGGGCCGGTATCAAATATCCCGATCGCCGCGATCTGGTGGTGATCGAGGCTGCGCCCGGCACCCAGGCTGCCGCCGTGTTTACCCGTAATGCCTTTTGCGCCGCGCCGGTGATTCTGGCGCGCAGCCACCTGGCCGCCGCCCGTCCGCGCTATCTGCTGATCAATACCGGTAATGCCAATGCCGGTACCGGGCGGCAGGGGCTGGCCGATGCCGAGGCCAGTTGCCAGGCGCTGGCGCAGCGCAGTGGGTGCCGGCCCGAGGAGGTGCTGCCGTTTTCCACCGGGGTGATCGGCGAACCGCTGCCCCTGTTCCGGCTGATCAGCGGCCTGCCGGCGGCGCTGGCAGCCTTGCGCCCGGATGGCTGGGATGAAGCCGCCGCCGGTATCATGACCACCGATACCCGGCCCAAGGTGGCTTCACGGCAACTGCAACTGGCGGGGCGCACAGTGACCATCGCCGGCATGGCCAAGGGCGCCGGCATGATCCGTCCGGACATGGCGACGATGCTGGCTTTTATCGCCACCGATGCCGGGGTGGACGCGGAACTGCTGCAGCACCTGCTGAATGATGCGGTGGCGGCCTCCTTCAACGCCATCACCGTCGATGGCGATACCTCGACCAATGATGCCTGCATGCTGCTGGCGACCGGCCAGGCGGGTGCGCGCGTGCCGGCGAGCGGTGAGGACCGGGAGCATTTTGCGGCGGCGCTGGACGAGGTGTGCAGCGAACTGGCCCAGGCGATCATCCGCGATGGCGAAGGCGCTACCAAGTTCATCACCGTGCAGGTTGAAGGCGGTCGTGAGGTGGCCGAGTGCCGGCAGGTCGCCTACACCATTGCCCATTCGCCGCTGGTCAAGACCGCTTTTTTCGCTTCCGACCCCAACTGGGGGCGCATTCTGGCGGCGGTTGGTCGGGCCGGGCTGGAGGCGCTCGATCTGGAGCGGGTGGACATCTACCTTGACGAAGCGCGCATTGTGCAGGGCGGTGGCCGCGATCCGGCCTATACCGAGGCCCTCGGGCAAGAGGTGATGAGCCGGTCCGAGATCACCATTCGCGTGGTGCTGGGGCGTGGCGCTGCCACGGCGCGGATCTGGACCACCGACCTGTCCTTTGACTACGTACGCATTAACGCTGAGTACCGGACGTGAGTAGCAGCAGTGCAGCGCGGGTGCATGTCGCAGTTGGCATCGTGCGTGATGCCTGCGGTGCGGTACTGATTGCCCGGCGCGCGGCCACTGCGCACCAGGGCGGCCTGTGGGAGTTTCCTGGCGGCAAGGTCGAGGCAGGCGAGACGGTGCCCGCCGCGCTCGCCCGTGAGCTGTATGAGGAGCTGGGCATTCACGTTCAGACCGCTACGCCCTGGCTGCAGGTGCAGCACGCCTACGCCGACCGGCAGGTGCTGCTTGATGTCTGGCAGGTCGATGCCTATCAGGGCGAGCCGCAGGGCCGCGAGGGTCAGCCGGTGGCCTGGGCGACGGTGGCTGGCCTGTGCGAGGTGGATTTTCCCGCCGCTGATGCGCCGATTATCGCAGCCCTGCGGACTGCATCGGCGCTGCCTGCTCAGAGGGTGCAGCAGGCCAGCTCGAAGGCGACATCGGCGGTGCTTTGAACTGCGCGCCGGTTGGGATCGGGCTGGGTCAGGAAGCGGATGGTGAAGCGGTGCCGGCCACCGCTGATTTCTGGAAACAGGGTGCTACTGGCCGGCAACAGCACCCGGATCATCTGGTGCGGCGTGCCAGCATCCAGGGCGCGCTGGAAAAAGCTGCCGAGCGCGATTTCCGGACGCAGCGTGGCGCTGTCGCGGATCAGGCGCAGCACCAGGAATACCGCCTCGCGCATCGGTGCAAAAGGCGCCAGCCACTCGCTCAAATGACGGTTGCGCACCGCGTTGTCCTGCTGCAGCCAGTGATACAGCGCGGGCAGGTCGAAACGGCAGGTGCCGCCGGGCACCTGGCTGCGTTTGTGAATTGCGCAGAGGAAATCACTCTGACGCACCGCTTCCAGCGACAGACTATCGAAGCGGTGAATGCGGCTGCAGGCGGCACTGATCTCGTCAAGGGTCTGGTTGAGCCGGATGATATCGATGCCGGGATTCTGCCGCAGGCGATTGAGGGCGACGGTATGCCGTTCCAGCTCCTTGAGCAGCTCGCTTTTCAGTTCATTGCGCCCGGTCAGGGCCAGCAGGTCGAACAGGGCCTGGAGCGCGCTGCGGCTGTCCCAAGTTGAATTTCCGCTCAGCGCGTGATGGATCTGGCGGAACAGGTACTCCATCCGCAACAGGGTTCGCACGCGCTCGTTTAACGGCTGCTCATAGCAAATGGTGTGAGACACGCAAAACCTCGTGCGCGTGAAACGCGGTCATTGGGCGAAGACACCAGCACGGGACGGGGCGTGGCGGTGGCGCCGGTGCCCCGGCGTGCCACCGGGACGGATTCTAGCTCAGGGGCGCGGTAGCCAGGCGCAGATACTGCTGGTGCAGCGCGGTGACCTGATGCTGCAGGGTATCCAGGGCGCCGCTGTTTTCCAGCACATCATCGGCCAGTGCCAGGCGCTGAGAACGACTGGCCTGCGCGGCGAGGATGCGCTGTGCCTGGGCGGCATCGATCCGGTCGCGCGCCATGACCCGATGGATCTGCGCTGCTTCGGGCACATCAACCACCAGCACCCGGTCGACTAGATCGCGCATGCCGGTTTCAACCAGCAGCGGGATGACCACCAGACAGTAGGGCGCGTCCAGGATGGCCAGCCGTTCCCGCACCTGGGCGCGGATGCGCGGATGCAGGATGCCTTCCAGACGCTGCCGGGCTGCGGTATCGGCGAATACCCGCTGGCGCAACCGGGCGCGGTGCAATTGACCGTGGTCATCGATGCACTCCGTGCCAAAGGCGGCGACGATCTCCGCCAGTGCCGGCTGGCCAGGTTCGACCAGCTCGCGGGCCAGTTGATCGGTGTCGATCACCGCTGCACCCAGTTCGGCAAAGCGGTCGCTGGCCGCAGTCTTGCCACTGCCGATACCGCCGGTGAGGCCAATGACCAGCATCGCCCTACAGCCCCAGCCACGCCATCCAGGCGCGGTTGATCGGCGCGCCCCACAGCAGCGCCAGCCAGCCGGCGGCGGCCAGGAACGGCCCAAATGGCATCGGTACCTGGCGATCGCGTCCCCGGAACAGGATCAGCCCCAGGCCAAGCACCGCGCCGACCAGTGATGACAGCAGCACAATGGTCACCAGATACTGCCAGCCGCACCAGGCGCCGAGCGCCGCCAGCAGCTTGAAATCGCCATGACCCATGCCTTCCTTGCCGGTCAACAGGCGAAAGCCCTGATAAACCAGCCATAGCGACAGATAGCCGGCCATGGCGCCGATCACCGCGTCTGGCAAGGGCGCGAACAGGCCAAACAGCGCTGCCAGCAGACCCAGCCACAACAGCGGCAGGGTCAGATCATCGGGCAGCAACTGGTGATGCAGGTCGATGATGCTGGCGGCCAGCAGAATCCAGGTGCACAGCAGCGCTGCCGCTGCCGGCCAGCCAAAGCCAAATTGCCAGGCGACGATCCCAGCCAGCAGACCGCTCGCCGCTTCCACCAGCGGATACTGGATGCTGATCGGCCCTTGGCAATGGGCGCAGCGACCGCGCTGGCGCAGATAGCTAAACAGCGGAATATTTTCCAGCGCGGTGATCAGGTGGCCACAGTGCGGGCATTGCGAACGCGGCCCCCACAGGCTCAGGCGCGGGGTTTCGTCCGCGACTGGCTGGCCGAGCAGTTCGCAGCATTGCGCCCGCCACTCACGCTCCATGATCAGCGGCAGGCGATAGATCACCACATTGAGAAAGCTGCCC
>DAITNL010000016.1:0-28792 GCA_036834665.1 Candidatus Competibacteraceae bacterium | reverse complement strand
AGCAACAGCACGCGCGGTTCCACGGCCAGGGCGCGGGCCAGGGCGATGCGTTGGCGCTGGCCACCGGACAACTGGCTGGGCAGGCGATCGCCCAGCCAGCTCAGTTGTACCAGCTCCAGCAGGGCGCCGACCTTGGCGCGAATCTGGGCCTCGCTGGGCCGGGTTGCGCGCGGGCGCACCCGCAGCCCAAAGGCGACGTTTTCGAACACGCTCATGTGCTGGAACAGCGCATAGTGCTGAAAGACGAAGCCAACGCCGCGTTCGCGGACATGGCGGCGGCTGGCATCCTCGCCATTGAACAGCACCTGGCCCTGATCGGCGTACTCCAGGCCGGCGATGATGCGCAACAGCGTCGTCTTACCGCAACCGGACGGGCCGAGCAGGGCGACCAACTGGCCCTCGGGAATTTCCAGGTTAATATGATCGAGGGCGACAAATTCGCCAAAGCGCTTGTATAGACCCTGAATATCGATACTCATGCAGATTCTCCATTCATCAGGTGCAACTGCCGCCGGGCCCGGCGCTGAATCAGGGTCTTGATGACCAGCATCACCAGCGCCAGCACGGTCAACAGTGAAGCGCAGGCAAAAGCGGCAGCGAACTGGTACTCGTTGTAGAGGATTTCGACGTGCAGCGGCAGGGTATTGGTCAGGCCGCGGACATGGCCGGAGACCACCGATACCGCGCCGAATTCGCCCATGGCGCGGGCAGTGCACAGCACCACGCCATACAGCAGACCCCACTGGATATTCGGCAGGGTGATGCGCCAGAAGGTGCGCCAGCCGCTGGCACCGAGTACCAGGGCAGCTTCCTCTTCCTCGGTGCCCTGAGCCTGCATCAGCGGAATCAACTCGCGGGCGATGAACGGCACGGTAACAAACACCGTGGCCAGGACAATGCCGGGCACGGCGAAAATGATCCGGATGCCATGCTCATTCAGCCACGGTCCCAGCCAGCCCTGGGCGCCGAACAGCAGCACATAAATCAGCCCGGCGATCACCGGCGACACTGCGAACGGTAAATCGATCAGGGTGATCAGCAGGCTCTTGCCGGGAAACTCGAACTTGGCGATCGCCCAGGCGGCGGCGACGCCAAACAGCAGGTTCAGTGGCACGGCAATCGCGGCACTGAGCAGGGTCAGGCGGATGGCATCCAGCGCATAGGGATCGCTGATCGCTGCCAGATAGACGCCGACGCCCTTACGCAGTGCCTCGTAAAACACTGCGGCCAGTGGCACGAACAGGAACAGGCTCAGGAACAGCAGTGCCACACCCAGCAGCAGGGCGCGTACCCAGGCGGGTTCGGTGGTCGCGCCCGCTGCGGGCCGCGAAGAGTGCTCGGTAGACCATGCGCGCATCGGGCTTCAACCTCGTCCGGGCCTGCTCCAGCGCTGGAGCAGGTTAATCATCAGCAGGAGCAGGAACGACAGCACCAGCATGACCACCGCCACTGCCGCGGCGCCGTTATAGTCGTACTGCTCCAGCTTGCTGACGATCAGCAAAGGGGTGATTTCCGACACCATCGGCAGATTGCCGGCGATGAAGATCACCGATCCGTACTCGCCGATGGCGCGAGCGAAGGCCAGGGTAAAGCCGGTGAGCAGTGCTGGGCGGATGGCTGGAAAGATGATGCGCTGGAAAATCTGCCAGCGGTGGGCACCGAGACTGGCGGCGGCTTCCTCGACCTCGGCTTCCAGATCTTCCAGCACCGGCTGCACAGTGCGCACCACGAAAGGCAAGCCGATGAAGGTGAGGGCCACCACCACCCCGAGCGGAGTGAAGGCGACTTTGATATCCAGCGGCTTGAGAAACTGGCCAATCCAGCCATTGCCGGCATACAGCGTAGTCAGGGTGATGCCGGCGACTGCGGTCGGCAGGGCAAAAGGCAGATCCACTAGGGCATCGATCAGGCGCTTGCCGGGAAACGAGTAACGGACCAGTACCCAGGCCACGATCAGGCCAAAACCGGTGTTGATGAGCGCGGCGATCAACGAAGCGCCAAAAGTCAGGCGGTAGGACGCCAGAACCCGTGGCGCAGTGACAATGGCCCAGAATTCATTCCAGTCCAGGTTAAACGCGCGCAGGAAGGCCATTGCCAGCGGGATCAGCACGATCAATCCCAGATACGCCAGGCTAAAACCCAGCGTCAGGCCAAAGCCCGGCAGCACGCGCGGCGGGCGCGAGCGGGGCATCATGCGCATCGGCTAGGCAGCAGTGCAGTGAATGACAGTCTGGACAGGGCGCAGCGCACGGGAGAGCTCCAGGGTTGAGGTGACCGGGAAACGCCCGCAACCGGAAACCGGGGCGGGCGTCGCAAATTACTATAAAGAGTTTTTATAATGAAAAAAAAGAATATTTAAAAATACTTTTATATCTTTTTGTTTGCGGTTGGCGGCGTGCCCCGGGTACCTGCCATGCAAGCCACGCAGCCAACCGGTACGGGCCGGATGGAACCCGGGCCGGGATGGGATGTGAAAAAGCCGTGCTACTGCTCAGTTGGGGGTCTCCATCTCCAGACCGAACAGGGTAACTGTCCAGGGCTCGGCCTGAAAATCGTCGCCGTTGTCGAGCAATACCTCGCCGACCTGCAGTTCCGGGCGGCTGGTGTTGATCAGGCAGCGCCAATGCTGGGCGCCGCGCACCATCGGCAGGCGGAATGGCACCTGCACCGGCCCGGCGTTAAAAATGATCAACAACGCATCATCGGTTTCCGGGTAACCGTCGGCAGTGAAGTATTCACCGGCATCGCCGGCGAGCAGCAGGCCAAAACAGTGGGCCTTGGGCTCCTGCCAATGATAATCGCTCATGGTGCCGCCGCCGGGGCTGATCCATTCGATATCACGCAGGTTTGTGGTTTTAGAGATCTGCAGGCCATGCAGGAAGCGTGGCCGTCGCAGCGCCGGATGCTCGCGGCGCAGGTTGATCAGGCGGCGGGTAAAATCCATGAAGGCCTGTTCATCTTCAGGAATATCCTGCCAGTTTAGCCAGTTGATCTCATTATCCTGGCAATAGGCGTTGTTATTGCCGTGCTGGGTGCGGCCGAGTTCATCGCCGGCGAGCAGCATCGGCGTACCCTGGGCAAACAGCACGGTGGCCAGCATGTTGCGGCGCTGGCGCAGGCGTTGCTGGCGGATGCGCGCATCGGCACTGGGTCCTTCGGCACCCTGGTTATGGCTGAAGTTGGAGGGATGGCCATCGCGGTTATTCTCGCCATTGGCCTCGTTGTGGCGTTCGTTATAGCTGACCAGATCAGCCAGGGTGAAGCCGTCATGGCTGGCCACATAGTTGATGGTTGCCCAGGGGCGGCGGAAGTCGTGTTCAAAAAGATCGCTGGAAGCGAGCAGGTTAGGGGCGAGGCGGGCAAGGGTGCCGTCATCACCACGCCAGAAGCGGCGCACGGTATCGCGAAAGCGGTCATTCCATTCAGCGGTGCCGGCGGGGAAGCCGCCAAGCTGATAGCCGCCGGGCCCGATGTCCCAGGGCTCGGCGATGATCTTGACCCGCGACAGGGCTGGATCCTGGCGAATGGCATCAAAGAAGCCGCCGCCGCGATCATAACCATAGTCCTCACGGCCCAGGGTCACGGCCAGGTCGAAGCGGAAGCCATCGACGTGCATTTCGTTGACCCAGTAGCGCAGGCTGTCCATGACCATCTGCAGCACGCGCGGGTGGGTCAGGTTCAGGGTATTGCCGCAGCCGGTGTCATTGATGTAGTAGCGGCGGTTGTCGGGCAGCAGCCGATAATAAGACAGGTTGTCGATGCCGCGAAAGCTGAGTGTTGGTCCCATTTCGTTGCCTTCGGCGGTGTGGTTGTAAACCACGTCGAGCAGCACCTCGATGCCCGCGTCATGCAGGCGCTTGATCATGGTCTTGACTTCGGCCAGATGGCCGCCGCCCAGATAGCGGGGTTCCGGGGCGAAAAAGCACAGGGTGTTATAGCCCCAGTAATTGCGCAGGCCGCGATCGGTAAGGAAACGGTCATCGACGAAGGCGTGGACGGGCATCAATTCGACCGCGGTGACGCCCAGGCTGCGCAGATGGCGGATGATTTCGGGATGGGAAAGACCGGCGAAGGTGCCGCGCAGATGCGGGGGCACATCGGGGTGGAGCATGGTGAAGCCGCGCACATGGGTTTCATAAATCAGGCTGTGCGACCAGGGGACTTCCGGCGGGCGATCGTTTTCCCAACTGAAGCTGGTGTCCACGACCACGCATTTGAACATGTCGCGGGCATTGTCGCGGCTATCGAAAGACAGATCGGCATTGCTATGGCCGACCTGATAACCGCAGTGTTCATCGCGCAGATGCAGCGCGCCATAGAACTGCTTGGCGTAGGGATCGATGAGCAGCTTATGGTGGTTGAAGCGGTGGCCGATATGCGGTTCATAGGGCCCCGAAACCCGGTAGCCGTACAGGGTACCCGGCCACAAGCCCGGTACATAGCCATGCCAGATCTGATCGGTATTCTCGGCCAGCACCAGGCGCTCGATCTCGCGCTGACCGGAAGAGTCGAACAGGCAGAGTTCGACCTTTTCGGCATGGGCGGAAAAGAGCGCGAAATTGACGCCTTTGCCATCCCAGTGGGCACCAAGCGGGTAGGGTTTGCCGGGCCACACGCGGGCGCGCGATGCCATGAGTGCCTCCTTCAGAAGCCGTTAGGGGATTAAAAAGCATGGATGCCGAGTGGCTGCCGTGCCATGGAATACCAGCGACATTCCTGTAATTCTGTAGTTTAACCGGCAATCCGGCACGGACGCGAACCGGCAGAAGCCGTTTTCCCAAAATTTATTATAACATCTTGTTAAGATGCCAGACCTCAGAAACCTTACTCACGATCACGATAAGGTGTGCGATAGCGATGCACCCGAATCGAGGGCAAAAACGATTGATCCTCGATCCGCACATCAGCACGACGCAAGCGCAGTGCCACAGGCGGATCAGGCGGTACCGCGACAAACTCGGGCAAACTCTCACCGGGACGCAGCGGCACCAGCACTGGCAACGGTACCTGCATCAACCGCCGATACACGCCCCCGGATGCTCCGGCAAACACGATATTAGCGCGCAAATGAGGGCAAACGCTGCGCACCCGCGCCAGCATTTCGCCCTCATCAATATCAGCCAGTCGCTGCAATTCCAGACGCACCTGCGGTGTTTCCACACGCCGCTCCAGCAGTTGCCGAGCCATGGCAACACTGGTACGCTGAATCACACGCCCCTGCTTGGACCAGGTAAAACCAATCTTCAAGGGGCGTCGTTCCAGCAACGGCACATGCCGGTAGGCCTGCTTTAGATTCATGCGCGATGCCCCCATACGTTGAAGGGCCAAGGCCACGATTTCCTGACGTCGATGCAAATCCGCCAGCACCGCCACGGCATCAGTACGGTCCAGCCCCTTTAGGGCCAACACCGCCTGCTTAAAGGCATCCCTAGCTGCATTACAGGCCTGTGCGACAGCCAAGGTGGCAAGGCTGGCGCCAACGATTCCCGGACAGGTCAGAGTCTCGCGACCATCCTGACTGTGCTCATACCACAAGGCACGATAGAGCAGAGCGGCCTTCTGACGCATATCCAGCCCATCCTGAATCTCAGCATCACTGCGTGACACCCATACCGGCAAACCTGCATCAGCATGCACCGCCGCCGTCAAATCATCCAAGGCAGACAGCAGACCCTTAAAACGCTCCAGAACATCCATACGCAGTGTTACCGCAAGCGGCTTCATCACGAGTCTCCAGCTCCCCTGGCATCACAGGACAATCCACTTAATACACGGGCAGGCGCACACCGGCAAACAGCGCATTAATCTCCTCAGTCGATTGCGCCCGCTCGACCATGCGCACCCGCTCACGGCTCAGATGTGACGCGAACAGCTCCATAAAATCATACATATAGCAGCGCAGGAACATACCACGGCGAAACCCCACCTTGGTCACGTTCGAAGAAAACAAATGACCGGCATCCAGACGCAATAGATCCTGATCATACAGCGGGTCATAAGCCATGCGCGCCACAATACCCACACCCATGCCCAAACGCACATAGGTCTTGATGACATCGGCATCAGTCGCAGTAAATGCCACCTGTGGCTTCAATTGCGCACTGCGAAAGGCATCATCAAGCTGCGAGCGCCCAGTAAAGCCGAACACATAGGTCACCAGCGGATACTGGGCCACATCCTGCAAAGTCAAATGCTCGATACTGGCAAGCGGATGACCGCACGGCACCAGCACGCAACGCTGCCAGACGTAGCAGGGCATCATGACCAGATCATCAAACAGCTCAGGGGCCTCGGTGGCGATCGCGAAATCGACATCACCCGAGCGCACCAGCTCAGCAATCTGCGCGGGCGAACCCTGATGCACCTGCAAGGTCACCGCCGGATAACGCTCGCAAAACGCCTTAATCACGGGCGGCAGGGCATAGCGAGCCTGAGTATGCGTAGTAGCAATGGACAGACTGCCGCGCCGATCATCACGATACTCCTCAGCGAGAATCTGGATATTGTTCACTTCACGCAGAATGCTTTCAGCCTTGAGCAAAATCTGCTGGCCCACTGCAGTGACCTCGGTCAGGTGCTTGCCATTACGGCTGAACAGTTCAACACCGAGTTCCTCTTCAAGAAGGCGCAACTGCTTGCTGATCCCCGGTTGTGAGGTATACAGGCTTTCCGCGGCGGCGGAGATATTCAGATTATTGCGGACAATCGCAGTCAGGTAACGTAATTGCTGCAGTTTCACGACAGACAGCACTCCCAAAACGGACTCTAGGAATCGACAGCGACGCCCACATCCAGCGCCGGCGCGCAGGGTACCAGCAACACGCCGGTCAGCGGTGGCAGATCCAGCAGCAGTGAACAGGGTTGCCCCATGTGGCTGTCTGGCTCTGCGCAGGGATCAATGCACTGTGCACCGGTGCCGCCATAGCGCACATCATCAGAATTCAGAACCTGCCGATAGCGCCCTGGCACGGGCACACCAACCCGATAACCAGAGCGGGCCAGCGCCGAGCAGTTCAGCACTACCACCGCCAGTTCATCAGTAAGACTGCGTCGCACATACACAACTACCGAGCGCGCGGCATCATGGCAATCCAGCCATTCAAAGCCCTCGCGCACAAACTCGCATTCATACAAGCTAGGCAGGGTGCAATACAAGCGGTTGAGATCAGCAATCAGGGTTTGCACGCCACAATGCGCCGGCTGGTCGAGCAGGGTCCAGTCAAGCGTGCCATGGCAGTCCCATTCGCCCTCCTGCGCCAGTTCATTACCCATGAACAGAAATTTTTTGCCCGGATAGGTCCACATATAGATATAAAGCAGGCGCAGGCTGGCCAAACGCTGGCGACGATCGCCAGGCATGCGCGCCAGTAGCGAGCCCTTGCCATGCACCACTTCGTCATGGGACAGCGGCAGCACAAAGTTTTCGGTAAAGGTATAAAGCAGACCGAAGGTCAGCAACTCGTGGTGATGGCGACGCAAGGCCGGATCCTGAGCCAAATAGTCCAGCGTGTCATGCATCCAGCCCATGTTCCATTTCATGCCAAAGCCTAGCCCACCCATCCACGAAGGTCGCGTGACCAGCGGCCAGGCGGTGGATTCCTCGGCGATCATCAGCACACCGGGACAGCGGCGATGGATCACATCATTCAGTTCGCGCAAAAAGGCAATGGCTTCCAGATTTTCATTGCCGCCGAACGGATTTGGCAACCACTCGCCAGACTCACGGGCATAATCGAGGTAGAGCATCGAGGCCACGGCATCGACCCGCAGGCCATCGAGATGGCATTCCTCCAGCCAAAAGCAGGCGCTGGCCATCAGAAAGTTCTTGACCTGGGTGCGGCTGTAATCGAACACCAGAGTTCCCCAACCGCGATGTTCACCGCGCGCCGGGTCGGCATATTCATATAGACAGGTACCATCGAAACGCGCCAGAGCGTGCGCGTCCTTGGGAAAATGGCCAGGCACCCAATCGAGAATCACGCCGATACCAGCCTGATGACAGTAATCGACGAACTGGCGAAAATCGTTGAAATCGCCATGCCGGCTGGTTGGGGCAAAATAACCCGTAGGCTGATAACCCCAGGACGCATCAAGGGGATGCTCGGTGATAGGCATCAACTCCAGATGGGTAAACCCCATGGTCTTAACATAAGCCACCAGGCGCCGCGCCAGCTCCGGATAGCTCAGATAGCCGCCATCGGCATCGCGCTGCCAGGATCCCAGATGCACCTCGTAAATGGCCAGTGGTGCGCGCGTCCAGTCACGGCGGCTGCGTTGCAGTACCCAAGCCTCATCGCCCCAAGAATGGTTAGTATCGTTGGTGACAATTGCTGCTGTGGCCGGGCGGAATTCAAAGCAGCGGCCATAAGGGTCGGTTTTGCGCAGCACTTCGCCATCGTTCTGGGTACGAATCTCAAACAGGTAGCGCGCGCCGCAGGACACGGCCGGTACGAACAGCTCCCAGACTTCGCCGCGGCGGCGCATCGGGTGGCGGCGGCCATCCCAGGCATTGAACTCACCGAGCACACTGACCCGTGCGGCGCAGGGTGCCCAGACCGCGAACACCACGCCAGCGATGTCATCCACGGTGCGCGGGTGTGCACCGAGCATGCGATAGGCATGCAGATGGCGTCCCTCGTTGAACAGATGCAGATCATACAGGCTCAGCTGTGGCCCGAAGCTGTAGGGATCGCAGACGCTGTGACTATGACCGGCGCGGTCTATCCAGCGCAGCCGGTAATGCAGCGGCAGAGCCTCAGCCGGCCCGCGCCATTCGAACAGATCGGTTTCGGCCAGACGCCGCAATGGCCAGGCACCCTCGACCAGGAATACGTCGCAGGCATCGGGCAGGAAGACCCGCACGGCCACCTCGGAACCGCAGGAATGACGGCCGAGCACCGTGAAGGGCTCAGCGTGGCGCCCTTCATGGAGCAGAGCGGCCTCGGCGAGCAGCCAGGCGTCATTTGGACCGGAAGCGCAGATGTCAGGGTGGCTGGAATCGGGATGCGTCATGAGGACCGTCGAGGACAATCGGATCTGGCCAGTCTGCGACCGGCAGCGCCGTACCCGAGATTGGATACGCGCTACAGTCGCAAACCGCGCGCTGCAAAACTACTATAATTTTTTGGAGTTCGTCCGGTGCGTCAACCGCTGAAAAATAAAAGGTGAAAGATTAAAAAAGCAGGGGTCTTTTACCTTTACCTTCCGTTGCCGGTACCTGGTGCGTCGGTCAGCTCCATAGCCAAAACCGGGACAGCATAGCAAAGAGGGACACTAAACGCATGAGCGCTGCCGCAACCTCCCGTTTTGTTAGCCGAATTACCCGGAACACGCTCGCGCTGGTGCTGGCTGGGGGCCGGGGCAGCCGACTCCAGCAACTGACCCTGTGGCGGGCCAAGCCGGCGACGCCGTTTGGCGGCAAGTATCGGATCATTGATTTTCCGCTGTCCAACTGCATCAACTCCGGCATCCGGCGGATCTGCGTGCTGACCCAGTACAAGGCGCATTCGCTGATCAAGCATGTGCAGCGGGGCTGGGGATTCCTGCGTGGCGAATTTGGCGAGTTCGTGGAACTGTTGCCAGCGCAGCAGCGAATCGACGAGGAATCCTGGTACAAGGGCACCGCTGATGCGGTTTACCAGAACCTGGATATCATCCGCAACCACGATGCCGAGTTTGTGCTGGTGCTAGCCGGCGATCATATCTACAAGATGGATTATGGGCCGATGCTGGCACGGCATGTTGAGAGCGGTGCCGATGTCACGATCGGCAGTATTGAAGTGCCACGGCGGCGGGCCCGTGAGTTCGGCGTCCTGGGTGTGAACGATCAGGACGAGGTGGTGCGCTTCGTGGAAAAGCCGCAGGAGCCGGAGACCCTGCCCGGGCGGCCTGATGTGGCGCTGGCGTCGATGGGTATTTACGCCTTCAGCACCCGCTTTCTCTATGAATGCCTGATCGAGGATGCCGATCGTGCCCATTCACGGCATGATTTTGGTCAGGACATCCTGCCGGCGCTGCTGGCTGCTGGCCACCGGGTGATGACTTATCCGTTCCGCGATGTGCAGACCAAAGCGCAAAGCTACTGGCGGGATGTCGGGACGGTGGATGCGTTCTGGGCAGCGAACATGGAGTTGATTGGCGTCGATCCGGAACTGAATCTGTATGATGGGCACTGGCCGATCTGGACCTATCAGGATCAGGCGCCGCCGGCCAAGTTTGTCTTCGACGATGCCGGGCGGCGCGGTATGGCGGTGGATTCGATGGTCGCGGATGGGTGTATCATCTCCGGCGGTTACGTGAACCACTCGCTGCTGTTTCCACGGGTGCAGGTGCATTCCTATGTAACGATGCACGATGCTGTGGTGCTGCCGGATGTCGATATCGGCCGCTACTGCCGACTGCGCAAGGTGATCATCGAGCGCGGCTGCCGGATGCCGCAGGGCACGATCATCGGTGAGGATGCTGGTGAGGATGCCCGGCGCTTCTATCGTACTGAGAATGGTGTGGTGCTGGTGATTCCGGAGATGCTGGGGCAGGTTTTCCACCATGTGCGCTGAATTGCCCAGCCATCCGGCGCGCCCATCTGGATGGTTATTTTCGTGGATCATGCAATCCTGCACCGTCACCGCATGTTTTTCGCCCATTGGCCCAGCGGCCTGTTAAATTTTTTGCCCATTGACCTTCCTGGAACTCAAGACACCCATGACTGGACTTGCGCCCTTAGCCCGGCGGCGCGCCGGCATTCTATTGCATCCCACCTCACTGCCGGGCCTGTATGGCAACGGCGACCTGGGGCCGCATGCCTACCGCTTTGTCGATTTCCTGGCGAACTGCGGCTTCAGCGTCTGGCAGACCCTGCCGCTGGGGCCGCCGCATGACGATTTGTCGCCCTATTCGGCGCAGTCAGTGCATGCCGGTAATCCGCGCCTGATTGCCCTGGAGCCGTTGCTGGATGCGGGCTGGCTGACGCCGGATGGTGGTCCGGGCCAGGGGGAAAGCGGCTGGGCATACCGGCAGCGGCGGCTGCGCGAGGCGCGAGCCGGCTTTGCGAGCCATAACGGCAGCGCCCGCGAAGCCTATGCGGTTTTCCAGCATCACCATGCCGATTGGCTGGATGACTATGCCCTGTATCAGGCGATCCGCGCCGCGCAGCAGCAGCGGGCCTGGTTTGACTGGCCCGTGGAGTTGCGCGATCGACACCCGAACGCGCTGGCCCTGGCACGGCAGCAGCAGGCCGAGGTGATCGCCCAGTGCAAGTTTGAGCAGTTCCTGTTCTTCAGTCAGTGGACGGCGCTGAAGCGCTATGCCAATGCCCGCGATATTTTGATGTTCGGCGATATTCCGCTGTTCGTGGGTTACGACAGCGCCGATGTCTGGGCGCAGCGCGCGGCGTTTCTGCTGGATGCAGCGGGGCGGCGCGAAGTGGTTGCCGGAGTGCCGCCCGACTATTTTTCCGCCACCGGGCAGTTGTGGGGCAATCCGCATTACGCCTGGGAGACGATGCGCGCCGATGGTTTCCAGTGGTGGAAGGCGCGCATCCGAACGCAGTTGACTCAATTCGATCTGTTGCGCATCGATCATTTCCGGGGCCTGGAAGCGTATTGGGAAGTGCCGGCCAGCGCCGAAACTGCGGTGGGCGGACGCTGGCAACCGGCGCCGGGCGATGCGTTGTTCCGGGCTTTACGCAGTGAATTTGGCAGTCTGCCGCTGGTCGCTGAGGATCTGGGCATCATCACCCCGGAAGTTGAGGCTCTGCGCGATGCCCACGGTCTGCCGGGCATGAAGGTGCTGCACTTTGCCTTCGGCGGCGGCGCTGATAATCCCTATCTGCCGCATCAGCATGTGCCGAATGCGGTGGTGTACACCGGCACGCATGACAACAACACCACGCTGGGCTGGTTTGCTGAGCTGGACGCGGGTACGCGCGCGCATCTGTTCGATTACCTCGGCGGCGACGCAACACGGATGCCGGACTTGCTAACGCGGGCGACGCTGGCGTCGGTGGCGCGGTTGGCGATTCTGCCGATGCAGGATCTGCTGGAACTGGGTGGGGAACACCGTATGAACCGGCCGGGCATTGCCAATGGCAACTGGACGTGGCGCTTTACCTGGGAACAGTTTGCCGAGGGGTCACTGGTGGCGCGCTATCGGCGTTTATTGGCTCTGTACGGGCGGTGCTGAGGAGAGGCTTCAGTATGCGTATCGAAACCGATCTCAAGCTGGGCTTCAAGGATGTGCTAATTCGCCCGAAGCGCTCGACTCTGGGCAGCCGCGCTCAGGTCAGTCTGGAACGGAGCTTTACGTTTCGCCATACCGGGCGCAGTTGGAGCGGCATTCCGATCATGGCCGCCAACATGGATACCGTAGGCAGCTTTGCCATGGCGACGGCTCTGGCCCGGCATGGGCTGCTGACTGCGGTGCATAAGCATTACAGCCCGAATGACTGGGATGCCTTTGCTCTGCAACTGCGGGTTGCCGGTCAGGATGCGTGGCTGGCGAACGTTGCAGTGAGTACCGGCATTCTCGATAGCGACCTGGAACGGCTCGATCGCATTCTGGAGCGGCATCCAGCGCTGACCTTTATTTGCATCGATGTCGCCAACGGTTACAGCGAGCCGTTCGTGGAGCGGGTCAGTGCGATCCGTACCCGGCACCGCAACAAGGTGATCATCGCAGGCAATGTGGTGACCGGCGAGATGGTGGAAGAGCTGCTGCTGGCCGGAGCGGATATCGTCAAGGTGGGGATTGGGCCGGGCTCGGTGTGCACGACGCGGGTCAAGACCGGGGTCGGTTATCCGCAGCTTTCCGCGATTATCGAATGCGCCGATGCTGCGCATGGTCTATCCGGGCAGATCATTTCCGATGGCGGTTGTACCTGTCCGGGCGATGTAGCGAAGGCGTTTGGCGCCGGGGCCGATTTTGTGATGCTCGGTGGGATGCTGGCCGGCCATGACGAGGGCGGCGGCGCGATTCTGGAGGACGATGGGCAGCGCTGGGTGGAGTTCTACGGCATGAGTTCGAAGACCGCCATGGAGCGCTACAGCGGTGGTGTGGCCGATTATCGTGCTTCGGAGGGCAAGACCGTGCGCGTGCCGTACCGGGGTCCGGTCGAGGAAACGGTGAAGGATATTCTGGGTGGGCTGCGCTCGACCTGTACCTATGTCGGGGCCAGTCGCCTGAAGGAATTGACCAAGCGCACCACCTTCGTGCGGGTCACCGAGCAGCACAATCCGATTTTTGAAGGTTGAAGGCTAACGCAGCGCTGGATTCCCGCATGCGCGGGAATGACGAAAGCCTACTGAAAATGGGTATAGCCCTTTACCTTTCACCTGAAGTTCATCCAAGCGAGGGTTTTCATGTTGGCAGCAGATCCGGTGGACGCTGTGTCCTGTGATGCGGCGGTGGTGGCGGCGGTGGTGGCGGCGGTGCGTGCGCAGACGCCGCTGGTGCATAACATCACCAATTTCGTGGTGATGAATAACAGCGCCAATGCGCTGCTGGCCCTGGGCGCGTCGCCGGCGATGGTGCATGCGCTGGATGAGGTGGAGGATTTTGTGCCGCTGGCGCAGGCGCTGGTAGTCAATATCGGCACTCTGTACCCGGAACAGGTTGCGGCAATGAAGTTGGCGGTTGCAGTTGCGGCCCGCGCGGGTATTCCGTGGATTCTCGATCCGGTTGGGGCGGGGGCTACGCCTTATCGGCGGCGCACCGCGACTGTGCTCAGTCAGCGACAACCGGCGGTGATTCGCGGCAATGCCTCGGAAATTTTGGCGTTGGCGAGTGCGGGTGGTACGACCGGCAAGGGCGTCGATAGTCTGCACGGTGCGGAGGCGGCGTTGGAGGCCGCGCGCGGGCTGGCGGGCGACACAGGCGCAGTGGTGGCGGTGACGGGTGCGGTGGATTATGTGACCGATGGCCAGCAGGTCGTCGCTATTGCCAATGGTCATGCGCTGATGGCGCGGGTGACCGGTCTGGGGTGTTCAGCGACAGCGCTGATTGGCGCCTGTCTGGCGGTAGAGCGTGATCCCTTGCGGGCGACGGTGGCGGGTCTGGTCCTGCTGGGTGTGGCGGGCGAGGTGGCGGCGGAGCAGGCGGCGGGGCCGGGCAGTTTGCAGGTGGCCTTGCTGGATGCGTTGTACCGGTTGGATGAGGCGACGCTGATGGCGCGGGCGCGGGTGACTGTTCTTTGACTGGAAACCCCTCTCCGGGGGGAGAGAGGGGAGTTGAGGCGTTTTAGGGTGCGGTGGTGCGCCGCGCAGACAGCCATAGTGTGTCAATGGCTAATGCCGGGTTGATACGGGCCGGAGGGTTCAGGTCGGCAACTCAGAGCGGCCCATCAGAAACTCATCAACCGCGCGCGCGCACTGCCGACCTTCGCGGATCGCCCAAACCACCAGCGACTGCCCACGGCGCATATCGCCCGCGCTGAACACCTTGTTCAGCGAAGTCTGATAATCCTGATCAGTCGCCCGCACATTGCCCCGGCCATCCAGACCCACGCCGAGGTCCTGCAGCAGCCCCTCCCGCACCGGATGGACAAAACCCATGGCCAGCAGCACCAGATCCGCCGGGATTTCAAAACTGCTGCCTGGCACTTCCACCATGGTCTGCCGACCCTTGACTGACTGCCACTCCACGCGCGCCAAGCGGATCGCCTGTAACTGCCCGGCATCGCCAACGAAAGCCTGCGTCGTCACTGCCCAGTCGCGGGCACAGCCTTCCTCGTGCGAAGTAGACGTGCGCAGTTTCAGCGGCCAGTTCGGCCAGGTGAGCAACTTGTTCTCCTGCGCCGGCGGCTGGGGCATGATTTCCAACTGCGTGACGGTGCGCGCACCCTGACGAATCGAAGTACCGACGCAATCGGAACCGGTATCGCCACCGCCGATCACCACCACATGCCGGCCCGTGGCGAGAATGTCACGCTCGCTGGATAATTTCTGCCCGGCAACGCGGCGATTCTGCTGGGTGAGGAAATCCATGGCGTAATGAATGCCGTGCAACTCGCGTCCCGGCACCGGCAGATCGCGCGGCTGCTCGGCACCACCGGCCAACACCACGGCATCGAACTCGGTCAGTACCTGACGGGCGGGCAGATCAGCACCACCAACGTGACTATTGGGCCGGAATTCGACCCCCTCGGCCTGCATTTGCGCCAAGCGCCGGTCGATCAGCCCGGTTTCCAGCTTGAAGTCAGGGATGCCATAGCGCAGCAGACCGCCAATGCGGTCATTCTTTTCAAACACCACGACGCGATGCCCGGCGCGCGCCAGTTGCTGGGCACAGGCCAGACCCGCAGGACCGGAACCGATGATCGCCACGCGCTTGCCGGTGCGATGCGCGGCAATCTGCGGGGTGACCCAGCCTTCCGCCCAACCCTTGTCAATGATCGCGCACTCGATGTCCTTGATGGTCACCGGCTGATCATTGAAATTCAGGGTGCAGGACGCTTCACAGGGCGCCGGGCAGATGCGGCCGGTGAATTCGGGGAAGTTGTTGGTGGAATGCAGCACCTCCAGTGCTTCGCGCCACTGGCCGCGATAGACCAGATCGTTCCAGTCGGGAATGATGTTATGCACCGGGCAGCCGCGGTGGCAGTAGGGAATGCCGCAGTCCATGCAGCGCGCGGCCTGTTCGCGAACCTGCGGCTCCGGCAGCGACACGACAAAATCACGAAAATGCTTGACCCGTTCCTCGACCGGCGCGTAGCCGTGATCGTGACGGGTGATCTCCAGAAAACCAGTGGGCTTGCCCATGATGATGCCTCGGTCATGAAATCAAAAAAGCAGGCGAATTAAGGCAAAGGTTAAAGGTTGAAACGGCATGAGCCTTTCGCCGTTCATCCTTCGACACGCAACCTGCATTTAATACCAATTCTCAGTAGGTTTTCGTCATTTGCTTCGACTGCGCTCAGCACAAACCCGCGCATGCGGGAATCCAGCGCTGTGCTGCAATGCTGACTGGATACCCGCCTTCGCGCATACGGTATAACGATCTACGCTGTCACGCCGGCCTTTTCGACGCGGTTCGCGGCGCGGGCCTGGGTAGCGGCCAGTTCCTGCATGGCGCGCCGGTAGTCGAGCGGCATGACCTTGACGAACTTCGGCGCCAGCTCGGACCACTGCGCCAGAATGCGCCGCGCCGGCACGCTGCCGGTGTGCAGGGCATGACGGGCGACCAGAATCTGCAGGCGCTGGGCGTCGTGGCGCAGGGGATCCTCGGGCAACGCAGCAGTGGCGATTTCGGTCCAGTGCGCTTCATCGACGGGTGCCTTGAGGGTTTCCTCCAAGTCGTTGAGCGGCTCCAGCGCCACCATGGCCTTGTTGGTCCGGCGGGCAAAGTCGCCGGCTTCGTCGAACACATAGGCGATGCCGCCGCTCATGCCAGCAGCAAAGTTGCGCCCGGTTGCGCCCAATACCACGACGATGCCACCGGTCATGTACTCGCAGCCATGGTCGCCGGTGCCTTCCACCACGGCGCTGGCGCCGGAATTGCGCACCGCAAAGCGTTCGCCGGCAATGCCGCGGAAATAACACTCGCCGGCAATGGCGCCGTACAGGACGGTATTGCCGACGATGATGTTCTCTTCGGCACGCAGCGGGCTATCCGGAGCGGGCTGGATGGTGATCCGCCCCCCGGAGAGGCCCTTGCCGACGTAGTCGTTGGCTTCGCCAATCAGTTCGAGGGTCACGCCGCGGGCGAGGAAGGCGCCGAAGCTCTGCCCGGCGGTGCCGTGCAGGCGGATGTGCACGGTGTCATCAGCCAGGCCGGCATGACCGTAGCGCTGGGCAATGCGCCCGGAGAGCATGGCGCCAACGGTACGATCGGTGTTGCGCACCGGGGTATCGATGCGCACTGGCTGGCGGGATTCCAGCGCCGGCTGTGCCTGCTCGATCAGGCGGTGATCGAGTACGCCATTGAGGCCATGGTCCTGTTCTTCGCAATGGTAGATGGCGACGCTGGACGCAACCGGTGGCACGGCGAGCAGGCGGCTGAAGTCAAGACCACGCGCCTTCCAGTGGTGAATGGCGCGGCGCATGTCGAGGCGGTCGGCGCGACCGATCATCTCGTCGAAGGTGCGGAAGCCGAGCTGCGCCATCAATTCGCGCACTTCCTCGACCAGGAAGGTGAAGAAGTTGATGACATGCGCCGGCTGACCGGGGAAGCGCTTGCGCAGTTCGGCATCCTGGGTGGCGACGCCGACCGGGCAGGTGTTGAGATGGCATTTGCGCATCATCACGCAGCCGGCGGCGATCAATGCACCGGTGCCGAAACCGAACTCGTCAGCGCCGAGCAGGGCACCAATGATCACATCGCGGCCGGTGCGCAGGCCACCATCGACCTGTACGGCAATCCGCCCGCGCAGGTGGTTGCGGACCAGGGTCTGGTGGGTTTCGGCCAGGCCGATTTCCCAGGGCGAGCCGGCATTCTGGATCGAGGTGATCGGGCTGGCGCCGGTGCCGCCGTCCTCACCGGAGATGGTGACGTGATCGGCATGGGCCTTGGCGACGCCGGCGGCGACGGTGCCGACACCGATTTCCGAAACCAGCTTAACGCTGATCGCGGCCTTGGGATTGACGTTCTTCAGGTCGAAGATCAGTTGCGCCAGATCCTCGATCGAGTAGATGTCATGGTGCGGCGGCGGGGAAATCAGGCCGACGCCGGGGGTGGAATGGCGGACCCGGGCGATCCAGTCGTTGACCTTGTGGCCGGGCAACTGGCCGCCTTCGCCGGGCTTGGCGCCCTGGGCCATCTTGATCTGGATGGCGTCGGCATTGACCAGGTATTCGGCGGTGACGCCAAAGCGGCCGGAGGCGACCTGCTTGATGGCCGAGCGGATCGAGACGCCATTGTCCAGCGGGATATAGCGCTGTGGATCCTCGCCGCCTTCGCCGGTGTTGGACTTGGCGCCGAGCCGGTTCATGGCGATGGCCAGCGTGGTATGCGCTTCCCAGGAGATCGAGCCGAAGGACATGGCGCCGGTGGCTAGGCGCTGGACGATCTGGTGGGCCGGTTCGACCTCGTCCAGCGACAGCGGCTGGTTGGCAAAGCGGAACTCGAACAGGCCGCGCAGGTTGCGCAGGTGATCGCGCTGGTTGTTCATCACCCGGCTGTAGTGCTTGAACTGCTCGTAGCTGCCGGAGCGCACCGCATGCTGGAGCAGGGAAATGGTTTCCGGCGTCCAGGCGTGTTCCTCACCGCGGATGCGAAAGGCCAGTTCGCCGCCGACATCGAGGTTGGAGCGGTACAGCGGGTTGTCGCCAAAGGCCTGCTGGTGGCGGCGGACGGTTTCCCGGGCGATCTCGGTCAGGCCGACGCCTTCGATCACGCCCTGGGTGCCGGTGAAGTAGCGATCGATGAAGTCGCTGGCCAGACCGATGGCTTCAAAGATCTGCGCCCCGCAATAGGACTGGTAGGTGGAAATGCCCATCTTGGACATCACCTTGAGGATGCCCTTGGCGATGGCCTTGGTGTAGTGCTCGTGGGCATCGGTCTCGCTGAGCGGCTGGGGCAGACGGCTGAGCGAGGCGGAGAGGGTGTCGAAGGCCAAATAGGGGTTGATGGCTTCGGCGCCGTAACCGGCGAGCAGGCAGAAGTCATGGACCCGTTTGGCTTCGCCGGTTTCCAGCACCAGCCCGACCTCAGTGCGCAGTCCGGTGCGGATCAGGTGATGATGCACGGCGGCGGTGGCGAGCAGGGCAGGGATAGCGAGGTGGTCGGCGTCGAGGGCACGATCGGAGAGGATCAGGATATTGTGACCGCGGCGCACCACGTCGGCGGCTTCGCGGCACAGGTCTTCCAGGGCGCGGGCCATGCCGTCGGCGCCGCGCTCGACCGGGTAGCAGATGCTCAGGGTTTCGGTGCGGAAGGCACGGTCGACGTGGTACTCAATGCGGCGGATGCGCTCCAGGTCGATGTTGTCGAGGATCGGCCGCTTGACCTCGAGGCGCTTATGGGCGCCGCCGCTGGCCAGATCGAGCAGGTTGGGGCGCGGGCCGATGAAAGAGACCAGCGACATGACCAGTTCTTCGCGGATCGGGTCGATCGGCGGGTTGGTGACTTGGGCGAATTTCTGCTTGAAGTAGTCGTAGAGCAGCTTGGCGCGGCTGGACAGCACCGCTGGGGGAATGTCGCGGCCCATCGAGCTGATCGGGTCTTCGCCGCTGATCGCCATCGGCGTGAGGAAGGCGCGCAGATCTTCCTGGGTGTAGCCAAAGGCCTGCTGGCGGCGCAACAGGGTCTGGGCATCGGGAGCCATGGGGCCGACTTCGGCGGGCAGGTCGCGCAGGTGGATCTGGGTGGCGTCGAGCCAGGTCTGATAGGGATGGGTCGAGGCGAGCTGGGCCTTGATTTCGCTGTCGTCGATGATGCGGCCCTGTTCGAGGTCGATGAGCAGCATCCGACCGGGCTGCAGACGCCATTTCTTGACGATCTTTTCCTCGGGGATGGGCAGGACACCCATTTCCGAGGACAGGATGACCTGATCGTCACAGGTCACCAGATAACGGGCGGGGCGCAGGCCATTGCGATCGAGGGTCGCGCCGATGCGGCGGCCGTCGGTGAAGGCGATGGCGGCGGGACCGTCCCAGGGTTCCATCAGCGCGGCATGGTACTCATAGAAGGCGCGGCGCTGCGGTTCCATCAGCGGGTTGTCCGCCCATGCCTCGGGCACCATGAGCATCATGGCGTGGGGCAGTGAGTAGCCGCCGGCCAGCAGCAGTTCCAGAGCGTTGTCGAAGGTGGCGGAATCGGAGGCACCATCGCCGATCAGCGGCCAGAGCTTGTCAAGATCGGCTCCGAGCAGCGGCGAGGCCATGTTGTGGCGGCGGGCGAGCATCCAGTTGATGTTGCCGCGCAGGGTATTGATTTCGCCGTTATGGCACATATAGCGGAACGGCTGTGCCAGCGCCCAGGACGGGAAGGTATTGGTGGAGAAGCGCTGGTGCACCAGGGCGAGAGCGGATTCCATGCGCGGATCGCGCAACTCGGGATAGTACACGCCGATGTTGCGGGCGAGAATCATGCCCTTGTAGATGATGGTGCGCGAGGACAGCGAGGCGATGTAGAACTGCTGACTGCCGAGCAGTTCGCGGTTCCAGATGGCGTGATGGGCCTGCTTGCGGATGACGAACAGTTTGCGCTCGAAGGCATCCTGATCGGTGCAACTGGCGCCGCGCTTGATCAAGACCTGACGGATGACCGGTTCGGTAGGGCGCACGCTGCGGCCGAGGCAGGAGTTGTCGGTTGGGACGTCGCGCCAGCCGAGCAGGATCTGCCCTTCGGCGGCGATGGTGCGCTGCAGGGCGGCTTCGCTTTGGGCGCGGGCGTGGTGATCGCGCGGCAGGAAGACCATGCCGACGGCATAGTTGCCTGGCGTGGGCAGTTCGATGCCAAGGTCGGCGCATTCGGCGCGCAGGAAGCCGTCGGGCAATTGCAGCAGGATACCGGCGCCATCGCCAGCGAGCGGATCGGCGCCTACCGCACCCCGGTGACTCAGGTTGGCCAGTATTTCCAGCCCCTGGCGAATCGGTTGGTGGCTTTTGCGGTTCTTGATGTCGACGACAAAGCCGATACCACAGGAATCGTGTTCGTTGCGCGGATCGTAGAGACCCTCAACGGACGACAGGGGGGTGATGCTCATGAGCGTTCCTCAATGACGGCGGGCTGGAGGCGCTCCTTGCCGGACGGCTGGCCGGGTTCGGCGCGCGAAGCCCGTCCAGCGTCAAATCATCCATGGAATTGGAAAGCGGAATACTACCGACCCCCTGACTGTTCACGCAACCGTTGCGATAGTGGCACGGGGCGCGCCCAGCCTACCGTATCATCACACGACGCCCTGATCGATCATGGCATCGGCGACCTTGCGAAAGCCGGCGATATTGGCGCCGAGTACCAGATTGCCGGGCTGGCCAAATTCCTGGGCGGTTTCGCTGGCGGTGCGGTAAATGTTGGCCATGATGCGCTGGAGCTTGGCGTCCACTTCCTCAAAGGTCCATTGCAGCATGCTGGCATTCTGGCTCATTTCCAGTTGGCTGGTGGCGACACCCCCGGCATTGGCGGCCTTGGCGGGACCGTAGGCGATGCCGGAGGCCAGGAAGGCGTCGATTGCGCCCTGGGTGGAGGGCATGTTGGCGCCTTCGGAGACGCAGATGCAGCCGTTGCGCAGCAGGGTCCTGGCGTCTTCCTCGTTGACTTCGTTCTGGGTTGCGCTGGGGAAAGCGGCATCACAGGGGACACACCAGACGCCATTGCGTCCGTCGGGGTAGTGTTCGACCGGGGTATAGACCGCGCCGGGACGTTGCTCGGCGTAGTGGGTCAGGCGGACGCGCTCGACTTCCTTGATGTGCTTGAGCAGCTTGAGATCGATGCCACGTTCGTCATAAATCATGCCGTTGGAATCGCTGACCGTAACCGGCCTAGCGCCGACCTGATAGAGCTTTTCGACAGTGTAAATGGCGACATTGCCGGA
Source organism: Candidatus Competibacteraceae bacterium (assembly GCA_036834665.1). Taxonomy (GTDB): domain Bacteria; phylum Pseudomonadota; class Gammaproteobacteria; order Competibacterales; family Competibacteraceae; genus RXIX01. The sequence goes on along the minus strand of DAITNL010000016.1, from coordinate 7,326 downwards.
GCCGGAGACGGTGCAGACCTTGCCTTCGAGCGAATCGCCGCGCGCCGCCAGCATGTTCTGGGCGAAGTAGACTGCGCCGTAGCCGGTGGCTTCGGTGCGGGCCAGCGAGCCGCCCCAGTTGAGTCCCTTGCCAGTGAGCACGCCTTCATAGCGGCCAGTCAGGCGCTTGTACTGACCGTAGAGGTAGCCAATTTCGCGGCCGCCGACGCCGATATCGCCGGCGGGAACGTCAATGGTGGCGCCGATATGGCGGAACAGTTCGGTCATGAAGGACTGGCAGAAGCGCATGATCTCGTGGTCGGACTTGCCCTTGGGATCGAAGTTGGCACCGCCCTTGGCACCGCCGATGGCTAGTCCGGTCAATGCGTTCTTGAAGATCTGTTCAAAGCCGAGGAACTTGATGGTGCCGGCGGTGACGTTGGGGTGGAAGCGCAGGCCACCTTTGTAGGGACCGATTGCGGAGTTGAATTCGATGCGGTAGCCCTTGTTGACCTGGACATGGCCACGGTCATCAACCCAGGCAACCCGGAACAGGATCTGTCGTTCCGGTTCAACGATGCGCTGGATGATGTTGTGCTTCTGGTACTTGGGGTTGCGGTCGAGCAGGGGCTTGAGGGAAACCAGAACTTCCTCGGTAGCCTGATAAAACTCGGTCTGTGCGGGGCTGGTTTGCTTGAGATAGTGAATCGTCTCGGTGATATAGGATGAAGAGGACATACGGGAATTTTCCTGATTTTTAAACTGTTTTTGATGGGTCGCGAATTGCCCGGCGTTGGCCTGTTCAGGTTAGTAGCGGGCGATAGGAGTTTAGCTCAGCGATTCATTTTTTGTCGGGCGGACAGTCTTGGTGAGGGTCTGCCGTGACTGTTTCTTTCCCTGTGCCGTTAACTGCTAATCGATGGCGTTCCATGGTTTCATGCCATTCCTTTTCCTCGGCGTGGAGATAAAGGCCGGTGGTATCGATGCGGGCGTGGCGGGCGTTGCGCTGCAGGAATTGCAGGCTGATGCCGGCATCAGCCTGATGGGTGATGCTGGTATGACGGAACCAGTGCGTGGAGGCGCGGCGCAGCTTTTCGGCCTGATGAGGGTCAGCAGTTTCCATGCGTGCTGCTGTCCGGATGACCAGGTTCTTGACGATGCGATAGATCATGTTGTCGCCAATGCCGGTTTTGCCCTTGAGGTTCAGCACCAAGGGTGTGGTTTCATCTGGGGTAGGCAGGGGCGGCAGGCCATAAAAGCGGCGATAATCGCTCAGGGCATTGAGCATGTCCTGGTTGACCGGCACGCGTGCTTCCTTACGACCCTTGCCCACCACCTGCCACCACCAGCGGCCGCGGACACGAACAAAGCTGCCCATGCTGTGTTGTGCAACTTCGCTCACCCGGGGACCGAGCAGATAAAGCAGAGCGACCAGATAGCGGGCGCGGGCATGGTGTTGGCATTCGCGCTCGGTTTCGCGCGGCAGATTGTCGACGGTGGCGAGCAGGGCCTGCCACTGGTCGTGTTCGAGGAAGCGCTCCACTTGACGCAGGGGCTGTGAATTACGGCTGCGGTGGCGAGCCAGCGCCAGCGGATTACCCGCCAGATAGCCGGCCTTGACCAGATAGCTGAACAGGGCATTGATGATCAGCATGGCCTGTTTGCAACTGACCGCCTGCAGGGGCCCCAGGAACGGTCGCCAGCGGGCGCTGAAGCGCGGTGCTTTCTGCCCGCACCAGCGGGCGCGCGGCTGCGGATCGGCCAGAAAAACCTCGTACAGCAGGCAATCCTCGCGGGTCAGGCTGGACAGGGGCTTGCCGCGTTCCAGCAATGCCCAGAGCAGCAGGCGTTCAGCTTCCTTACGGTAGGCGCGCAGGGTTTGCGGCGAATCGTGAAACTCGGCCAACCAGACCTGAATGGCTTCAAGATCGTTGCGGGCTGCCAGTTGGCACACAACATCCGGCCCGGCGCGATTCCCGCCGGTGTGACCGTCGAGTGCCGCGGGTAGTTGCAGTAGCTGCAAGCGTTCCAGGGGCAGGGGCAGGGCCTGCTGAGTGGCCAGGAGCGTGATGGGCGGCGCTGTCATGGGGCTGACTCTTTTCGGTAGGTTCGGCAAAGTGATGGCAGCAGTCTATCGGTTATCGTAATTAAATTTTGTGTGATTTTGCAGCGCGGGCCGGAATCGTGATGAATTTACAGGAGAGCAGGTAATGGCGGCGATTGATGCACGAGTCAGTACTGGTCTGAGTGGTCTGGATCGGGTGTTTCGGGGGGTAATGGCGGGCGATAATATCGTCTGGCAGGTAGACAGCGTGGATGATTATTACCCTCTAGTGGAGCCTTTTTGCCATTACGCCCGCGAAAAGGGTCGCAAACTGGTGTATTTCCATTTTGCCCGCCATGCGGCGCTCGTTGCCGAAGGGCCGGGTGTGGATGTGCGGGTGCTGGATCCGGGTGAGGGTTTCGAGCCGTTCCTGACTATAATTCATAACACCATCGAGCGTACGGGGCGGGGCGCATATTACGTGTTCGACTGTCTGTCCGATCTGGCAGCGGACTGGTATAGCGACCAGATGCTGGGCAATTTTTTCACGCTGACCTGCCCGTATTTATATGATCTGGAAACGGTCGCTTACTTCGCACTGTTGCGTAGCCACCATTCCTTCCATGCGACTGCGCCGATTCTTGAAACGACACAGTTATTCAATGATGTTTATCGGCATCGCAATGAATGGTATGTGCGGCCGCTGAAGGTACAGCAGCGCTACTCACCGACCATGCATATGCTGCATGTCTGGCGCGGTGATGATTTTATTCCAGTCGCCGATAGTATCACCATTGCCGAGATTCTGACGCTGACGCCCTGGAGTGGCCTGAAAACAAATGATCCGCGTCTGGATATCTGGAATCGCACTTTCCTGGAAGTCGAGGAAGTTCTGGAGGCGCAGCGTGATCAGATGCATTGCGCTGATCTGGCCCGCGATCTGTTGCAACATACCCTGCGGATGACGGTATCACGGGATGAGCGAGTGATCAGACTGGCTGAGCGCTATTTGAGCTTGGGCGATATTCTGGATATCAAGCGAAGGATGATTGGTACGGGTCTGATTGGCGGCAAAGCAGTGGGCGTGTTGCTGGCGCGGGCGATTCTAAAGCAGACCGATCCACGCTGGCGCGAGTTGCTGGAAATCCACGATTCGTTCTTTATCGGTTCGGACGTATTTTATACCCATCTGGTACGCAATGGCTGCTGGTGGGTACGGGAGAAGCAGAAGAATCCGGCAACCTTCCTGGATGGAGCGGAAACTGCGCGGCGTCGCATCCTGCGCGGTGATTTTCCCGATTATATCCTGCAACAGTTCTCCGACATGCTGGACTACTTCGGCCAGTCGCCGATTATCGTCCGCTCCAGCAGTCTGCTGGAGGATAACTTTGGCAATGCTTTTGCTGGCAAATACGATAGTGTGTTCTGTGCCAATCAAGGACCGCGCGAGAAACGACTGGAGGATTTGCTTGCGGCGGTGCGCACTATCTATGCCAGCACCATGAGTGAGCGGGCGTTGCAATATCGGGCACGGCGGGGGATTCTGGACCGAGATGAGCAAATGGGTGTACTGGTGCAACGGGTATCCGGGGTCCGGCAGGGTAATCTGTTTTATCCGCATGTGGCTGGTGTGGGTTTGTCGTTTAATCCCTATGTATGGAGTGAACAGATCGATCCAGCCATGGGCATGGTACGACTGGTTATGGGTCTGGGCACGCGGGCAGTGGATCGTTCTGATGATGACTATACGCGAGTGGTGTCACTGAGTGATCCGGAGCGGCGCCCGGAAAGTAATTTCGACAGCGTGCGCCAATACGCGCAAAAGCGGATCGATGTCCTGGATCTGGAGGATAATCAGTTGACTACCCGGCAGTTTTCCGAGGTGGTCAGGCACAGTCCAGAACTGCCGTTAGCGTTGTTGGCGACTGTGGATGATGAATTGGAGCAGCGGGCGCGGGAACGAGGCATGAAGGATGTGTTTCCCTGGGTGCTGACTTTTGAATATCTGCTGCGTGATACATCATTCGTAGTCGATCTGCGCGAGATGCTCAGGATTTTGCAGCAGGCCTATGATTACCCAGTTGATGTGGAATTTACCGCCAATTTTATCGATGATCAGCACTACCGGATCGATTTGGTGCAATGCCGGCCATTTCAGGTTCGCGAGGCGGGTACGATTGCTAATCCACCGACATTGATTGCTCCGGAACGGTTGGTGATCGAAACACACGGTGCGGTGATTGGTCACAGCCGGGTTGGTACACTTGATCGACTTGTTTATGTGGTCCCAGCGGTTTACGGTCAACTGCCTTTAAATGATCGACATAAGATTGCCCGTCTGATTGGGCAAATTACACGGTTGCGGGGAATGCATGAGGCCAAGTCGATACTTCTGATTGGGCCGGGACGTTGGGGAACGACTTCACCAGAACTGGGTGTGCCTGTTCGGTTTGCGGAGATTAACAATGTGTCGGTGCTGTGTGAGATGGTGACCATGCAAAATGGCTTGGTTCCTGATGTGTCACTGGGCACACATTTTTTCAGCGATCTGGTCGAAACCGATATTCTGTATTTGGCGCTGTTTCCACAGCGGCAGGATAATCAATTGAATACAGCTTTTTTTGATCAGCAGCCTAATCGCCTGGCTGAGTTGTTGCCGAATGCGGTGAGATGGGCAGATTGTGTGCGAGTGATTGATCTGCCGAACACGCAGTGTCAGGCGGTGCTGCGGTTGAACGCGAATACGCTGAAGCAGAACGTGTTCTGTTATCTGGATGCGCCGTAGGTATTTTTACGGTCGCTAGCTGTAGATGCGCGGATGTGCAAATCCCCCGTAACCGATTTTGGTGGTCACGGGGGATTTTTTATTGCGCTGTGAAGCTGTTAGCGCGATGGCGTCGCTGATTATGAAATTCCTGATAATGGTAATTATCTTGAATTTTGATCTGAAAAATGATGTAAAAATACGTTTTATGTAATCATGTTTTTCGAACGAAATGCCCTGGGATGCGCTAGAATATGGTTTCCTTCTCCCTGTCCAGCCAGGAACATGCCACGATGGGTCGTGCCGGTATCCGTTACGAAGACGTCAGTGAAGCCGCCGAAACCTTATTGAGCCGCGGCCTGAATCCCACGATTCAGCGGGTGCGCGAACTACTCGGCACCGGCAGCAACACCACCATTAGCGACCACCTGAAGCGCTGGCAACAAACGCTAGCTGAGTCGCCCCACGCGATTCTGCCGCCCACAATTCCCGAGGCTGTAGCCTCGGCGCTGGAGTCCTTCTGGCGTGTGGCCGTACAGCAGGCCGAAGCCGCCTTTGTCGAGCAGCGCCTGGCCGCTGAACAGGCGGTTGCTGCTGCCGAACAGGCGCGCACCGCAGCACTGGATAGAGAACAGCAGGCCATCGCCGAGGCCGAGGCGCAGCGACAGGCACGCGAACACACCGAACAGGCTGCACGGAAACTGCAGGCTGATGTGCTGCGTGAACGGGAACGGCGCGCCGCCGCTGAAGCCGCCATCGCCGCCGCCGAGCAGCGTGCCAAGGCCGCTACCATCGAACAGGCCCAGGTGCGTGAAGAAGCTGCCGCTCGCCTTGCCCAGCTTGATGCACTCCTGCACCAGTTACGTCGCGATCACGAACAGCAGCGCGAAGAGGCCGAGCAGCGCCTGGCTGCTGAACAGGCGCGCGGTGAAGCCAATGAAACCCGCCTCATGCGCCTGCTCGATCAATTGCGCACCGAACACGCCGCCGAACGCCAGGTCTTCACGGCGGATCGGCAGGATTGGCGGCAGCGTGAAACCGTCTGGCAGGCACAACTGACCGCCCACCAGCGCGAGACCTACGAGGCCCTGCGCGCCCAGGCCATCGCCGAGGACCGCCAACAGGCCTTGCGCGATGAACTGGAACGGGCACGCGCCGCACAGCAGGCCAGTGAAGAACGCTATCGTCAGGCCCTACATGAGCAGCAAACCCTGCGCACCGCATTTGACACGGCGCAGCAGCAATGCCAAACCTTGCAGAATCGCCTGGAACAATTGGAAAAACAGCAGGATATCGATAAGTCCACTGCGCCGACGCCAGAATCACGCTAATTCCCTGTGGCGCGCTCCCTGTTTAGGTCGCGCGGGAATCGCTAAACTTTCCGTTTTGGTCAGCGTCGCGCCTTCGCCCTGACTCCCCTGTACCGCCGATCCGTTTGTCCGCGAGGTTTGTTTGCATGCCCAATCCAGCACAACACGCCAAGGTCGAAAACCGTCACCTGCTCTCGGGCAATGAGGCGGTCGCGCGCGCGGCCTGGGAGGCCGGCGTCCGGGTTGCTGCCGCGTATCCCGGGACGCCCGCTACCGAGATCCTGGAAAATATCGCCCGCTATCCAGATATTTATTCCGAGTGGTCGGTGAATGAGAAGGTCGCGGTGGAAGTCGCGATTGGCGCTTCGCTGGCCGGATCACGCGCCCTGGCGGCGATGAAGCATGTCGGCATGAACGTCGCGTCCGATGCCTTTATGACCCAGGCCCTGGCTGGCGTGGTCGGTGGCCTGGTGATTGTGGTCGCCGATGACGTCGGTCTGTCCTCTTCGCAGAATGAGCAGGATTCCCGTTACTGGGGACGCTTTGGCCACATGCCCATCCTGGAGCCGGCTGATTCCCAGGAGGCCTATGAAATGGTCAAGGCCGCCTTCGATCTCTCCGAGACCCATGAGGTACCGGTCATTGTGCGCATGACCACCCGCGTCTGCCACGTCAAGGCCATGGTCAGCTTCGCCGGCGAGCGCATCGAGCATCCGGCACCCGGCTTTCAGAAAAATCCGCAACGCTGGGTGATGACGCCGGCCAACGCCAAACCGCGCCTGCCCCTGATGCACCAGCGTGACCAAGCGTTGCGCGCCGCTGCCGAAGCCAGCGACCTGAACCGGACGCTGACCGGTAGCGATCGCCGCCTCGGCTTTATCACCTCCGGCGCAGCGTTCATGCATGTGCGTGAAAGCTTTCCCAATGCGCCGGTGCTCAAGCTCGGCTTCAGTCACCCGCTGCCCCTGGAGCAGGTGCGCGCCTTCGCCGCTACGGTCGATACTATGGTCGTGGTTGAGGAAACCGAACCGCTGATCGAAACCGAACTGCGCGCCGCCGGTATCGTGGTGCATGGCAAGGATCTGCTGCCGCGCTTTGGCGAACTGGCGCCCAATGTGCTGCGCCCGGCCCTAAAGCCCCTGCTGGGCGAACCGGTCGCGGTGCCGACGCTGGCGCAAACCGGCGTGTTTCCACGGCCGCCGACCATGTGCGCCTCCTGCCCTCATCTC
>DAITNL010000015.1:0-29227 GCA_036834665.1 Candidatus Competibacteraceae bacterium | reverse complement strand
ATCGTCGCCGGACGCAGCCAGCCGAACCTGCCAGCCAGGACGCGGCACGACCGGTGCAGCAGCATCCGCCGGGGCGCGCTCATCACGCGCCGCCGGGGAGTTACGATGGGGATCGGAACCGCTCCGTCCCACAGCCGGTGGGAACGGCAGCGGCATGCGGGCGGGTCCGTTCAGTCGCAGAACACCTTGAAGGCCGCCTTGCCCGGATAGACGGCGGCAGCACCCAGTTCCTCTTCGATCACCAGCAGGCGGTTGTACTTGGCGATACGATCGGAACGGCTGAGCGAGCCGGTCTTGATCTGGCTGGCGGCAGTGGCCACCGCCAGATCGGCGATGGTGGTGTCTTCAGTCTCACCGGAGCGGTGCGAGGAGATCGAGGTATAGCCGGCGGCAGCGGCCATGTTGATCGCGGCCAGGGTCTCGGTCAGGGTGCCGATCTGATTGACCTTGATCAGGATCGAGTTGGCGATGCCCTCGTCGATGCCGCGCTTGAGGATCGAGGTATTGGTGACGAACAGGTCATCACCGACCAACTGGGTCTTCTTGCCCAGCAGGCGGGTCAGTTCCGCCCAGCCAGCCCAGTCGGATTCATCCATGCCGTCTTCGATGGAGACGATTGGATAGCGCTCGACCCAGTCGGCCAGCTTGGCGGCGAACTCGACGGAGGTGAAGGACTTGCCTTCGGCTTCCAGAACGTATTTGCCGCCCTTGTAGAACTCGGAGCTGGCGCAGTCCAGGGCAATGTAGATGTCCTTGCCCGGGGTATAGCCGGCGCTGCGGATCGCTTCCATGACCACGTCGAGCGCCGCTTCATTGGACGGCAGGTTGGGTGCGAAGCCGCCTTCGTCGCCGACTGCGGTGTTCATGCCCTGCTTCTTCAGCACTGCTTTCAGCGCGTGGAACACTTCCGCGCCCCAGCGCAGCGCCTCGCGGAAACTGGGCGCGCCGACCGGCATGATCATGAATTCCTGCATGTCGACGCTGTTATCAGCATGCGCGCCGCCGTTGAGGATGTTCATCATCGGCACCGGCAGATGATACGGGCCAGTGGGGTTGAGGTACTTGTACAGCGGCACGCCCTTCTCGGCGGCGGCGGCGTGGGCGACGGCCATGGACACGCCGAGCAGGGCATTGGCGCCCAGGCGGCTCTTGGTCGGGGTGCCGTCCAGATCGATCATCTTCTGGTCGATGACCGCCTGGTTATCGACCGCCTCCATGCCGATCAGGGCACTGCGCAGCTCGCCATTGACATTGGCGACCGCCTTCAACACACCCTTGCCCAGATAGCGGCCCTTGTCACCATCGCGCAGTTCCAGCGCCTCGCGGCTGCCAGTGGATGCGCCTGACGGCACCATGGCGCTGCCCTTGGCGCCGGATTCCAGCACCACGTCCACGGCGACGGTCGGGTTGCCGCGCGAGTCGAGAATCTCGCGTCCATGGATCGCTTTAATTTTTGACATCGGTGAACTCCTCTCGGTGTATCTGCAGGGATGATCAAGCCTTCAGGGATGCGTCGCGGTTTCCAGAAAACCATGACGCTTGACGGCGGCGTCGAGTGCTTGCAGCGTCGCCAACAGCGGTTCCATCTGGTCCAGTGGCCAGGCGTTGGGACCGTCGCTCAGTGCCCGATCCGGGTCGGGATGGGTTTCCATGAACAGCCCGGAAATGCCCGCCGCCACCGCTGCCCGCGCCAGCACCGGCACGAATTCGCGCTGGCCGCCGGAGGCATCGCCCTGGCCGCCGGGCAATTGCACCGAATGGGTGGCGTCGAACACCACCGGGCAGCCAGTGGCGCGCATCACCGCCAGGGCGCGCATGTCGGACACCAGATTATTGTAGCCAAAGGAAACGCCCCGTTCGCAGACCAGCAGATGATCGTTGCCGGCCATGCGCGCCTTGGTGACCACGTTGCGCATGTCCCAGGGGGCGAGGAACTGGCCTTTCTTGATATTGACCGGGCGGCCCTGCCGGGCGACGTTCTCGATGAAATCGGTCTGCCGGCATAGAAAGGCCGGGGTCTGCAGCACGTCGGCCACGGCGGCGACTTCATGCAACGGCGTGTATTCGTGCACGTCGGTGAGCACCGGTACGCCGATCTGTGCCTTGACCGTTTCGAGGATCTTCAGCCCTTCCTCCAGGCCGGGACCGCGGTAACTCTGACGCGAGGAGCGGTTGGCCTTGTCGAAGGACGATTTGTAGATGAACGGGATGCCCAGCCGCCCGGCGATCTCCTTAAGCCGGCCAGCGGTATCCAGGGCCAGTTGCTCGGATTCGATCACGCAGGGCCCAGCGATCAGGAACAGCGGCCGGTCCAGGCCGACCTCGAAACCGCATAGACGCATCATGACTCACCTCCGGCATGACGCTGCTGGCGTTGACGGATCGCCGCGCCGATAAAGCCGCGGAACAGCGGATGTCCGGCGCGCGGCGTGGAGGTAAATTCGGGGTGGAACTGGCAGGCCAGGAACCAGGGATGATCGGGCAGTTCGATCATCTCGACCAGCCGCCCGTCCAGCGAGTGGCCGCAAAAGCGCATCCCGACGGCGCCGAGCGGCCCACGGTAGCGGTTGTTGAATTCATAGCGATGGCGATGGCGCTCGACGATCACGTCCTTGCCATAGGTGGCACCGGCCAGGCTGTCGGCGGTCAGTCGGCAGGGCTGCGCGCCCAGGCGCATCGAACCGCCCAGATCGCCGCCCTCGCGGCGCTGCTGCACCGAGCCGTCCTCGTCGATCCATTCGGTGATCAGCGCAATCACCGGATGCGGCGTGTCCTTGCGGAATTCGGTGCTGTGCGCGCCTTCCAGGCCGGCGACATGGCGGGCAAACTCGATCACCGCGACCTGCATCCCCAGGCAGATGCCCAGATACGGCAGACGATGCTCACGGGCAAAGCGCACCGCAGCGATCTTGCCTTCGATGCCACGCTCACCAAAGCCGCCCGGCACCAGAATGGCATCCATGTGCTCCAGGCAGGCGGTGCCGTCGCGCTCGACCCGCTCGGAGTCGATATAGTGGATGTTGACCCGGGTGTGGGCGTGAATACCGGCGTGCAGCAGGGCTTCGTTCAGCGATTTGTAGGCGTCGGTCAGATCGACATACTTGCCGACCATGGCGATATCGACCGCGCCGCTGGCGGTTTCGATGGCGCGCACCACCCGTTCCCAGTCGGCCAGTTGCGCGGCCGGCAGACCCTCGAGCTGCAGCTTGCGGGCGACGATGTCGTCAACACCCTGGGCGCGCAGCAGCAGCGGAATGCGGTAGATGGTGTCGGCGTCGGGGACGTTGATCACCGCCTTGGGTTCGACATTGGTGAACAGGGCGATCTTGCGCCGCTCCTCGGCCGGAATCTCGCGGTCCGAGCGGCACATCAGGATGTCCGGCTGAATACCGATCGAGCGCAGTTCCTTGACCGAGTGCTGGGTGGGCTTGGTTTTCAGCTCGCCCGAGGATTTGATAAACGGCACCAGGGTCAGATGGATGAACAGCGAGCGCTCGCGGCCCAGTTCCACGCCCATCTGGCGAATGGCTTCCAGGAAGGGCAGCGATTCGATGTCGCCGACCGTGCCGCCGATCTCGATCATGGCGATATCGGCTTCACCGGCGCCGAGCCGGATGCAGCGCTTGATCTCGTCGGTGATGTGCGGGATGACCTGCACCGTGCCGCCGAGGTAGTCGCCGCGCCGTTCCTTGCGGATCACGTTCTCGTAGATGCGCCCGGTGGTGAAGTTGTTGCGCCGGGTGGCCGTCATGCACACGAAGCGCTCGTAGTGGCCCAGATCGAGGTCGGTTTCCGCGCCGTCGTGGGTGACGAACACCTCGCCGTGCTGGAAGGGGCTCATGGTGCCAGGATCGACGTTGATGTACGGGTCGAGCTTGATCAGGGTGACCTTGAGGCCCCGGGCTTCCAGCACCGCGGCCAGCGACGCGGCGGCGATGCCCTTGCCCAGCGAGGAGACCACGCCGCCGGTGATGAAAATGAATCGAGTCATGCCGGGATGGGAGGGGTAGCGAAAGACGCTACAAGATACCAGAGCGGCCGAACGATGGCGACTGCCGTGTAGCCCTGTTCAGCCGCACCGGCAGCACTCTAGCGGTTCACATCGACCACCAGGCGGCCGCGAATTTTGCCGGCGAGAATGTCGGCGCCGGCCGGAATCGCCTGGCTCAGGCTCAGTTCCTGGGTGATCGCTTCCAGTTTTTCCACATCCAGATCACGGGCCAGGCGCTGCCAGGCTGCGCGGCGCAGGGCCTTGGGCGCCATGGCGCTATCGATGCCGTACAGGGTGACGCCCCGCAGGATGAAGGGCGCCACCGTGGCCGGAAAGTCCATGCCCTGGGCCAGCCCGCAGGCGGCTACCGCACCATGCAGCCGCGTGGTGGCGCAGGCATTGGCCAGAGTATGGCTGCCGACTGCATCAACCACCCCGGCCCAGCGCTCCTTGCCCAGCGGTCGCCCCGGCGTCGCCAGCTCGGCGCGCTCGATAATCGCACTCGCACCCAGGGCACGCAGCGCGTCAGCCGCTTCCGGCCGTCCCGTCGATGCCACCACCCGATAGCCCAGACGGGCCAGCAGCAGAATGGCGACGCTGCCGACGCCACCCTTGGCACCGGTCACCAGAATCTCGCCATCGCCCGGCTGCAGGCCATGCTTCTCCAGCGCCAGAATGCACAGCATCGCCGTGTAACCAGCGGTGCCGATGGCCATGGCCTGGCGCAGGCTGAACACCGCCGGCAGCGGCACCAGCCAGTCACCGCGCACCCGCGCCTTCTGCGCCAGTCCGCCCCAGTGCGCTTCGCCGACGCCCCAGCCATTGAGAATCACCGCATCGCCCGGCGTCCAGTCGGGATGGCTGCTGCTCTCGACCGTGCCGGCGAAGTCGATGCCCGGCACCATCGGATAGCTGCGCACCACCGGTGAGCTGCCGGTGATCGCCAGGCCATCCTTGTAATTGATCGTCGACCAGGCGACGCGCACCGTGACTTCGCCCGCCGGTAATTGCGCCTCGTCGAGTGCCTGCACGCAGGCCTGCACGCCCTGGTCATCCTTTGTCAGTACGATGGCATTAAACATGCTGTTTTCTCTTTACGGTTGGAATAAAGCTTGCCCTGCCGGCGATCCTGCGCTTTCATGGCGAACCGGCTTTGCAGCCGGATGGCTTTTTAAATCGCAGGAGTACGTGCAGTGCATAGGTTAAACGCGCAAGGGCAACAGATCATCGCCGAACTGGCACAGCGCTATGCTGTAAGCAGCGACGCGGTCCTGACCCTGTTTGACGCCGTCGCCGCCGGCAATGGCAGCATGGCCCAGTTCAGCCACCCGGACCTTGGCGGCTCGGGACAGTGGATGCAGGGCGGCATGACCATGGTCGGCGACATGTTCAACTACAACCTCAAGGCCAAGGTTGATGGACTGTGCGCCGAACTGTCGCAACTGGTCTTCCGCACCGACCTGCGCGAGGCACCGGCGTATCCACCACCAGCGGCTACGATGGGTCAGTCCTTTGCACAGCCCGGGGGGTTCAGCGCCAGCGGCTGGCCAGCGGAACTGGGCATGCCCAGCAGTTCCGGAGCGCAGAACCAGATGCGCTATGCCTACTTTCCGGCCACCCGGCGACTGGCGGTGGACAACGCTGGACAGATCACGGTCTATGACACCGGCGATCACCATATCGGCGGCGTTTCCCAGCAGCAGGGCGGCGATACCACGCTGAGCTTCACCAGCCAGTTTGGTACTGTCTCGCTGGCCAGTCTGCCGGTGGTTTCCGGAGGCAACACGTTCGTCGATCAGCCGGTCTATAACCAGAATCCGCAGCCGGTCTATAACCAGAATCCGCAGCCGGTCTATAACCAGAATCCGCAGCAGACGTTCGCGCCCAATTCTGCATCCGGCACCGCCAGCGCCGACGACATTCTCGGCACCATCGAACGCCTAGCCCGGCTGCGCGAAAACGGCATTCTCTCGGAACAGGAATTTGCGGCCAAGAAAGCCGAACTGCTCAGCCGCCTGTAGCACATCCGGCTACAGATGATGGGTCTCCGGACTCAGGCCGCGTTCCCGGTACTGGCGAAAGCGTAGCCGCGACTGCGCTAGCGCGTCCGGGTGCGGTTCCACCACTTCCACCACCCGCGCATAGCGCTCGAAGCCGTCCGGCAGTGCATCAGTACAATTGATCAGCACCGCAGCATCCACCCCGGCCGGCGGCGCCGTGCCGATCAGCACCGGCGACCCTTCAGCACCCGCCAGCGGATAGCGCTCGTGCGGAATGAAACTGTCCTGCCGAAAGGTCCACAGCAGATCATCCAGCGCCGCCGCCTGAGTTTCAGTAGCGGCCAGGATGTAGACCGTGTGGCCAAGGCTGTAGGCCTTATCGGCCAGCCGGCAGGCCAGCAGCGTCCGGCCATTGTCACGCGCCCCATGCTCGGGCAGCACATAGAAATCAATGCGCGGCACGATCACCCTCGCGTTCCGCCTCGGCGGTCCGGTCCAGCAGATATTGCACCAGCAGCGGCACCGGCCGCCCGGTCGCACCCTTGGCCTTGCCGCTCTTCCAGGCCGTACCGGCAATGTCCAGATGCGCCCAGTGGAACTTGCGCGCAAAACGGGACAGGAAACAGGCCGCGATAATCGCCCCGCCATCGCGGTTGCCCGCGACATTGGCCATATCGGCAAAATTGCTGTCCAGCGCGTCCTGGTAATCATCCCACAGCGGCAGTTCCCAGGCACGATCCGCAGCCGACTGACCCGCGGCAATCAGCGCATGCGCCAGCGGCGGATGGTTGCTGAACAGGCCATGCGGATGCCGGCCCAGAGCAATGATGCAGGCCCCGGTCAGAGTAGCGATATCGATCACCGCCACCGGCTCATCGCGCTCGGCATAGCTCAGCGCATCGCAGAGAATCAACCGCCCCTCGGCATCGGTGTTGAGAATCTCGATGGTCTGGCCTGACAGGCTGGTGACGATATCGCCCGGCCGGGTCGCGCGTCCACCGGGCATGTTCTCCACCGCCGGAATCAGCCCGGTGACATTCAACGGCAACTGCAGCTCGGCGCAGGCCTGCAGCACGCCGAGCACGCTGGCCGCACCGCACATGTCGTATTTCATCTCGTCCATGCCCTCACCGGGCTTGAGCGAAATGCCGCCGGTATCGAAGGTCACGCCCTTGCCGATCAGCACATAGGGCTTTTGCGTCGCAGCACCCTGGCGATAGTCGAGGCGGATGAACTGCGCCGGCTGGATACTGCCACGGCTCACCGCCAGCAGCGCACCCATGCCCAACTGCTCCATGGCCGCCTCATCGAGAATCTGCGCCCGCATGCCCGGAAAGCGCGCCGCCAGTTCACGGGCCTGCTCGGCCAGATAAACCGGCGTACAGATATTGGGCGGCAGGTTGCCCAGATCGCGGGTCAGCTTCATGCCAGCGGCAATGGCCATGCCCTCGCGCACCGCCTGTTCACCACCGGGCAATTCCCGCCGCCCGGGCACACTGAGTATAATTTTGCGCAAGGGGCGGCGCGGCGTATCCTTCTTGCTCTTGAGCGTGTCGCAGCGATAGCGCGATTCCTCGACTGCCTCGACGATCTGGCGGATTTTCCAATTCAGATCATGACCGCGGGTGGTCAGCTCGGTCAGATACAAGGTAGCTTCGGTGGCGCCAGCATCGTTCAGAACCGTTGCGGCATGCGTGATGATCTGCCGGAAGCGGCGCTCGTCCAGGTCGCGTTCGCGGCCGCAGCCCACCAGCAGCACGCGCTCGCACAGGGCTTCGGGTACGTTGAACAGCAGCAGCGACTGGCCAGGCTTGCCTTCCAGATCGCCCCGGCGCAGCAGATTGCTAAGATAACCACCACAAGCGGTGTCAAACTGCTCGGCGGCGGGTGTCAACCGCCGTGATTCGTAGACACCCAGCACCAGGCAGGCCGTGCGCTGCTTTTCCGGATTGCCGCTTTTAACCGTAAATTCCATTGATGGGCTACCCCCCGTTTGTTTTTTTCAAGGTTTGAAGGCCAAAATCCAGGATTGCCCGGATTGAAAAGACCTCATCCAGCTCTGCAACCAGGCTCGAAACAAGCATGATGATAGCAGCCGGTCACCCGACACCTGAGACCCGCAGCGCCATTGACCCGGAAACGGTCGCACAGCGCCCTGGGCAACGGATCGCGCGTGCCTTCCCTGATTGATCGCTACCTGATCCGCGAGATCGCCCTGACCCTGCTGGCAACCGCAGTGGTACTGCTGGCGATGGTGCTCAGCCATCGTCTGGCCGGCTATCTGAGCAAGGCCGCCAGCGGGCTGCTGGCGCGCGATGCCATTTTTACCCTGATCGGCCTGCAGGCGCTGCATTTCCTGGTGGTGCTGATCCCGCTGGCCTTTCTGCTCAGCATCATGCTGGCACTGGGGCGGCTGTACCGCGATCACGAAATGGAAGCACTGGCGGCCTGCGGCTATGGCCCATTGTCGGTCTATCGGGCCGTATTCCTGCTGGCGGCACCGCTGGCAGTCCTGAGCGCTGGACTGGCGTTTTTCGTGGTGCCGATGACCATGGAGCTGCAGTTCGAGGTGCTGGCCCGCGCGCGCAAAGAGGCGGAAGTGTCGATGTTCGCGCCCGGTACCTTCCGCGAGGTGCTCCGCGGTCGGCACGTGGTGTACATCGGCGCTCTGGATGAGCGCGAGCTGCGCAACGTCTTCATCCAGAGCCGCGAGGCCGATGGCGCGATCAGTGTCACCACCGGTCTCCAGGGCCGCCAGATCGTCGATGCCGACGGCATCCGTCATATCGTGCTTGAAGACGGCTATCGCTATCAGGGTACGCCCGGGCAGGGCAATTACCAGATGCTGCACTTCGAACAGGCTTCGGTGCGTGTCGATACCGCGCCGCCTACCGAGGCCTGGCAGCACCGCGAAGCCCTGCCCACCCTGCGCCTGCTGCAATCGAGCGAGCCGATGCACGTCGCCGAGCTGCAGATGCGCCTGAACAGTCCGCTCAGCGTGCTGCTGATTGCCCTGTGGGCGCCGCTGCTGGCCCGCGCCCGGCCCCGCGAAGGCCGCTATGGGCGCATCGTCGCGGCGGTGCTGATCTACGCGATCAATTTCAACCTGATCGGCGTCGGCGAGTCCTGGCTGAGTCATGGCGTGGTCAGCGCTGGCGTCGGCCTGTGGTGGGTGCATGGCCTGTTCCTGCTGCTGGGCCTGTTCCTGCTGTTCTACCATGTGGCGGGCACCGCCAGCTGGCGCTGGCTGCAGCGCCGGCTGTGGCGCCCTGCCGCTGCCGGGGCCTGATGCCATGACCCTGATCGATCGCTACATTTTTCGCACCGTCGCCAGCACCACCGTAATCGCGCTGCTGGTGCTGCTGCTGCTGGAATCCTTTCTCAACCTGCTGGTGGAGCTGGAGGATATCGGCAAGGGTGGTTACAGCTTCGCGGCAGCGTTTAATTACCTGCTGCTGATCCAGCCGCGGCAACTGTATGAGCTGTTTCCGATGGCGCTGCTGGTCGGCGGCCTGCTGGGCATGGGCACGCTGGCCGCGGGCAGCGAGCTGATCGTGATGCGCGCTGCGGGCCTGTCGCTGAGCCGGCTGAGCGCCTCGGCTCTGCAGGCCGGTCTGCTGCTCAGTCTGGTGGTGCTGGCCATTGGCGAATTCGTGGCGCCGCCGCTGGAGCAAATAGCCCGTGAGCAGCGCGCGGTGGCCCGGGGCGAAAAACTGGAGATTCGCGGTGGCCGCGGCTTCTGGGCGCGGGATGGTGAATTCTTCGTCCATGTCAGCGCGGTGCTGCCCGGCATTCGCCTGATGGATATTCATGTGTTCCACATCAAGCCCGATGCGCAGATGGAGGCCGTGACCCACGCCCAGGGCGCGCGTTATGAACAGGGCCGCTGGCTGCTGGAAGGCGTCAGCCGCACCGTGCTGGAGGGCGACAGCGCGCGCGTCGGGCAACTGGCCGCGCTGGCGGTGGATTCGGCGATCAGCCCGCAGATTCTTGACGTGCTGGCGGCCAACCCCAGCCAGTTGGCGATCCGTGAGCTGTGGCTGTACATCGACTATCTGGAACGCAATGGTCTGGACGCGCAGAGCTACCGGCTGGCGCTGTGGCGCAAGCTGCTGGCGCCGCTGGTGTATGTGGCGATGCTGGTGGTGGCGCTGCCCTTCGTCTTCGGCCCGCAGCGCGCCGCCGGTGTCGGTCAGCGCCTGCTGATTGGCCTGCTGCTCGGGCTGGCGTTCTTCCTGATCAATTTTCTGCTCGGCAATCTGGTGCTGCTGTATGGCTATCCACCGGTGCTGGGCGCGGTGCTGCCCTCGCTACTGTTCCTCAGCGGTGGCTTTTATGCTCTTAGCCGGCTGCGCTAGTCATGGCCCGCGGTCACACTGTTCGCGTACTACTTGCGTTGTGCCGGCATGCGCGCGATGCTTTTCGCCAGCCTGGAGCCCGCGCCCGGATCCGGAATGCGCGGAAGATGCAACAAAAACCGGGATCCCGTACCCGCGTACCTTAACCCGTGACCGGGCGCGCCCTGGACACCGGTCATCATGGCCTGGCTCCACGCCATGATCCATCCACCCCACCGGGTCTTTCGCATGGCTAAACGCACTCCCCTCTATGACAGCCATCTCGCCCAGGGGGCGAAAATGGTTGATTTCGGCGGCTGGGACATGCCGCTGCACTATGGCTCGCAACTGAACGAGCATCATCAGGTGCGGCGCGATGCCGGCCTGTTCGATGTCTCGCACATGACCCTTGTCGATTTCGCCGAGCCCGGGCCGGCCCGGATGCTGCTGCGCTATCTGCTGGCCAACGACGTAGCCCGCCTGTATCCCGGTAAGGCGCTGTATACCTGCATGCTCAACGAGGCCGGCGGCGTCATCGACGATCTGATCGTCTATGACCGGGGCGCGGCCGGCTATCGGCTGGTGCTGAACGCCGCCACGCGCGATAGCGATCTGGCCTGGATCGCAGCGATCGCCGAGCGCTACGGCGCCGCCTGGACGGTGCGCGACGATCTGGCGATGCTGGCGGTGCAGGGCCCCGAGGCACTGGCGCACCTGGCCGCAGTGCTCGATGCCGATACCCTGGCCGCAGTGCGTGCCAGCCGCCGCTTTCATGCCGTGGACGGCGACACCCTGTTCATCGCCCGCACCGGCTACACCGGCGAGGACGGCGTGGAAATCCTGCTGCCGGCGACGCAAGCCCCCGCGCTGTGGGCACAACTGCTGGCCGCCGGCGTTGCCCCCTGTGGTCTGGGCGCCCGCGATACCCTGCGCCTGGAAGCGGGCATGAATCTCTATGGCAGCGACATGGACACGACTACCACGCCGCTGGTCTCCGGGCTGGGCTGGACGGTGGCCTGGCAGCCGGCGGATCGCGATTTCATCGGTCGCAGCGCCCTGGAACAGCAGCGCGCCGCTGGCGTGCCGCAGACCTTCGTTGGCCTGGTGCTGGAAGAGCGCGGCGTGCTGCGCAGCCACCAGACGGTCCATGACGGCACACGCGAAATCGGCCAGACCACCAGCGGCGCCTTCTCACCGACCCTGAACCGGGGCATTGCCCTGGCCCGGGTCACCGCCGGCATCGGCGAGCGCTGCCAGGTCGAGGTGCGCGGCAAGCGCCTGTCGGCCCTGGTGGTCAAGCCGCCGTTCGTCTCGCGCCCGGTCTAGCCGCACCCATTCCCCGCTCCCTACCGAACCCCTGTCGAGGAACCGCCGATGAGCAGCAACATTCCCGCCGAACTGCGTTACACCGAATCCCACGAGTGGCTGCGTCCCCAGGAGGATGGCATCGTCACCGTAGGCATCACCGACCATGCCCAGCACCTGCTCGGCGATCTGGTCTTTGTGGAAATTCCCGAAGTCGGTCGGGTGGTGAGCGCCGCCGAAAGCTGTGCCGTGGTCGAATCGGTCAAGGCCGCTTCCGATGTCTACAGCCCGCTCGATGGTGTGATCGTCGAGGTGAACGAACTGCTCGCCGACAGCCCCGAACTGATCAACCAGGACCCCTACGGCGAAGGCTGGATCTTCCGCATCAAGACCAGCGCCGCCCTGGACGGTCTGTTCGATGCCAATGCCTACGCGGCCATTGCCCTGGCCGATGATGACGATGACGCCTCGCTCGCCAACCCGAAGCTGGCCGGCTAGGCGAGGCGCTGCCCATGCCCTTCATTCCGCATACCGCAGACGACGTCCAGGCCATGCTGGAGGCGATCGGCGCCCCCAGCATCGAGGCCCTGTTCGACGAGATCCCACCCGCGCTGCGCATCAGCGCGCTGCAGGCACTGCCCGAGGGCCTCAGCGAAGCCCAGGTCACGCGCCTGATGGCGGCCCGCGCCACCCAGGACCCGCCGCTGGCCTGCTTCCTTGGCGCCGGCGCCTACGAGCACCACATCCCGGCGGCGATCTGGGAAATCGTCGGCCGCGGCGAGTTCTACAGCGCCTACACGCCCTATCAGCCCGAGGCCAGCCAGGGCACCCTGCAGGTACTCTACGAGTACCAGAGCATGATGGCCGGGCTGACCGGACTGGCGGTGTCCAACGCCTCGCTGTACGACGGGGCATCGGCGCTGGCCGAGGCACTGCTGATGGCGGTGCGTGCCAATCGCAAGTCGAAATCCAAGCGCATCCTGATACCACGCACGCTGCACCCGCTGTACCGGCGCGCCGCCCACGCCATCATCCATAACCAGGGCCTGGAACTGCTGGAAGTGCCCTACGATCCAGCCGGCGGTCATACCCCGGTCGAAGCACTCGCACCCTGGGCCGGGCAGGACATCGCCGCGCTGGTGATCGCCCAACCCAACTTCTTCGGCGTTCTGGAAGACGTGGATGCCCTGACCGACTGGGCCCATCAGCACAATGCGCTGGCGGTGGCGGTGGTCAATCCAACCACGCTGGCGGTACTCAAGCCACCGGGGCAGTGGGGCGCGCGCGGCGCCGATATCGCCTGTGGCGACGGTCAGCCCCTGGGCGCGCCGCTCAGTTCCGGCGGACCCTATTTCGGCTTCCTGTGCTGCCGGCAGGACCTGGTGCGGCAGATGCCGGGGCGGCTGGTCGGGCGCACCGTGGACCTGGACGGCAAGCCCGGCTTCACCCTGACCCTGCAGGCCCGCGAGCAGCACATCCGCCGTTCCAAGGCCACGTCCAACATCTGCACCAATCAGGGCCTGATGGTCACTGCGGCAACACTGTATCTGACGCTGCTCGGGCCGCACGGTCTGGAACAGGTCGCTGCTAGTTGCCATGCCAACACTCGGGCGCTGCTGGAACAGCTGAGCGCGATTCCCGGCGTCAGCCCGCTGTTCAAGCGCCCGCTGTTCCATGAAGCAGTCCTGAAGCTGCCGCGTTCCGCTGGCGCGGTGCTCGAGGCCCTGCGCACGCACGGCATCCTCGGCGGCCTCGACCTGAGCGGCGACTATCCCGAACTGGGTGATGCTCTGCTGATCTGTGCCACCGAAACCAAGGACGCCGCTGACCTGCGCGCCTATGCCACGGCCCTGGCGGCGGTGGTGTAAGGCACCAGAACAATCCAGGCGTCTGCACGATCTTTCCTTTTCCCGCTGGAGCGCTTTGACATGGCCACCGTGACACTCAAGGGCAACCCGATCAACACTAATGGCGAACTGCCCGCCGTCGGCGCAACCGCGCCCGATTTCAAACTGGTCGCTGCCGACCTCAAGGATCTGAGCCTGGCCGATTTCGCCGGCAGGAAAAAGCTGCTGAACATCGTGCCCAGTCTCGATACGGCGGTCTGCGCGCTGTCAACCCGCACGTTCAACGAACATGCCAAGGCGCATCCCGATACGGTGATCCTGGTCATCTCCGCCGATCTACCCTTTGCCCAGAAGCGCTTTTGCGGCAACGAGGGCCTGGAGAACGTGGTGACCCTGTCGATGATGCGCTCGCGCACCTTCGCCAAGGACTATGGCGTGCTGCTGGAAAACGGGCCGCTGGCGGGCCTGACTGCCCGCGCCGTGCTGGTGCTGGATGAACAGAATGTCGTCCGTCATGCCGAACTGGTGCCCGAAATCGCCCAGGAACCGGACTACGCGGCGGCACTGGCCGTGCTGCGGTAACTGGAGTGGGATCCTCAACCATGCTGATCTTCGAGCAATCCCGTCCCGGCCGTCCGGGCGTCATTCCTACCGCTGCGCCGGCCGATGCCCTGTCCGACCTGCCCGCGCATCTGCGCCGCACCCAAGCCGCACCGCTGCCGGAAGTCTCGGAACTGCAGGCTGTGCGCCACTACACCCGGCTGTCGCAGAAGAATTTCTCCATCGACACCCACTTCTACCCGCTCGGCTCCTGCACCATGAAGTACAACCCGCGGGTCTGCCACCGGCTGGCCTCGCTGCCCGGCTTTCTCGGCCGGCACCCACTGGCGCCGGAAGCGGTCAACCAGGGCTTTCTGGCCTGTCTCTACGACCTGCAGGAGATCCTGCGCGAAGTGACCGGCATGGCGGCGGTATCGCTGACGCCGATGGCCGGGGCGCAGGGTGAATTCGCCGGGGTGGCGATGATTCGTGCCTATCACCGCGCCCACGGTGACGAGGCGCGGCGCGAGATCCTGGTGCCGGACGCAGCGCACGGCACCAACCCGGCCACGGCGATCATGTGTGGCTTCAGCGTGCGGGAAATCCCCACCGATGCCCAGGGCGATGTTGATCTAGCCGCGCTGCGCGAGGCGGTCGGGCCGCAGACCGCTGGGCTGATGCTGACCAATCCCTCCACCCTGGGCGTATTCGAGCGCAACATCAGCGAGATCGCCGCGATCGTTCACGCTGCCGGCGGCCTGCTTTACTACGATGGCGCCAACCTCAACGCCATCCTCGGCAAGGCCCGTCCCGGCGATATGGGCTTCGACGTGATCCACATGAACCTGCACAAGACCTTCGCCACCCCGCATGGCGGCGGCGGTCCGGGTGCCGGGCCGGTAGCAGTCAGCGCCCGGCTGGAACCGTTCCTGCCGGTGCCGATCGTCGCCCGTGACGGTGATCGCTATCGCTGGCTGAGCGAAGCCGAGCGGCCGCAGAGCATCGGCCGGCTGTCGGCGTTCATGGGCAATGCCGGGGTCCTGCTGCGCGCCTATATCTACGCCCGGCTGCTCGGCCGCGCCGGCATGGGCCGGGTCGCTGAATACGCCACGCTCAACGCCAACTACCTGCTGGCGGAACTGAGCCGGGCCGGTTTCGAGGCCGCGTTTCCGCAGCGGCGCGCCAGTCATGAGTTCATCATCACCCTGCGCCGTCAGGCCAAGAGCCTCGGGGTCACGGCAATGGATTTTGCCAAGCGCCTGCTCGATCTCGGCTTCCACGCCCCGACCACCTATTTCCCGCTGCTGGTGCCGGAATGCCTGCTGATCGAGCCGACCGAAACCGAGTGCAAGGAAGAACTGGATGCTTTCGTCGCCGCGCTGCGCCAGATTCAGCAGGAGGCCGAGGATGATCCGGACTGGGTCAAGGGCGCGCCCCACCATCGACCGATCCGGCGTCTGGACGAAGTACGCGCCGCCCGCGACATGGACCTGGCCTGGCGGCCGGCGGCGTCCTGAGCGATGGCCTACCAGCAGCACACCGGCTGGCGCCGGTTGATCAACGCCACCGGCTATTCCTGGGCTGGACTGAAGGCCGCCTGGCGCAACGAGGAAGCGTTTCGTCAGGAAGGGCTGCTGTGCGTGGTGCTGGCGCCGCTGGCCCTGTGGCTGGGCGACAGCGCCGTGGAGCGGGTGCTGCTGATTGGCAGCCTGCTGCTGCTGGTGATCGTCGAACTGCTCAACACCGGCATCGAGGCGGCCATCGACCGCATCGGCCTGGAACGCCATGAACTGTCCGGCCGGGCCAAGGATATCGGCTCGGCGGCAGTCTTCATGGCCTTGCTCAACGCTGCCGTGGTCTGGCTGCTGATCCTGTTCGGTTGAGTCGCGCGGCGATGTGCAACGGGAGCTGATGGTCGCTTGACGATCAATAACGTACACTGCCTGCACGGGCCTGTCTCGTCCACTCCCACACCTCTGCTGCCAAGATTGGTACCCTGAAATGAGCACCTTGCAGAAGAATAATAAGATCATCCGGGCCTGGCACTTTGGACCGGGGGGCCTGCGCGGCCGTGGCGGCATGGGGCGCTTTCTCGCTTACCTGATCCCTACCCTGACGCGTGATGCGCCCCAGGTGAAGTGCCGGGTGGTGGATACCTACGGCCCCGGACCGTTCTGGCAGATGCCACTCTGGTTCGCCCTGGCCTGGCTGCGTCTGGGCTGGCACGCGCTGTGTGGCCATATCGATCTGGTCCACATCCACATGGCCGCCTATGGCAGCGTGTTCCGCAAGCTGCTGTTGCTGCTGCTGGCACGCGCGTTGGGTCTGCCGGTGATTTTGCACCTGCATGGCGCCGATTTCGTTGAATTCATGGACCGGCTGCGCCCGGCCGGCCTGCGTCGCGCCGTGATTCGCACCATGGCAAGCGCCGAGCAACTGGTGGTGATTGGCGGCTACTGGCGCGACTACTTCACCGCCACGCTGGGGATTCCAGAGCAGCGGGTCACCATCATCCACAATGGCGTTCCCGACCCGCGCTACAGCGAGCCACCGATCGCCTGGCGCACACTGCGCGAGGGTGGCCGTCTGCTGACGCTGGGCGAACTGGGGCCGCGCAAGGGCACGCCGGAACTGCTGGCTGCGCTGGCCGATCCGCGGCTGCGCACCCTGCCGTGGACGGCGATCCTGGCCGGCAATGGCCTGGTGGAGCACTATCGCGCCGAGCTGCAGCGTCTGAACCTGACGGAGCGTGTCCAAATACCCGGCTGGGTGGAACGTAACGAAGCCTGGCGGCTGCTGGCCGAGAGCGATGCATTCCTGTTGCCCTCGCATATGGAAGGGCTGCCGGTGGCGATTCTGGAGGCCATGGCGACCGGCCTGCCGGTGATCACCACCCCGGTCGGCGCCATCGAGGACGCCATCGAGGACGGCGTCACCGGATTGCTGATCCCGGTCGGCGATACCGCCGCCCTGAGCGATGCCATCCTGCGCCTGCTCAACGACCCGGCTCTGGGCGCACGCCTGGCCACAGCGGCCCGGCTGCGCTTCGAGCGGCAGTTCACCATCGAACACACTGCCACCCAGGTCGCGGCGCTCTACGCACGGCTGCTGGCTCCGGCCGGGACTGTGCCGGCCTCTGGCCCATCCTGATCATTCGCGCACCGCTTGCTACGCACTCCTGCCCTGAGATCTCCACTCATGCCCCACACCCCGCTCAAGCCTCTGTTCAAACGCCTGCTGCTGCTCCTGACGCTGCTGCTGCCCGGCTTTGCCACCGCTGCCGAGCTGCCTATCCTGCAACGCGGAGTCAATCTCAGCCATTGGCTGCAATACGAGGGCCGGCAGCCGGTCACCAGCGCCGATTTCGCCCTGATTCGCCAGGCCGGCCTTGACCATATACGCCTGCCCTTCGACCCGGTGCGATTGGGCTGGAATCCGGATGGCGCCCCTGACGCGCCTTGGGCGAATCTGGCCGTGTTGGATCAGGCCGTGGACAGCGCACTGGCGACCGGTCTGGCCATCATCCTCGACTTTCATCCCGAAAGCGCCCTGCGCGCCCGGATCGAAACCGAGGCCAAGGTGCAAAGCGCCTTCGTGGCCGCCTGGCGGATGCTGGCGGCGCGCTATGCCGACCGCGCCTCCGGGCAACTGGCCTTTGAACTGCTCAACGAACCGCAGTACTACTGGACCGGCGGCGCACTGGCCTGGCAGCGCCTGCAGAATGAAACACTGGCTGCGGTACGCCAGCAGGCGCCGGCGCATCTGGTGCTGCTCTCGGGCATTCAGGGCGGCAGCATCGCCGGTCTGCGGCTGATGGCCCCGGTCAGGGATGCGCGGGTGCGCTATGTGTTCCATTTCTATGAGCCGATGCTGTTCACTCATCTGAACGCGCCGTGGGAACCGTTTCTGTCCGGTCCGCAAGGCATGATCACCGGATTGCTCTATCCGGCCACGCCCCAGGTGCTGAGCAGCTACCGGCTGCTGCCCGGCGCCAATGCCAAGGTGGCCAGCGATGCCGTGCGGCGCTATGTCCGCGAGAACTGGAACAGCATGAAAATCGCTCAGGAAATTGCCAAGGCCACCGATTGGGCAAAAAAGAACCGGGTAGCGCTGGTGTGCACCGAGTTTGGCGCGCTGCGCAAATCGCTGGATCCGGTATCGCGTAACAACTGGCTGCGCGATATGCGTACCCATCTGGCCAATGCCGGCATTGGCTGGAGCGTGTGGGATTATGCTGATTTCTTCGGCATTGCCACCGCCACCGGATTGACTCAAACGACCCACGATGGGGTGATCGTGCCCGCCGACCCGCTTAATCCAGGCCGGAAATTCGACGCCAGCACGCTGGCCGCGCTGGGCTTGACGCCGGTGCCGTGAACCGCTGCGGGCGAAAAAAAGGCACGCCGGGCCTGCTGCTGCTGGCCCTGCTTGCAGCGGCGGATGCTGCGTTAGCCGCAGGTTGCCGCAGCGACACCGATTGCAATCCGGGCATCCTGTGCCTGTTCGCCCGCGAGCGCAGCACCGGTGTCTGCGCCAATTGGGAACCGCCAATCCAGATCATCCCCGAGATCGACCCGGCCCAGGTTCCGCTGCGCGAGCGCAGCACCGGCACGCGCTGCCAGTTCAGCGTTGACTGTGCGCCCGGCCAGTCCTGCTACAAGCGCGGCCATCATAACGAGGGCCAGTGCCTGTAGAGGATGACCCGCGCCACAGTTACAGATTCGGCGTGATGTCGCGGTTGGCTGTGTAGCTGAAATTGCTCGAAAAGGCCAGATTGTTATAGATATGCTGGGTCAGCCACAGATTGACCTCGGCCACCTTCGAACGCGGCACAAAGATCACGTCGAAGCGATGCAGCGGCAGATCCGGAGCGCGCCCTTCGAGCAGTTCGCGCACATCCACCACCCGCAGCATCGGCTGGTTATGGCAATTGCGGCGAATCAGCACCACATTGCTGATGCCGGCGGTGTCGCGAAACCCGCCCGCTTCGAGAACGCCCTGCAGCACGCCCATGCGGTGCGCCAGCTTGAGCACGCCGGGCCGCTGCACCTCGCCGCCGACATAGATGATCTCGGAGCTGAACATGCGCGGAATCACCACCACATCGGGCCGGCGCAGCTCGACTGCATAGCGATAGCGCAGTTCGTTCGCAATATCGGCGGGGCTGCGACCGAGCACCTTGACCGGGCCAACCAGGGCCAGATAAATGAAGCCATCCGGCGCAACGATGACCCGGTCACTGAATTCCGGGTTATAAATCAGCTTCACATCCAGCTCGTCGCCGGGGATAAAACCATATTCCGGAAGATCATCGCTCCAGGCGACAAAACCGTCGGTGTTCTGCTCGACCGGCTGAATCGACGCAGCGCAAGCAGCCAGGACCAGACAAAGAACCACAAGAATGCTGCAACTATATCGGAACATGAGTTGTGCAAACCGTCACTGGTTGGGAAAAATGAATGGGCTGACACGGAGATCGGCGACGGCTGTGCTACCGTGCTCTGAACCATTCTAACCGCATGGGGAAGCTATTCGCGATGTCCGCCGCTACACCAAGTGTCGCCCTTTCCGCGCATGCCGATCGCGCCGAATCCCGGCCCTTTGTCGCCCCGCGCCATACCCTGCGCGACATTCTCACCGTGGTGTTCCGCGAACGCCGCATCCTGCTGTGGAGCTTCAGCCTGATTGCGCTCGGTGGCGTGCTGATCGCGCTCAAGCTGCAGACCGTCTACACCGCTGAGGCGCGGGTGCTGGTGCTGCCCAGCCAGGAATACATGCTGCGCCCGGATGTCGGTGAGCTGAGCATGAACATGGGTCTGGGCGATGACCGCATCGTGCGCTCGGAGACCGAAATTTTCAAAAACCCGCAACTGATCGAGCGGGTCATCGAAGATATCGGCCTAAACCATCTGTACCCCGCCCTGAGCGACCCGGAACGCGATACCGAAGACGCTGCCGGGGATCAGGACGCAGCCCCTCAGCCGCCGCCTTCCGGACTGCTGGCGCGCCTGGCCGCGTGGTGGCACACGCTGTTCAGCAGTGGCACACCGCAAGCCAATATGGACCCGCAGCAGGCGCGGCGGAACGCGCGCCTCAATCAGGCCGTGATCCGCTTCGCCTCGCAATTGGAGGTGCTGCCGGTCAAGGACGCCAGCGTGATCGAACTGCGCTTTTCCAATGCCAACGCGGCCATCGCCGCCGAAGCCCTCAACCAGATGATCCTGGTTTATCTGGAGCATCGCCGCAGCATCTTCGCTCTGTCGCGGGCGCCGCTGTTCATCGAGCAGCGCAACAACTTTGCCCAGCGCCTGAACAGCCTGGAGAAGGACATCGAAGCCTTCAAGATGCGCCACGACATCAGCACCTTCAACGACCAGAAATCGCTGCTGCTGCGCCAGCAATCGACGCTGCAGAATGACCAGATGGACACCAGCACCCGCCTGCGTGAGATCGAAGGGCGCATCACCACCATCCGCGAGCAGATGGCGCGCACGCCGCGCACCATTGACCTGTTCGCCGACAACACCGAACAGGACGCCCGCGACACCGCCCGCGCGACTCTGGTCACCCTGGAAGCGCGGCGCAACGAGCTGCTGACCAAATTCAGCGACACCAGCAAATTCATCACCGACCTCGATGACCAGATCGTCAAGCTGCGCGCCATTCTCGGCAATACGCCGCCGAAAAAATCCGATAGCCGGCGCAGCGGCCGCAACCCGCTCTATGACGAACTCGACACCGATCTGACCCGCCGGCAAAGCGAAGCCGCCGCGCTGCGCGCCCGCCAGCAATCCCTGACCGGGCAAATCGGCGAGATCAGCGCGCGTCTGGCCGAATTCGATCGCCTGGAGCGCGATTTCAGCGCTCTGACCCTGCAGCGCACCCTGCTGGAGAAAAACCTGCAGGTCTATGCCCAGAAGGCCGAGGAAGCCCTGATTCAGGAGGAACTGGACCGGCAGAAAAGCGCCAATGTGCGCGTGATCGAAAACGCCCAGATACCGCGGCAGGGCAGCAGCCTGCGCAAGGCGGTGCTGGTGCTGGCGCTGCTTGGTGGTCTGGTAATCGCCCTAGTGCTGGCCTTCCTGAAGGATTTCTTCCGTGAAGTGCTGATTTCCCCGGAAGACGCCGAGCGCTCGCTGGAACTGCCGGTGCTGGTGGCAGTGCCGCTGCGGGAAAGCAACGATCGCCAGCCATGACGCCTTCCCTGCACCGCCTGCTGGCCGGTTATCTGCCGATCAATCTGATCCAGGCCAGCGCGGCGCTGGGCATGGTGGTGATTTTCAGCCGCCTGCTCGATCCTGCCGAATATGGCCGTTATGCCCTGGTGATCACAGCGGTGCTCTGGGCACAAAGCCTGCTGTTTTTCTGGCTGCAGGCCAGCGTCACCCGCTTTCATGAGTACAGCCGCGACCGCAATGAACTGCCGCGCCTGCTGGCCACGGTTTACAGCAGCGCACTGGGGCTGGCGGTTGTCCTGGGCCTTGCCGGATTGCTGCTGGCCCGCCATGTCGGTGACTATGGGCCGCTGATCCTGGCCGGACTGGCGGCGCTGCTGCCACGGGCCCTGCTGGTGATCAGCCTGGAAAGCCACCGCGCCGCGCACCGGGTGCGCCGCTATAGCCTGCTGGAAGGGCTGCAATATCTGCTCGCTCTGGCGCTGGGCACGCTGTTCGTGACCCATCTGGACTGGGGTGCCAGCGGCCCGCTGCTGGGCATGGCTCTGGCTAATCTGATCGTGCTGCTGCTGGATACGCCCTTCCTGATTCGGCAGCTCATCGGCGCGCGCCCAGTGTGGGCCGAGTTGCGCAGCCTGGCCGGTTATGGCCTGCCGCTGACCCTGTCCTTCACCCTGGGGTTGGTCACCGCCAATTCCGATCGTTTCTTCATCGGCTGGCTGATGGATGAGCAGGCGGTTGGCGTTTACGCAGTCGCGTATGCCCTGGCCGACCGGCCGCTGTCGATCCTGTTCAGCTGGACTGGTGCGGCGGCGGTGCCGCTGGCTTTTTCAGCGCTGAACGAAGGCGGTACGGCGGCGGCGCGTGCGGTGATGGCCTCGACCGCGCGCAGTCTGATCCTGATCGCCCTACCCGGCGCCCTTGGTCTGGCGCTGGTGGCCACGCCCCTGGCGGCGGTGATGGTCGGTGAAGACTTCCGCGCCGCAACTACCCATATCGTGCCCTGGGTTGCCGTGGCCGGCCTGCTGAACGGCATCATGTCCCACTACACCGCGCACGCCTTCCTGATCACCCAACACACCCGGCTGTTGATGCTGACTACCGGACTGGCGGCGCTGGCGAACGTGCTGCTGAATCTGCTGCTGATTCCGCTCTGGGGTCTGGATGGCGCGATTGCCGCGACCCTGGTCGCCTATACGCTGGGCGTAGTGGCGCGGGTGCTGCTGATGCGCAAGCGCTTCCCGATTCCGCTGGTGCCGGTCGATCTGGGCAAGGGTCTGCTGGCCTGCGGCGGTATGGCGGCGGTGCTACTGGCGGTGCACTGGCCGCTCGATGCCTGGGGCCTGCTGGGCGCAATAGGCGCGGGCATGCTGAGTTATGCACTCGCCGCCGTGGTGCTGGATGTATCCGGCGCGCGCCAGTTCCTGATCGCCCGCTGGCAGCGCTGGCACTCCTGAGCACGGTGCAGGGCGGGATCACTGGATCAGCGGAAGGTATCCCAGGCGAACTTGAGAAGCAGGGCGCCGACTACCAGCAGGAATACCCGACGCACGAAACCGCTGCCGTGCTGCAGCGCCAGCCGGGTACCGAGCAGCGAACCGCCCACATTGCACAGCGCCATGCCCACTGCCACCGGCGGTAGCCAATGGCCATGCGGCAGAAAGAAGCCCAGGGCGGCCAGATTGGTCGCCACGTTCACCACCTTGGCCGCTGCCGAGGCGTGCAGAAAATCAAAGCCGAAAAAGCGCACGAACAGGAAAATCAGGAAACTGCCGGTGCCCGGTCCGAAAAAGCCATCATAGAACCCGATCAAGGCACCGAGCAGGGTGGCCCATAGCAGTTCCCGCCGCCCGGAGTGAGCTGGCCGGTGCACCCGGCCCAGATCCTTGTGCCACAGGGTATAGCCGGCGGCGAACAGCAGCAGCAGCAGAATCAGGGGTCGCAGCAGTTCGCGGGGCAGCCAGGCCACCGCCGCCGCACCCAGATAGGAAAAGGCAAAGGCGGCCAGGGCCGCCGGCAGCGTGGTCCCCCAGGGCATCCGCACCTGCCGGGCATAGCGCCAGGCCGCATTGGCGGTACCGAAGACACTGGCGAACTTATTGGTGCCAAACAGGGTAGCCGGACTCTGCCCGCCCTCGACCGCGAACAGGGCCGGAATCTGGATCAGGCCGCCCCCACCCACCACGGCATCTACCAGACCCGCCAGAAACGCGGCCGGGAACAGCAACAGCAGAACGGATTCGCTCATCGGGATTGTCCGCGAACAACCCGTCGCCTGTATAACCGGGCGCACATTGAGGTCAGTACCTCGGCCATGTCGCGCACGAGATCGTCTGTGACTTCTGCAGGGTCAGCCAGCACCAGAGTTCGACCTTGCGCTGCCAGCGCCGCATCAACGTATTCAAACCCAAACTGCATCGGCCGATCCCGGTGTTCAACCACTACAGTGGTCACGGCGGGGGTGCGTAATAACCGTATTAAGCCACGCCGGTGTCCGTTCAGCCCAGAACCGATCATTGATAGTGGAATTGATAGTTAGAATTATTCCAAATCATAAAAAATTATTTAAATCAATGTATTGGGTATTAATATTGGCGGAGAGGGTGGGATTCGAACCCACGGACCCTCGCGGGTCAACGGTTTTCAAGACCGCCGCAATCGACCACTCTGCCACCTCTCCAAGGCCGCTCAGTATAACGATCCGGCACCGGCTTGCACCAGTGCGCTCCGCTCAGGGTAGTGCGCCGGCATTGATCGGCGGACGGCTCCAGAACAGTGCGTGCAGACGCAACAAGGTTTCCGGATCGGCGATCAGCTCACGCCGCTGCGCCGCTGGCGTTTATTTTGAGTATCTGTCCTCGGCATGGCGCAGACAAGCGCGGATAATGGCGATCAACGCGGTTTCGCTGGAAGCCGCAGACGCCAGCTGCACCGGGCTGGCCTTGACAGGCTGGAGCATTTCAAAGATCAATAAAACGCTGATGCACCCTGCAGGAATGGTCAGCGGCGCAAGAGCACTTTTCCACCCTTCAGAAGATATCCCCGATGCGCCGATTGATAAGATGAGACAAGATAAATTGACATGATTTTTGACAGCCATACTCTGCTCTTCATAGCGTCAACCGCGATTATCACAGTCGCTTTCGTCCTTTATCGCCTGCGGGCGATCGGCACTCTGGTCCTAGAAACCACTCGACTTTCCGATGCCCTGGACTTTAACCGGACCATTCTCATCGATTCGCCGTTACCCATGGGCGTGTACGCCGCAACCGGCGAATGCGTATTGGTGAATGAGGCGCTGGCTCAACTGGTGGGCGCATCGCGGGAAACTTTGCAGGCGCAGAATTTCAATACCATTAGCTCCTGGAAGGAATCCGGTTTGCTTGATGAATGTCTGATCGCCCTGGAGCATCACTGTCGGCGGGCGCGTGAAATTCAAATAGTCACTTCTTTCGGCAAAATGTTCTGGGTGGAATGCCGCATCCTGCCGACCAGCATCAACAGTCAACCCCATCTGCTGCTTCAACTGATTGACCTGACCGAACGCAAACACTTTGAAAGTCAGCTCCGCGACAGTGAAGCACGTTACGCCCGGGTGATTCGCGGTACCAGCGACGGTTTCTGGGATTGGGACATTCAAACCGGCAGCGACTATCACTCGCCGCGCTATAAGGAAATGCTGGGTTATGCGGACGATGAATATGAGAATACGGAGGGCGCCTTTGACGCCATTGTCCATCCGGATGACCGGCCGCGAGTGCATGCAGCGCAACAGGCCCATCTGCAACGGCGGGAGCCTTATGACACGCAGTTGCGCCTGCGTTGCAAAAGCGGCGAGTACCGCTGGTTCCGTTCCCGTGGCCAGGCCGAGTGGGATGCAACCGGCCAGCCCCTGCGCATGGCCGGTTCACTCACCGATATCACCGAGCGCAAACAGGCTGAGGAGGCGTTGCAAGCCAGCGAAGCCAAGTTTTCCCTGGCCTTTATGTCCTCACCCCTGGCCATGATCATCACCCGGATCGCGGATGGCGGGATACTGGAAGTCAACCCGGCCTTCGAGTCTATGATCGGCTACTCGCGAGCGGAAGCAGTAGGAAAAACCACGCCCGATCTGTCGCTCTGGGAGGATAGCGCGGCGCGGCAGCATTTTTACGAGGATTTACGAGAGCATGGAGGCGTCGACCAGCGCGAGTATCGTTTCCGGCGAAAAAACGGGACGATCCTGATCGGTCTGTTGTCGGCGCGTCTCTTCATCCTGAATGACGAACGCATGGTATTAGGTAGCGTCAATGATATTACCGCGCGTAAACAGATGGAAGAAGCCTTGCGCGAGAGCGAATTTCGCTGGAAATTTGCCATAGAAGGCGGTGGCGATGGGATGTGGGATTGGAACCCCGAAACGGACGAAGTGAAATATTCCAGACGCTGGAAAACGATGCTCGGCTACGAGGAAGATGAAATCAAAGATCTTAACCGGGAATGGGTAGACCGTATCCATCCCGATGACAAGGACTATGTAGCCGGAACCATGCGGGCGTATCTGGATCAGGAAATTGATGAATATGTCGTCGAATACCGTTTGCGTTGCAAGGATGGCAACTACAAGTGGATTCTCGGCCGTGGCACGGCGGTCAATCGCAGCGAGAACGGTCAAGTCCTGCGCATGATCGGCACTCACACGGATATTACCCAGCGCAAGCAGGCCGAAGAGCAGCTCAAGGAGAGTGAAGAACGCTTTCGGAATATTTTCATCCATGCGCCGGTCGGCATTTTCCACTCCATTCCCGGCGGGCGCTTCCTGATCGCCAATCCCGCGCTGGCCAGGATGCTAGGGTATTCATCGGCCGAAGAGCTGATGGCCGCGATTGCCGATATGAGCGCCCAGCTCTACGTCGACCCGGCAGTGCGCCCGCAGATCGTCGAGGAGATGCTGAGAACCGAGGTCTGGATTCACCGTGACGCCGTGCTTTGGCGGCGCCGGGACGGGCGGATCATCACTGTGGACATGACCGGCCGCAAAGTGCTCGATTCCAAGGGAAAAGTCGCCTATCTCGAAGGCATCGTCGAAGATATCACCGAGCGCAAACAGACCGAGGAGGCGCTGGTCGTCGCCAAACAGACCGCCGAAGCCGCCAGCCGCGCCAAGGGCGAATTTCTGGCCAACATGAGTCATGAAATCCGCACCCCGATGAACGCCATCCTCGGCATGGCTTATCTAGCCCTGCAAACCCCGCTGGACGCCCGCCAGCGCGATTACGTCGCCAAGATCCATGCCTCGGCGGAATCCTTGCTAGGCATCATCAACGATATTCTGGACTTCTCGAAGATCGAAGCCGGCAAACTGGAGCTGGAATTCATCCCCTTTGCCCTGAGTGCGGTGTTTGATCATCTCGCCACGGTCATCGGCGGCAAGGCCAGCGACAAGGGACTGACGATCCGGTTTGCGCTGTCGGAGGAGGTACCGGCGATGTTGCTGGGCGATTCACTGCGCCTGCAGCAGATTATGGACAACCTCGCCAACAACGCCGTCAAATTTACCGAACAGGGCCAGGTGGTGATTGCGGTGGAGCCGGCCGGGGCGATGGAGAATGGCGTCATTCCCCTGACCTTTTCAGTCAGCGATACCGGCATCGGCATGGACCCGGCGCAGATGCAGCGGATCCTGGAACCGTTTACCCAGGCGGACAGTTCCGTCACCCGTCGCTATGGCGGGACCGGGCTGGGGCTGTCGATTGTGACGCGCCTGCTGGAGCTGATGGGGAGTCGCCTGGAGGTAGTCAGTGAACCCGGTCAGGGCAGTCGCTTTGCCTTTACCCTGCGGCTGGCGATCGCCGATGACACCCTGGAGCCGGGCCGCCGCCGGCATGATCCTGCGCTGGCGGAAGCGCTGCAACGGCTCCGGGGCGCGCGGGTGCTGGTGGTGGAGGATAACCGGATCAATCAACAAGTGGCGCGGGAGATCATCGAGCAGGCGGGACTTCAGGTCCAAGTCGCCGCCAATGGCCGGCTGGCGGTGGAAGCACTCCGCCATGCGGCGGATTTTGACGCCGTGTTCATGGACATTCAGATGCCGGAAATGGACGGCTATGAGGCGACCCGCTGCATCCGGGAATTCAAGACCGCGGCCGAATTGCCCATCATCGCTATGACCGCGCACGCCCTGCAGGGTGAACGGGAAAAATGCCTGGCCGTCGGCATGAACGATCATCTGGCCAAGCCGATTATGCCGGGCGAAGTCCAGGCCGCGCTGGTGCGCTGGATCCCGCCAAAGCTTGAGGCGGCTGCGGCGACCCTGTTGACCACTGCAGCGGTTCACCCCGGCGAACTGCCAGCGATCCTGCCGGGCCTGGGCCTGGACGTTGCGATGGGACTGCAACGGGCCAGCGGCAATGCGATGCTGTACCGGCAAATCCTCTCCGAGTTCAGGGAGCAGCACCAGACGGTGGTCTCTGAACTGACGCGCGAACTCGGCAACCATAACCTTGAACGGGCCAGCGCCATCGTGCATTCCCTGAAAGGGTTGGCGGGAACCATCGGCGCGCGTGCGCTATTCGCGACCGCCAGTACGCTGGAAGCGGAAGTCCGCAAAGGCAGCGACGGCTCGCGATGGTTGGCCACGCTCAAAACGCAGATGGACGACGTGCTGGAAACCATTGCCACCCTCGAAACCGCTGCCCCCGATCCGGTGCCCGCACCGCCGCCGCCCTTGCCGCTGGATGCCTTGCCGCCGCTATTCAACGAACTTCAGGGGATGCTGCAAAACAACAATCTGGCAGCCATCCCCTTATTTAATCAGTTGAAAGCCCAACTCGAGCTATCGCCGGAACTGGAAGAAATGGACCGACAGATCACCCGACTCCATTTTGCCCAGGCGCTTGATCAACTCGCAGCGCTTGCCGTTCAATATGGTATCCAGCGATAGGAAATCGTGATGTCTCATCCCAAGCCCGTCATTCTGATTGTGGACGATACTCCGATCAACATTCAGATTCTGAATGAAGCCTTGCAACCGAATTACCAAACCTGTTTTGCCCTGAACGGCGGCGAAGCCCTGGAAAAGGTTCATGCACTCGCGCCGGATCTCATTCTTCTGGATATCATGATGCCGATCATGGACGGTTTCGAGGTGTGTCGGCGGCTGAAAGCGGATGAAGCGCTGCGGAATATCCCGGTCATTTTCATTACTGCGCTGGGCCAAGCGGAAGAGGAATCCGAGGGGTTGCGGCTGGGCGCGGTGGATTACATCACCAAACCGTTTAACCCCGCGCTGGTCCGCCTCCGGGTACGCAATCATCTGGAACTCAAAAGCCAGCGCGATGAACTGGAGCAGCTGGGCCGGGAACTGGCCAGCAGGAATCAGCAACTGGAGCGGCTGGCGCACCATGATCGGTTGACCGGTCTGCCCAACCGGTCGTTGTTCACGGACCGCATCAATCGCGCGCTGGCGGCCGCCCGTCGGCAAGGAACCCGGATAGCGCTCCTTTTTATCGATCTGGATCAGTTCAAACCGATCAATGATGAACGGGGTCACGATGTGGGGGATTGGCTGCTCCAGGCCGTGGCCAGGCGCATGGAGGCGTGTATCCGTGAATCCGATACGGTGGCGCGCATGGGCGGCGATGAATTTGCCATCCTGTTACCGGAAATCCACACCTCTGCCGATGTGCTGAAGGTCGCCGAAAAAATCCGCCTGGCCCTGCAGGAACCGTTTCAGACATCTGACGATCACGTCCTGGCCATTTCATCCAGCATCGGCGTTGCCCTGTATCCGGATCATGGCGATAACGAACGCGACCTGTTGCGGTGTAGCGATGAAGCCATGTACTGGGCAAAAAAAGGTGGACGCAATCGCGTCGAATGGTTTGAACCCCGTTGAAGGAATCCATGGATGGATGACGCCCCCCAGCCCGGTTGCGTAGCGCAGCGCAGCAGAGGGCGCGCGGGTGAATCCGAAGGCTGTTTCACCGTGAACCTCGCGCGGGGTCCTGATAAAATCACCTTTGGTTAGGGTATGCGGTTGTGTCAAGAAGAC